>JAQCKU010000075.1 GCA_027592195.1 Actinomycetota bacterium
TCAAACTAGTTATACGAGATACCACTTTCTACCATCTAATCTCGCTGTGTATCGCGCAATCTTGTGGATTTAAGAGATAACGATATTAACTAGCTTTGGAGCCCTGACAATAATTTTATTTATCGACTTACCTTCCAGCCCAGCTTTAATCTCGTTATTTTCTAAAGCAACTTTCTCAAGTTCTTCATCCTTTATTGATGGCGAAACTTCTATCCGATCTAGAATCTTTCCATTAACTTGCAAAATAGCAATCACGCTATCTTCCAGAAGTAGCGTTGGATCAACAGTTGGCCAGGCAGCGTTAGCGATAGATGGTTGATGGCCAAGAATTTCCCAGATCTCCTCTGCCATATATGGCGCAACGAGAGAGAGGCTAATCGCGATCGCTTCCACCGCTTCACGGACTGCAGGATCTGCCCCACCTACTCCAGAATCAATCGCTTTTCGTGCCGCATTAACTAGCTCCATCACTCGAGCGATCGCAACATTAAAGCGGAAAGATTCAACAGCAAAGGAGATATCGGCAATAGATCGATGGGTTATTTTCCTTAGCGCGAGATCTCCGTCTTTAAAATCTATCCCGCGCGCAGAGCTGACATCTTTTGCTAGCCGCCAGACCCTACTCAGAAACTTCACTGATCCACTCGGGGATACATCGCTCCAATCAATATCATCTTCAGGAGGGCCTGCAAAAATCAACGATAATCGGATCGCATCGACGCCGTGGATAGCAAGCTCATCGGAGAGTCGGACAAGATTTCCACGGCTCTTACTCATCGCCGAGCCATCCATAAGAACCATTCCTTGATTAAGAAGCCTGGTAAATGGTTCGGTAAAGTCTAGATATCCCATATCAAAAAGTGCTTTGGTAAAAAAGCGTGAATAGAGCAGGTGCAAAATTGCATGTGTCACACCGCCAACATATTGATCAACCGGTAGCCACTGCTTTACCGCAGCATCATCAAAAGGTGCGCTATCAACGTGAGAGCTTGTGAAACGGAGAAAATACCAAGAAGAATCAACAAAGGTATCCATAGTGTCGGTATCACGAAGTGCCGGAGCTGAGCATCTGGGGCAAGGTTGGGAAACCCACTCACTTGCGGTGGCAAGTGGTGAAACGCCTTTTGGTTTGAGATCTAAATCTTTTGCAGTTGGAAGAAGAACAGGAAGTGAGCTCTCGGGAAGTGGAACTTCGCCACATTCTGGGCAGTGGATAATCGGAATTGGGGTCCCCCAAAATCTCTGACGAGAGATGAGCCAATCACGTAATCGATAATTATCAGTTCGCGAGCCGAGCTTTTTATCTTCCAGCTCTCCAACAATCTTTGCTATCGCTTCCTTGACATCTAACCCGGTGATCGAGCCTGAGTTAATTAACTTTCCATCACCGCTAATTGCCACCTTGGAGATATGTGGATCTTCTTCTTCACTCTCCACAACAACTCGAATCGGAAGATCCATCGCAAGGGCAAAATCTAAATCGCGTTGATCGTGGGCGGGAACAGCCATAATGGCGCCAGTTCCATAATCTGCAAGAACGTAATCACTTGCCCAGATCGGAATTAGCTCTTGGTTGACGGGATTGATGGCATGGCGACCTAAGAAAACACCGCTTTTCTCTCGATCAGTGGCGAGTCGATCAATATCACTTGCAGATTTGACCGAATTAAAATATTTCTCAAACTCTGCCTCGCACCCGCTACCTCTAACCAAAGTTCGGGCGAGCTCGCTATCGACTGCAACCACCATAAAAGTTGCGCCATGGAGCGTATCTGGCCTTGTGGTAAAAACTGTTAGCGAAAGATCGCTCCCATCAACTTTAAAATCAACCTTTGCTCCCGTTGATTTCCCAATCCAGTTACGTTGCATAGTAAGAACTTTTTCAGGCCACTTACCTTCAAGCTCTTTCATATCCTCAAGGAGGCGATCTGCATAATCGGTAATTTTAAAATACCACTGGGTTAGTTTTTTCTTGGTTACCGGGTTATCGCATCGCTCACATAAACCAGCAACAACCTGTTCATTTGCCAAGACAGTCTGGCAATCTGGACACCAATTAACCGGAGAGTCTTTTCGATAGGCAAGACCTTTCTCATAAAACTTAAGAAAGATCCATTGATTCCATCGGTAGTACTCCGGGTCGCAGGTATTAAATGTGCGATCCCAATCAAAGGAGCAGGCAAATCGACGCATCGACGCTCTCTGCGTTGCAATATTTTCATAGGTCCACTCTCGCGGATCAGAATTTCTTTTAATCGCCGCATTCTCTGCCGGTAAACCAAAGGCATCCCAGCCCATCGGATGAAGAACATTAAATCCTTTTAAAATCCAATATCTAGCAATTACATCACCGAGTGCATATGCCTCTGCATGTCCCATATGGAGATCGCCCGAAGGATAAGGAAACATATCGAGTACATATTTTTTCGGGCGCGGATCATCTGGAGTTGAGGAGCGAAATGGGTTGAGTTGATCCCACCGGGCAAGCCACTTCTCCTGCACGCCTTGAATGTCGTATGCCTCGTGGGTTCGCTCAACCATAGGTGCGAACTTTACCTTTGAAGAATGGAGTTAATGAACCGATTGGCGTAAGAGATTAACTCCACTTTACGCCGGTAATCTCTTCACTCACATGCCAGAGATTTCTCGCCAACTGCTGGTCATATGCCAACTGGCGAGCTCTCACAAATTTTGGATGGCCGCGCATTTCTATGATCCCGCCCGGACCAATAAAGCTACCGCCAGAGATGCCTGGGATCGTTGCTGCCGCCAGGGTTGGAAGCGCTCCCATTGCAGCTGATTGCGCAACAATTTTATTGACTATTTTCATCCCTTGAACTTTTCGAAGATCTCCAGAGAGCTCTGGGGCTAGATATTGAAGATTGGTATTGGAATAACCTGGGTGAACTACTGCTGAGATAAAAGATGCTCCAGATTTTCGTGCCAATCGCTCTAACTCAAAGGTAAATAAAATATTTGCTAACTTACTAGCGCCATAGACCCGCCATGGAGAATATTCCATATTAAGATCTTCAAAATCACCACGAGATCTACTTTCAATCTCATCAATAGATCCACTTCCAAAATCCCCCATTTTATGCGCAACGCTCGAGACAGAGATAACTCGATCTCTTATTTTCTCTCGTAGTAAATTCGCTAAAGCAAAGTGGCCAAAATGATTTACCGCCATCTGCATCTCAAGATCATCACTACTTTTCATAAAAGGAATTGCCATAATTTCAGCATTCAAGATGAGAACATCTATCTCGCCTTCAACTTTTCTTGCTGCGCTTCGAATCGAGAGTAAATTAGATAAATCTGCCTCAAGCCATGAGACACGTGAAGCACCTAGCGAGAGAGTAGTCCGCTGCGCTTTAATCGGATCTCTCGCTGCAATGATCACATCGCCGCCAGCGCGCGCAATCTCGCGAGCGCTCTCTAAACCAATGCCACTTGTTCCCCCAGTTATGAGAAAACGTTTCCCTCTCAGATCGCCAATATCGCTCGCGCGCCATCGCGCTGGGATCCGAGTGATTGGGTGAACCTTGCTCATAGAGTGGAGCTAAGGGGATTTGAACCCCTGACCCCCTGCATGCCATGCAGGTGCGCTACCAGCTGCGCTATAGCCCCATTTTCCGACAATAACTCCAACCTTATCGCAAATATCTTGGTCTCAATATTGCGGTTATGGTTTTGGATTTAAAAGCTCATTACTTCCGCTCTCATCACCAAGAACAGGTTCAGGAACTGTAAATGCATTATGTTCTGCAAGAAGCCATTTGATAGATGAGCTATAGCGACTCTCTTCCACGACAGACCAGGATGCATTGGCAAGGCCTCCAATAGATCCCCAATCACTCATGGCAATCTTTAAAACTGAGCCCAGGATGCATCGTGCGGTTCCGCCATGGGTTACAACAACAAGTCGTTCATCTTTCTCCCGCTCATTGAGATTAATATGAGAGAAAATTGAGGTAACTGCTCTAGCGGCAACTTCACTTCTACGCTCTCCAGTTTCACCAGCTGGATCATCGGCGCCATCGATCCATCGGATAAATCGCTCTGAATCTGCAGCACGATTTTCTGCTCCAGTCTTTCCTTCCCACTTTCCACCATGGGTCTCTCGCAGTCGCTGATCTTTAATGATCTCAAGTCCAGTTAACTCTGATAGCGCAGCTGCGGTGAAAAAGGCTCGTGATAAGTCACTGGAGATGATTTTTGTTGGCTCCATATCACGCAAAATCTGAGCCGCCTTATGGGCCTGATATTTTCCTACTGAATTTAATGGAATATCTGAACTGCCTTGAAATCTATTTTCAACATTCCAATCAGTCTGGCCATGGCGCCAGAGAATTATCTGTTTCATATCAATCTATAACTTCCTACTTCTCTGCCTCGCTCGTGGTGGTCAAATCAACTTGATCGCGCTGGGCTTGGGGAATTTCAATTCTCGGACAATCATTCCAGAGTCGATCGAGCATGTAATAGCTACGTAGCTCCTCACTTTGAATATGGACGACAAGATCGGAGTAATCGAGAAGAATCCAATTGGCAGTTCTCTCTTTTCTCGCTGGCTTTTCGCCACCAAGGGCAAGGCTTCGCTCTACCTCATCTGCAATCGCCTCAACCTGCTTCTCATTTCCTCCCGTAACCAAGAGAAAAACTTCACTTAAAACCATCTGCTCAGAGAGATCAATGGCTACCAAATCACGGCCCAGTTTTTCCCCGGCAGCTAGCGCTGCTTTTCTGGTCAGCTCGATACTTTTCTCACGCGCTGCCATATAAATTCCTCTCAATAATATATCTCTCAACTGATTGCGCAGTTAGATCTGCAATACTCTCATGCTTTGAAAGTTTCTCTCTTATATCTGTTGCAGAGATAGATAAGGCATCAATATCTTCATATCCATAGCTATCGTATCCATCATCATCTTCCTGATCTTTAGTAGCGCCAGCTCCTGCCCCTCTAGAGCTTTCAACCGCTGGCCGCTCAATCACGATAAAGGAGATCAGCTGCCTGAGAGCCTCACTCTCTCGCCATTGATCAATTTTGCTATAGGCATCACTTCCAATAATCCAAGATAATTCTTGATCTGGATAGATCTTCTTAAAGTATCGAACGGTGTCGATAGCAAAGGATGGTTCATCTTTTGTAATTTCATAATCGCTGACCTCTACCAGATCACCTAGCTTTAAATCAGCTATCGCTAACTGCACGATTGCTAATCGATCTTTACTCGAGGCGATCGGCACCGCTCTCAATTGAGGATCTCCTGATGGAATGACAATTATTTTTTCAAACCGTTTTGAGCCAAGAAGTTCCTTGATGACATGGAGATGGCCATTGTGAATTGGGTCGAAAGTTCCGCCGAATAGAGCTATCACTAAAGGTATTTCACCAAGATGTGAGGTGGTTACTAATCGCGATCAAGCCGGAGCGTGAAATAGAGAAGGAGCATTAAGAGTGCAAAGGTAAAAATTCCAAAAAAAATGGGAGAGGCAG
>JAQCKU010000076.1 GCA_027592195.1 Actinomycetota bacterium
ATCTCTGGCTTTGTTGATTGAATTGATTTGATTGAGGTAGCGGTGGGATCAAGATGATCAAGTGGAGAATGTGTGGCAGCGATCATCCGCTTAGCATCTCGAACAGAGAGTGGAATCTGCTCTAATTGAAGAACTCTGGCTAATTCAACAATTGGCGGAGTTATGGATGCGCCTCGCATAATCTCCTCTGGCGATCCAACTTTAACGCAACCATCAGATTCAATATAAATAATTCGCTCTGCATAATGAATTACTCGCTCTAACCGGTGCTCTGCAATCACAACGGTAATTCCTAGATCATGAACAATTCGTTGCAAGATGGCCAGTACCTCTTCGGCAGCAATGGGATCAAGAGCACTTGTTGGTTCATCAAGAAGGAGTATTTTGGGAGCCATCACTAGGGCTGAAGCGATCGCAACTCTCTGCTGTTCACCACCAGATAGCGTTGCGATGGAGCGTCTTCGAAGTGGAGTTAAGGCCAGTAGATCAAGGACTTCTTCCACTCGCTTACGCATTGCGCTCTCATCAATGGCAAGAGATTCCATAGCAAAGGCAATCTCTTCTTCCACGATATCGGTAACAAAGCCATGGAGCGGGTTCTGGCCAACTATTCCAATTAGATGGGCTAGTTCACCTGGTTGAACAGAGCGAGTAGAGATTCCATCTACGCTGATATCACCGCTTAATATTCCACCAGTGTGGTGAGGGACAAGCCCATTCATTAATTTAAGGGCAGTTGATTTTCCAATTCCTGTTGCACCAATAAGTAAGAGAAATTCACCTTCATTGACTTGAAAAGTAACGTTTTCAAAGACGGTGGTCTCAGAGTTGGGATAGATCAGAGAAACATTTCTAAAAGAGATCACCGTTTGATCGCTCCATTCTGATTTTCTCTCAATACCGCAGAGCTGGCTGCCAGCAGAAAGATGAGAAGTAGTATGAGGTAGCTACTTTCGATCAGTGCAAAATTGATATATCCAATAACTACCAGAGCGGTGAGTGCAGGAAGAAAGATGAGATGATCTTGGCTCTGCCATTTATCGGCGCGGTAGCGAGTTCTTCGCACCTTCTGGCCAAAACCACGCGATTCCATCGCCGCTGCTAGATCAAGTGAGCGCTCTATGGCATCCTCTAAAAGTGGCATTGCAATCATCCGCCAATTGTGAAATCCCGATCGGCTCTGGCCCCGAAGACGTCTTGCTAATTTGATTCTCTTTAAACTGATAACTAATTGTGGGAAAACTGAAGTTGCAACGGTAAGTACAAGTCCTAGTTGGTAGAAAGCAAAAGGTAGCGCTCTGATTGCTCTATGTGGAGAGGTGAGTGATGTTGCGGCAGCAAAGAGTGCGATCACGCCAACAATGATCATAACTTCACCGAAGGTAGAGGAGAGTCGCTCGAAAGTAACGGGACCACCCACTCGGATCCCAGCTATCCAATCAGGAAGAGTGAGGGTTGGAAGGGTGAAGAGTGTTCTTCCTGGGATAGGAACGCCAAGAAAAATAGCAATGATCATCCTGATCGCAATTACCCAAGCCATAAAACGAAGCGCAAAGTGAAATGAGCGTGACCAAGGATCATCGCTTGCTCTTCGATAGACCACAAGTGATGCGGCGATAAGCAGGCAGAAGGCCACCCAGGGATCATCGCTGATGAAGAGGGCGATACTTAAAGTAATCGCCCATGCCCACCAGGTAAATGGATGGATCTGCCTGCTTACCATTGCGCTTATTTCTTTAGATTTTTCAGAAGGGTCCGAGGAGTTTTTATCTCAGCGCTACATTCCTTTGCTGGGTAGCCATTAATTCCGCAGATAAAACCAGAGGCGCTAGCTCGTATTTTTGTTGCAGCAGCGAGGATCTCTGCGCCATTTGCATTTGGCTCTATCAAGATACAGGTTCTCACCCTTCTTGGCAGAGACTCATACTTTGGCCGAATTGCTGAGGTTCCAAAATCAACAATCAATCCAACTCGCTTCTTATCTGCAACGGGTTTTACTTTTTTGCAGAGCTTGGCGAAGTTGGGAAGTGGCTTTGGCTGAGCGGCGCTAATAATTTCATTACTAAAGGTATGGATCCAGCCCTCGACCGAACCATCTGTCACGCTGCTGGTGGGGCCAGTCATCGCCATAACCCAAGAATTTGAATTTGGTGGGGCTTGGAAATATCCCCAGTAGCGATAGCCGGTCTTTGATCCGTTAGCTGGTAGGAGCCCAGCAAAGATCAACGGTGAGATAAGAGCGGAGATGAGAAAAGTGCGAGTCAGTTTTCTCCGTGAAAAGATTTTTGTAGATGTTTTCATATTTTGCCTCTCATATGCGAAGTTATAAAACTTCTGAGAGGTCAGCAAGCGATGCTTTAAGTTGAAAATAAAAATCAACATGGGCTCCGCCCCGCAGACCTCGACGGGTGGTGGTCATGTTTCTCAACAGGTGCTCCGACTGTAACGGTTGCGGGTCAGCGTTGGATTTTCACCAAACTTCCCCTGAGAGAGAAACTATGAAGTTGTATCCGGTAGCGTAGCTTAAAATTTTAAAATCGCTACAAGATCACCACCGCAGGCTATTCTTTTTTTCCATGGTTGGTTAAGGTAGGGAGCATGGAATTTAGAAAACTTGGCAGCTCCGGGCTCTATATCTCAGCCCTCACCTATGGAAACTGGATCACACATGGATCTCAGATTGAATCTGAAGCTGCGATTAAATGCGTTAAAGCGGCGTTGAACTCTGGGATCACCACCTTTGATACCGCTGATGTTTATGCCGGGACCCGAGCTGAGAGAGTTTTAGGAAAAGCGCTCAAAGGCGTGAAGCGCGAATCGTATGAGCTTTTCACCAAAGTTTATTGGCCAACAGGTCAAGGCAAGAACGAGCGCGGACTTTCTCGCAAACATATTATGGAATCACTCCATGCAAGTTTAAAGCGTCTCAATACCGATCATATTGATCTTTATCAGGCGCATAGATTTGATTTTGAAGTTCCGTTAGAGGAGACGCTTGCTGCCTTTGAAGATCTTATTCGACAAGGAAAAGTGCATTACATTGGCTTCTCTGAATGGAACGCCGAGCAGATCTCACGGGCTTTAAAAATCCAGAGAGAGCGCGGATATACCCAGTTTGTCTCGAGTCAACCGCAGTATTCAATGCTCTGGCGGGTCATTGAAAGTGAAGTTATTCCGCTCAGTCAACGGGAGGGGATTAGCCAGATAGTCTGGTCACCCGTTGCTCAAGGAATTTTGACCGGTAAATATAAAGCTGGTGCAAAACCGCCTCAAGGTTCGAGAGCAACCGATAAAAAAGGTGGCGCCGCCATGATCTCGCGATGGATGCGCGATGATGTACTAATTGCGGTAGAGAAGTTGGCTCCCATTGCAGATGCTCTGGGTTTAACAATGGCGCAACTTTCGCTGGCCTGGGTACTCCAGAATCCAAATGTTGCCTCAGCGATTATTGGAGCAAGTAAACCCTCACAGATTAAAGAGAATGTGAAAGCGGTAGAAGTGGCGCTCGATAAGGAGACGATGAGCGCGATCGATAACGCTTTAGGGTCACTGCCTGAACGATCTGCGGCCGAGACAATCAGCCCTAATCCACGACCTTAGCTCTTTATTTTTGAAGTAATTCCTCGAATAAATTCAAATGAGAGTTAATTCAAATGCGAATAAGTTAAACCTTCTCGCCTCGTTTTACCTGAGGTTGTGGAGCGCGCAATTTTCGGATCTGAGTAGAGCGTACCCAGCCATACATAGCTAAACCTTTAGTAGGTGTGCCAGGAAAGCGGGCGCCCACCTCCGATTTAATTCTCCGGCCAAGAAATACTCCTTCAATCACGGAGTAAGCGGCAACGCCATACATGATGGCTACTGCGGTTAATTGAATAGTTGGATTGGGGCTCAGACCAAAGAAGAGGAGAACCATGACGATAGGGAGGAAGAATTCACCGATTGAGCGACGGGCATCGATGTAGTTACGAACATATCGTCGAACCGGGCCGCGATCGCGAGGAGGAAGAGCTGCTTCATCACCGCGCATAAAAGCTGCTCTCTGAAGCACGCGAGCTTTACGAGCTTCATCCTTTAAAAGTTTTTTTGTAGCTTTATCTGCGGCTGGAGCCAGTCGTGGAATTGCTCGCTGTTTCTCGATCTCTTTACGCTTTGGCGTTGGTCGACCTTTTTTCTGGTTTTCCATCTTCTGATCTCCATCTATCTCTGCTGGCGTTTTAAAAATCTCTTTACGTTATTGCAACTCTGCTTTTTATGGCAGAGCCAGCATACGGTCTAAGGCAAGCTTGGCATATCCTGCCGTAACTGGTTCCACTGAGATCACATTAACAATCTGGTTCTTAACGAGCGATTCCATTGCCCAGAGCAGATGGGGTAGGTCAATTCGATTCATTGTTGAGCAGTAGCAGATGGTCTTATCGAGGAAATGAATATCTTTATCAGGATGGGCAGTGGCCAGCCGTTTCACTAAATTTAACTCGGTTCCAATTGCCCATTTTGATCCTGGGGGAGCTGCTTCAATCGTCTTGATAATCATCTCCGTGCTTCCAACAAAATCTGAAGCTGATACAACTTCATATTGGCATTCTGGATGGACCAAGATAGAAATTCCAGGGAAATTCTTTCTCATATCATCAACATTTTGGAGCGAGAATCTTCCATGAACCGAACAATGCCCTCGCCATAAAATTACTTTGGCGTTGATAATTTCACTATCGGTTAGCCCACCTCGCGGTCGCCAAGGATTCCAAAGAACGCAATCGGTGAGATCTAAACCTAATTTGCTGACCGCTGTATTTCGACCTAAATGTTGATCAGGAAGAAAGAAGACCTTCTCTCCTTGCTCTAATGCCCATCGCATTGCGCGCTCGGCATTAGATGAAGTGCAGACCGTGCCACCATTTTCTCCGGTAAAGGATTTGATAGCTGCTGATGAATTCATATAAGTAACAGGAATAGTTTTTTTATCAAGGCCCAGTTCTTCGAAGACTTTCCAGGCATCGTTTACTTGAGATGCGGTAGCCATATCGGCCATAGAACAACCCGCAGCAAGATCGGGGAGAATCACTTTTTGATGTGGCGCGGTAAGAATATCTGCGCTCTCTGCCATAAAGTGAACCCCACAGAAAATAATAAATTCAGCGCTCTGATTTTCAGCAGCAGCTTTTGCTAGCTTAAATGAATCGCCAGTGATATCGGCAAAAGCGATCACTTCATCGCGCTGATAATGGTGGCCAAGGATCATCACTTTCTCACCGAGAATTTTTCGTGCAGCGATGGCGCGATCAACAAGATCTGGATCACTGGGAGAGGGGAGCTGACCATCACAGGAGACCCCGCGTTCGCTCTCAAAATCAGCCACCGTGCCAGCCTTGAGGAAATCGATAAAGGAGGTGGCCATAGGGCAAGTCTAGTTACTTCCCCGATCTCCTCCCAGTTGGATCAGGTGATCAGGTCATCTGTAGCGGAGCCAGATAT
>JAQCKU010000005.1 GCA_027592195.1 Actinomycetota bacterium
GCAGGTGAGATTAACCATGGCGCTCCACCCGAGATAAAGCCATTTGAAACATTTGATCAAGAGATTAATACCGTTATGAAATCGGTTATGACTGAAATTTCTGAAGGAAATGACCCAAATCAGATTGCGTTATTGGTGCGGACCAATAATCAGATAGAGGCGATCGAAAAGGTATTGAGAAACAATGGAGTTGAATATCAGGTGCGAAGCCGTGAACGATTTTTTGAGCGGCCAGCTCTTCTGGATGCGCTTCGAATTATAAGAAGTGCATCAGTTCTCAGTGCTAGTGGGGAAAATTGGATTGAAGAGATGCAAGCGTTGATCTCGCCTCTAGGAGATAATGAAAATCTCCGTGCTTTAATGAATTTCGCTAAAGAATTGAGAAATGAAGGGATTGACTCGCTACGTGGATTTTTACGAGAGATTGAAGAGCGCAAGGAGCAGAATAATCCTCCAGCTCTTCCTGGTATCACTCTGGCTACTCTCCATAGCGCAAAAGGATTGGAATGGCGTTCGGTCTATCTCTTAGGAATCTCCAACCAATTTTTACCTTGGCCACAGAGCCCAATTGATGAAGAGCGTCGACTATTTTATGTTGGCATTACTCGAGCAATGGAAAAATTAGAGATTAGCTATGCAGGAGCGCCATCTCCTTTTATTAAAGAGATTTTATTTAATTGAGGTTGAAACGCCCAACGATCGAATCTGCCATCCGGCCTCTTGCCATTTCTGACGATCAAGGGCATTGCGACCATCAATAATTTTCGCCTGCAAAACATGCGAGATTAACTTTTTGGGATTAATCTCTCGATACTGCCGCCACTCTGTGAGATGAAGAATAATATCTGCGCCAGCTACCGTCTCTTCTATACTCTCACTAAAGTTCAATTCAGGATTTCGAAGGCTAGCATTTTTTGTAGCCTTTGGATCGTGGATCAATATCTGCGCTCCTGCTTTATAAAGCTGGGCAGCGATATCCAGAGCGGGTGAATCTCTCACATCATCACTTTCAGGTTTAAAGGCTGCACCAAAAATGGCAATTTTACGCCCCGTTAAATCATTTCCCAGATCTGCTCTCACCAGTTCAATCATTCTCGTACGTGCACGAAGATTGATGGAATCAATTTCTCGGAGAAATTCCAAGGCCTGCCTGGCACCTAATTCATCTGCTCGAGCCATGAATGCTCGGATATCTTTGGGAAGGCACCCACCACCAAAACCAATTCCTGCCTGTAAAAATTTATTACCAATTCTTGGATCATAGCCAATTGCTTTTGCCAAAACCGTCACATCACCATCTGCCGCTTCACAAATCTCTGCCATCGCATTAATAAAAGAAATTTTTGTGGCAAGGAAAGAATTGGCGGCAACTTTTACGAGCTCGGCGGTGGGAAGATCTGCTCGAATCCAAGGGATCTCTGCTGCCAAGAGATCGGCATATACCTCTTTCAAAATTTCATCTGCTCGATCTGAGGTAACGCCAACAACGAGGCGATTAGGTCTTAAGGTATCTTCAACAGCAAAACCTTCACGTAAAAATTCTGGATTCCAAGCCAGCTCAAGATTAGGGTTAATTTTTCTGAGGAGATTTGCAAGTCGAGAGGCTGTCCCAACAGGAACAGTTGATTTTCCAACGATCAAAGACCCATCTTTGGCTATCGGTCCAATAGCTTCGATAGCTGCATCGACATATCTCATATCTGCAGCGAGGGAATCTTTACTCTGTGGCGTACCGACACAGATAAAATGAATATCTGCATTTTTTGCAGCGCTAAAATCAGTTGTAAAAAATAATCGTTCGGCTTTTAATTGCTCTTGAAGTAGCTCTTCCAAATCAGGTTCATAAAATGGAACAATTCCTTCTTTTAGCGAATTGATTTTCTCGCTATCGACATCAATTCCAATAACGTGAAATCCAAGAGATGCCATCGCCGCAGCATGTGTGGCGCCCAGATAGCCAGTACCAATAACTGAGATGATTAACTTCTTACTGCTCTCCATATAAAGATACCCTTTTCACTACTAGCTGCTGGCCCATATTAGAGTTAATCGCTCTCCCCATAACAGAGCTGACATTACTTGAAATCTTTACAAGGATTGGTACTAGCTGCCTCAACTCCAAATTTATCAATAATAATCGGTTTTGCTGGCTCTTCACTTGAATTTGGCGAGGGGGTTGGCTTTATCTTCTCTACAAGTGGCTCATCATTTCGTAACTTGGTAAAGAGTTCACCGGCTAGAACTGGGTCCCAGAGTACTGAAGCTGTGACGCCATTTTTATTGTAATTGTAATACTTTAACGGAACAGTGAGAGTTGTAACGTTTTTAGTCGAAAGACTTCTGAGTTGTTTACCAAGAGTGAGAAGATCATTTCTATCAAGGTTCTCATCGGTTACCACTGAATCAAATGCAGAGTTAAGTAACTTTGTCATCGTGATTGGATTAAGTAATACCCCTGCACTGGTTGCCTGCCTTAATATTGCCGAGACAAATGCTTGTTGCCGCTTCATCCGACCGATATCAGCAGTTCCATCAAAAGTTCGCGCCCTGACATATTTTAAAGAGTCAACGCCATCGAGAGTATGGCGTCCTGCATCAAGTGTGAGATGACTTTTTGAGTCATCAATACTTCTCTTGGTACAGATTTCAACGCCCCCGAGCGCATCAACAATTTTTACAAAACCCGTAAAGTTTATCTCTATGTAATGATCAATTCGTAGATCGGTCATATCCTCAAGTGTTTGGATAAGTAGCGGCGCATCACCCCAGGCAAAAGCTGAATTTATTTTTGAGTATCTCTCACTTCTGATATTGCCTGTTGAATCTTTCCAACTTGGAATCAAAGCGTAGGAATCGCGCGGTATCGAGACGATCGCTGCCCGATCTCGATTTTTTGAGATATGAATTAAAAGCATTGTGTCAGAGCGCTTGCCCGCTGCAACTGCGGTACTTCCTGTTCGAAGTCGGCGTTGCTGCTCTCGAGTGAGCCCCTCTCGAGAATCTGATCCAACAAGAAGATAATTTACTGCGCTCGTTGCCTTCTCGGGGCGGTCAATTACGCTTCCAAAGGCATCAACTCGTTTGATTGATTTCGTTATTGCACCAAAGCCAACCCAGGAGATTGCTGAGAGCGCCACGATGACGATAGAAAATATCGTCAAAAATCGAGGAAGGCGCCCAGTTCTCATTGCCACAGCTTAATCGGATTCTCAATTGATCTTCGCTAAGTTTTAGCTCATGAAACCAGGGCAATTTCCAGCTGTCTCAGTTATTGCACCAGTATTAAATGAAGCTGACCATCTAACAGGGGCGGTTGCTGCAGTTTTAGAACAGGAATACTCAGGTGAAATCGAGCTAATTCTTGCACTTGGTCCATCCCACGATGCTACAAATGAGATCGCAGAAAAATTAGCTGCCGCTGATTCACGGATACATTTGATTGATAATCCAACTGGTAGAACTGCAAACGCTTTAAATCTGGCAATTAAGAAATCAAAATTTGATTACATAGTCAGAATCGATGGACATAGTGAGATAGATTCTCAATATATTGCAAGAGCAATTGCCACACTTTTTGATAAAGGCGCCGTCAATGTGGGGGGCGTTATGGCGGCAGAAGGAAAAACCAATTTTCAAAAAGCTGTAGCTCGTGCGATGAGATCATTTCTTGGAGTTGGAAATTCTCGATTCCATATTGGAGGAGGTGCAGCAGAGGTTGACACCGTTTATCTTGGTGTCTTTAAAAAGTCAGCAATTCTGGCTATTGGTGGGTTTGATGAGAGATTTACTCGAGCCCAGGACTGGGAGCTAAATTTTCGACTCCGGAAAAATGGCGGCAAAATTTGGTTTAATCCAGAGTTGAAAGTTGTCTATCGCCCTAGAAAAAATCTAAGGCAACTTTCTAAGCAATATTTTGAATATGGAAGATGGCGAAGGGCAGTTAGCCGACAACATCAAGGGACAATTAATTTACGATATCTCGCTCCTCCATTAGCGCTTATTATCTCCTTCCTCTCAATAGCGCTAGCACTTCTTCTCTCCTGGCACTTTATTGCCCCGGTATTTCTCTACCTCCTTCTTATTAAAATAGGAGCAGTAGCCCTCGGTAAAAGTTGGAGCGAGAGAGCGCTGCTACCTCTTGTTATTGCAACTATGCATTTTTCTTGGGGTTTAGGATTTCTTACCTCACCTAGATCCCTCTTAAAAACGTAAAGAACTCCCCACTCATGAGAGTAATCTTCTCCCGGTGAAGCCAGATCCAGCGAGCCCTAGCGTCATCTATCAGCCATTTACTCATGGGTTGCCACCTCTTGGTGGCTATGCGAAATCGCTCTGGGCGCGTAGAGAATTTATCTTTGAATATGCCAGAGCTGACCTTCATCAGAAACAATATGGATCAATCCTTGGCCAGATCTGGTTAGTGATAAATCCCTTAATACTTGCAGGCGTTTATTATCTTCTTCTCATCATCATTGGAGCAAGAGGTGGGCCTGATCGATTTGGCCACTTAACAGGGACGTTATTTTTATTCTACTTAATTACCAATTCGATTACTGCTGGCGCAAAATCAGTAACCTCAGGAGCAAAACTGATTCTTAATGCATCTTTCCCAAGGTTGGTTTTGCCATTAGCTGAAACACTTATTGCATTTATGAAATTTGTGCCAACCTTGGTCGTGCTCTTTGTCATTCATACCATTCTTGGCCTTCCATATTCCCTGCATATGCTCTGGGCTCCTGTCATCATTGTGCTCACCTTATTTTTTGCAGCAAGTTGTGCAATTTTGGCATCAATTATCAATGTTTATTTTCGAGATGCACAGAATCTTTTACCATATTTCTCCAGAACGCTTCTCTATCTCTCCCCAGTTCTCTATACTGCCCAATCGCTTGATGCTAATTTAAATTTTTTAAAAGTTATCAATCCACTTTTTCCTATATTAGATACCTGGTCAGCTGTTGTGATTCGGGCAGAGGCCCCTGATCCAACTAATCTCTTACTTGCGTTGGGCTACTCACTATTTCTATTTTCTATTGGAACGTTTATATTTTTATCAAGGGAGCGTGAGTTCGCTGTCCGAATCTAAATCTTCAGATGTAAACTCTAAAAAAAGAGCAATCTCCATTGAAAATCTAGGCCTGGTCTACAGAACTACCTTGGATAAACGGCCAACTTTTAAAACTCGAATTCGCCGACTTGCCCGAAGAAAGCGTCAGACTCGAATTGTTCACGCAGTTAACAATCTCTCACTTGAGATTAATTATGGAACAGTTCTTGGAGTTATTGGAACGAACGGTGCGGGTAAATCATCTCTGATGCGGGTTATCTCAGGGATTTTGCCGCCAACTTCCGGAAGAGTTGAAGTTTTTGGAAAGGTCTCAACTCTTTTGGCGCTGGGAGTTGGATTCAATGGAAAGTTAACTGGTCGAGATAATCTCTATCTTGGTGGATTAGCTGCCGGAATGAGTCGAGCTCAGATCGAATCGAAATTTGATTCAATTGTTGAGTTTGCTGGGCTAGAGGAGGTTATCGATGCCCCCATGCGCACCTATTCCTCAGGAATGTATTCACGTCTTGCTTTTTCAGTGGCTATCTCTCTCGATCCAGATATATTAATTATTGATGAAGCTTTAAGCGCTGGTGATGCTCGCTATAAGGTTAAATCGCTAGAAAAGGTTCTGGAAATGCGAAATCAAGATCGAGTGATCATCATTGTCTCTCATGCAATGAAGACCTTGAAAACCGTGTGTGATGAGGTTTTATGGCTAGATCATGGCAAAATTGTGGCGCAGGGTGATCCCACCACTGTTATTAAAGCCTATCGGGAGTTCTTACATGTGGGTGATGCCCCAGAAAGCGATGAAGATCTTTAAAAGATCGATATCTCCACTGCTGGCAACTCTAATTTTGACACTTCTCGCTCCTGCGCCAGCTCTTGCAACTTTCCCTGAAAATTTTATCTTTACCGGATCTGGATATGGCCATGGCGTTGGAATGAGTCAGATCGGAGCTCGCGGGATGGCTCTTGAGAGCGCAACTGCTACAGAGATACTTCAACACTTTTATCCCTCAACCGAAGTTGCTCCTGTTAACGATACCGAGATTATTAGAGTCAATGTGGGGCATCAATTAAAGGATGCGCAACTGTCGATTCAATCAAAGACCGGGGTATTTCAAATTGCGCGAGGAAGATTTGGATATGGCGAAGCAATTCCCGAAAGCTCCATCTTGGCAAGTTATGGCAAGGATGCAACACTGCTTATTAATAGCATTAATGACTTAGTGGAGCTTTCTTTTACCTCAAAAACTGGGAAATACCCCGCTCCATCCCCGGGTGATCAATGGACTATCCGTTGGGATGAAAGCAGCACAACGTTACTGCTTCGTACGGCGCCAAGGAATTTTCAACTCCGCTACGGACAGATAAACCTTGCATCGGTGAAAAATAAAAGCAAGATCGCTCAGCTTGAGATAACTACATCTATGCGTTTACATGATCAATATTTATATGGTCTTGGTGAAGTACCTTCATCATGGCCAGCCGCTGCGCTCCAAGCTCAAGCAATCGCAGGTAGGACATTTGCGCTGACAAAAATGAGATCGATTCGACCGCTCTGTGATTGTAATATTTTTAGTACAACGCGTGATCAAAATTATGTTGGGTTTTCAAAAGAGAGTGAACCCTTCTATGGAGTTCGCTGGAAAAGCGCTGTTGATGAGAGTAAACCGCTTGCTATTTTATTTAACGGCAAGCCAATCCAAGCCTTTTACTTTAGTAGTAGCGGCGGAGCAACACAGAATGTTAAAGATGTTTGGGGAAGTAACTTTAGTTATCTCATTTCACGCCCAGATTCCTGGAGCGTAAACACCTCACTAAATCCCCGTTTTGCCAATTGGAGCAGAGAAATTTCCCAGAGCGTTATGGCAGAAGCTTTTGGGTTGAAGGATGTGGCTCGTTATCAAATCATCGATCGGAGCGCTACCGGAAGTCTGCTCTCAATTAGAGCTATCTCAACTGAAGGTGTGGAGAAGATACTTCGCGGAGAAATCTTCCGATCGAGAGTGGGCCTTCCATCTACCTGGATAAATATGGTGGAAGTTGAACCGATTCCAGAGAGGCAAGAGCATCGAGAGATCTGCTCTGAGGAGCAGTTATTTCCGATCGTTCTCTACTCTTATTGCCTTCAGTAACATATTGCCCTCAACAACATATTGCCTTCAATAAACGACGAGGAGAGCTATTTACTAAGTGATGACAATTTAAAAGCTTTAATCGTTTTTATGAAGAATGGAATTAAGACCGCCCCAACTTCCAGAACGATTGAGCGCCTCTATCTCGCCGGTAAGTGAGTTTCGTCTAAATAAAAGAGCTGAGGCCCCAGAGAGTTCCCGGGCTTTAACTTTCTGCCCATCTGGGAGCGAAACCTTAGATCCAGCAGTTATATATAAACCTGATTCCACTACACATTCATCGCCAAGACTGATACCAATTCCAGAATTTGCACCAAGTAAACAACGAGCGCCAATAGAGATAACTTCTTTACCGCCACCGCTAAGCGTTCCCATAATGGAGGCGCTCCCACCAATGTCAGTACCATCTCCAACAACTACTCCTGCTGAAATTCTTCCCTCAACCATTGAGCTACCTAAAGTTCCTGCATTGAAATTGACGAATCCTTCATGCATAACAGTTGTGCCAGGGGATAGATATGCGCCAAGGCGGACGCGATCACCATCGGCTATCCGTACCCCTTCAGGAAGTACGTAATCAATCATCCGTGGAAATTTATCTACTCCAAAAATAGTGAGCGATCCATAGAAGTTTCTAAGCTTCTGCCCGACAGCTGAGAAATTTTCAATGGCGCAGGGACCAAAAGATGTCCAAACCACATTGGCAAGCGCGGCAAAGATGCCATCGAGTGAGAGTCCATGAGGTCTAACAATTCGGTGCGAGAGTAAGTGAAGCCTTAAATACCCATCTGCAACTCCCGAAACACTCTTATCGAGGGAGATTTCAATGGAGATTGGAACTTTTTCTACTCCTCGAATCTTTTCATGTTCGCTCGGGGGAGCTAAATGCAGATCAAAATCAGGAGCAATTTGATCAGCAAGCTGACCTAACCCTAATTGGAAAAAATAAGTATCGAGAAGTTCTCCTTTATAGGAGGTGGCGATTCCAAAACCGTAGGCAGTTGCTGAGCTAGACATGCGCCAACGCTATCAATAGTGAGGCAGTTGCTTCTCCCTATCAATTACCCTCTCCTAGTGATAGATCAACAATCTCACTCTGGTGAGCTAAGTGGGCAATTAAGAGTTGCCGTCTACTGTTCCTCCTCAACGAAAATAAAGCCTGAAAATCTCGACCTCGCCTTTGAGGTCGGCTCTCAGATAGCTGCACGTGGTTGGGAGTTGGTCTGGGGTGGCGGAAAAATTTCGATGATGGGGGCGATCGCTCAAGGGGCTCGAAGTTCAGGGGGAGCTACCTTGGGAGTTATTCCAACCAAGCTTCTCAATGTCGAATTTTTTGATGACGAAGCGAGTGAAATTTTTGAAGTGAAGGATATGAGAGAGCGGAAAGGCAAGATAGAAGAGTTAGCTGATGCATTTATCGCACTTCCAGGAGGTCTGGGGACACTTGAGGAGTTATTTGAAATCTGGGTTGGAAGATTTCTGAATTTTCATCAAAAACCGATTGCAGTTATAGATCCCCTAGATAGCTATCGATCCCTTGAAAGGCTTATCGAAGATTTAAAGGAAGAGAACTTCATTAAGCCTGGACAGGAAGAGTTAGTTTTCTGGAGTAAAAATATTTCTGACGCTTTAGATTATTTAGAGAAGGAATCTAAAGCATCGATAGCATCGTCAAGGAGCCCGCTGTGAGCTTTCGATCAAAATTAGAAAAGATAAAAGATCTCTCACTCTCAATTGAATTAGATGCTCCCATTGATTTTGTCTGGAATGAAATGGTTAATTGGGAGAAACAATCAGAGTGGATGCTTGCAACAAAGGTTTATGACGATCACATTTCACCAATAGGAGTTGGCCATAAGATAAAGGCTTTCACCGGTATTTTTCCTAGACGAAACAGTATTTTGGGAGTTATGGACCACATGGTGGTTTCAGAGTGGAATCCACCATACTTTTGCAGAGTTGAGCATGTAGGAAAGATCATTAAAGGTTATGGAACCTTTACCTTATCTTCTTCTCAAGATGAAAAAACTCGTTTTGATTGGTTTGAGAGAATCAATGCTCCTGCGTTACTTGTCTTACTAATCCGACCAGGAATCCTTCTTGGCGTGCGATTCTCACTCTATAGATTTAAACGAGAAGTAATGAAAGCCTTGAGGCTGAAATAGAGCTGTTGATGAATGAGAAGTTTTTAGAATTGATCAGCTCACTTCCTGAGGAAGAGCGAGTTGTGCTCTCGCTTTTCTACCTTCGCGAACTATCGCCAACTGAGATCTCAGCTCAATTACTCGTGCCTGAGCGAGCGGTGATCTCTGTCTTGAAATCTGGACGGCAGCGGCTGGTATTTGCGCTTAATCAGGAGGAGAGTTAAGCCTCAATTTCCCAGAGCCTGCATTATCGGGGATAATCACCTCTCTAGATCTGATTCCTAGATCGTCCTCATCCCTCTCGCGGGGATCTAGATTGGAGTTCCACTATGGCAGCAATGAAACCGCGAACTGGCGATGGCCCGATGGAGGTCACAAAAGAGGCCCGGAGCTTGGTCATGCGGATCCCGCTCGAGGGTGGCGGCCGGCTAGTTGTCGAGCTCAATCAGGAAGAGGCGAGAAGTCTTGCCGACTGCCTACATGCGGCAGTTAATTTAATTAAGAAATAACGGAACAGACCAAAGTCCATACCTGTGAACCGTTCGATTCCCAAGCTTGAAGAGCGAGCGATCACCAGCGATTGGAAAAGAGCGCTAGCAAAAATAAATGTCCTGGCTCTAGCCTTTGAATTCAATGAGAAGAAAGAAATTAAGTTTCATCTAAGTCAGAGCGAGATAAAATCCTTAGAAAAATATTTAAAGCTAAATATAAAAGAATTACTTTTATTACATGGAAAAGAAGCGCTTTCTTCCCATGAAAAATCAGAAAATAGTCAATTAGATCCGATAACAGCACCACTAGCCCCAATAAAAGAAGTTTTACAGCTTGAAAGTATTCTCTTTTTTTCTCAAGTTAGCGAAAAAGAAATTAATCCAGAAAGTGTAAAGAGAATTCGAAAAATTGGATCTACGTTAGGCAGAAAATTTAAAGGAAAGAATAAAGCAATTTTAATAGTCGGTCAGAAGAGCCCTTATTTTCTTGAATCACTCTTAATTTCTAACTATAGCTGGAGCGCTAAGAGTGATGAGAAGTCAGATAATCCTCACTTTTTTATCGCAGAAGTAGATAAGAGTCAGTTGCAAAAGAGTGAAGTTATTATTCGATATCTATGGAGCGCCAGGGATCTCATCCATACCCCATCAAATATTAAAAGCCCTGCTTGGGTGAGTTCACAAGTTTCAGCGAAAGCAAAGAAACTGACTTCGGTAAAAATCAAGGTTAAGGCCGGTTCTGAGTTAAAGAAATTTGGTGGGCTCCTTGCTGTTGGCCAATCTTCAAAGATTCACCCACCGCGTTTTGTAGAGATCTCATACTCTCCACGCGGAGCTAAGAAACATGTTCTCTTACTTGGTAAAGGAATCACATTTGATACTGGAGGCGTCTCGCTGAAACGCCCTTACGATGCGATGGTCGGGATGAAGAGCGATATGGCAGGGGCTGCAACCGTTGCTATGGCTACCTTGGCGGCAGCAGAGCTGAAGTTGCCCGTGAAAGTTACCGCCCTCTTACTCCTAGCTGAAAATTCCCTATCGGCAAGTGCTCAACGCCCTTCAGATGTGATTACTCACTATGGCGGCAGAACTGTCGAAGTAATAAATACAGATGCCGAAGGGCGATTAGTTCTCGCCGATGGATTGGCATATGCAGATTTACATTTTGACCCTGATTTCATCATTGATCTGGCGACTCTTACCGGCGCAGCCTCACTTGGCCTAGGCAAGCAATATGGCGCGATGTACACCCGAAACGATAAGTGGGCGAAGCAACTTCATGAGATTGGTGAATTAGCAGGAGATCGACTCTGGCAGATGCCATTAATTGATGATTATCAACCAGCTTTAGCAAGTGATGTTGCAGATTTTAATCACACCGCAGATAAAGAGAAGTTTGGGGCAGGATCTGTCACTGCTGCGCTATTTCTGGAGAAATTTGCTGGTAAACGAAATTGGATGCATTTAGATATTGCAGGTCCAGCGCGATCAGAAGTCGATGCTGGAGAGTTTGTTAAAGGTGGGACTGGTTTTGGAGTTCGAACCCTGATCAGCTGGTTAGAGAAGGTGAAGTAAACTCTTATGAACGGGCCTTTAAATTTTCCGTTTTCTGGTGAACGTGGAGATATGTCCACATACTGCGAAAATCTATTTCCGGAATCTGAAATTATTGCGAGCGCTCGCGCTAGAGGAATTGAATACGCAATCACAAATACAACTCCGATCGCTGGCGCGCTTATTAAATATTTGGCCCAAATAATCGGTGCTTCATCAGTAATCGAAGTTGGGACTGGTACCGGAGTAAGTGCGCTCTACCTCCTTGAACTTGCCAATGTAACGCTGACATCGATCGATGGTGAGATGGCAGGTGCAAAAGCTGCCAAGGTGGCAATTGATGAATTGGGAGTTCACCCAACCAGGTATCGGTTAATCACAGGTTCCACAAAAGAGGTTATTGGAAAATTAGCAGAAAATTCTTATGACATTTTTATCATTAGGCAGACAGCAGATAATGGTGGAAGGGAGTACCTCATCGAGTCACTACCCCATGCCTTCCGTTCGCTGCGTCCTGGAGGGCTACTTATTCTCGATGGTGTCCTTGGTGGTGGCAAAGTCGCCGATCCAACACAGCGAGATGATCAGAGTATTGCTCGCCGCGAGGCTCTCAAAGCGATCAAATCTGATAAACGATGGATTCCACTCCTACTTCCCTTGGCTGATGGATTTCTAGTTGCGACAAAGGGTGGCTCCGATCAAGATTAAGCACCGATTAAAGGATATGAAATTATGTTAAACGAAAAAGGCAGACATGTGACTTGGTGGAGCAAGCCTGCCGGAAAAGATGATCGATTAACTTTTTCATCCCCGGCAAGCCAGGGCAAGCGAAAAATAACTCGGGCAAGTATCGCCACCACAACGCTGATCGCACTGGCATTTGGAATTCTTGGAGGTTTTGGCGGTGCATATCTCTCTGATCGTGGCCTACTCTCCACGAGTGCAAATTTAGTCTCTGCAAAAAATACTATTGAGCGAGCTCCAGATTCTATTGCGGGTATTGCAGATCGAGTTCTACCTTCAGTGGTATCGATATCAACACGAAGTCGAAGCGGAGGTGGTACAGGATCAGGATTTTTCATTAGAAGCGATGGTTATATTCTGACAAATAATCATGTTATTAGCGATGCAGCAACAAGTAGTGGACAAATTTCTGTAAAACTATTAAATGGTAAAAGCTTTACAGCGCGAGTTGTTGGACGCGATAGTTCATATGATCTTGCGGTAATAAAAATTTCTGTAAAAAATGCTCCTGCTCTTCAATTTGGCGATAGTGAAAGAATTCAAGTTGGCGACAATGTAATTGCGATCGGATCACCTCTTGGGTTAAGTGGAACGGTGACCACGGGAATCATTAGCGCAAAGAATCGGGCAGTCACGACAGGTGGCGATGCTGATCAAACTTCTTTTATTAATGCACTTCAAACAGATGCTGCAATCAACCCAGGCAATTCTGGTGGTCCACTTGTTGATATGTCAGGAGCAGTTGTAGGAGTCAACTCTGCAATTGCCACTCTGGGATCTTCCTTTAGTAGTAGCGGATCAATAGGGCTAGGTTTTGCCATCCCGATAAATCAAGCAAAGAAAACAGCAGAGCAATTAATTTCAACAGGGCGCTCTATCTATCCAGTCATTGGAGTCTCCATTGACTCGAGATATAGCGGAATTGGAGCCTTAATCGCTGATCAAGAAGGTTCGATTAGCGCTGATGGGCCTGCAGCGCGAGCAGGCCTTGCGCCAGGTGATGTCATAGTCGAATTTGACGGAGTAGAGATAACAAATTCTGATCAATTAATAGTCACAATTCGTTCTCGGGATGTCGGCGATCAGGTAAAAATCACAGTTTTAAGGAATAACTCTCGAATTACCAGAGATATCACTCTGGTTGCAGGCAAGAGCTAGGTAACTAGACTGCAACCATGTTGGATATCGGTGGTGGCGAAATCATTGCGCTTGCAATTATAGGAATGATTTTAGTTGGCCCAGAGAGGCTTCCTCGAGCTGCTGCTGATGCCGCAAAATTTATAAAAAAGGTGCGAAACTTTACTGGGAGTGCGAGTAATGAACTGAAGAAAAATCTGGGTCCAGGTTTTGAAAACTTAGATGTTCGTGATTTAAATCCTAGAACGTTAATTCAAAAACATATTTTAGATGCTGTAGAAGATTCACCAAAAGTAAGTAATAGCGTTAAAGCGGTAAAGAAAAGCGTTGATCCAAAATTCGATCCTGATATGCTCTAGAGAGATTGTAATAAATGAGTAGTGAAAAAGTAACGCAGATTCGAAGCGCCCTTGCCGGTGTGAACGATCCTGAGCTGCGTAAACCAATAACAGATCTTGGTATGGTTGAAGAAATAACACTTTTAGAGGATAAAGCTCAGATCAAGATTTTATTGACGATCTCTGGCTGTCCTATGCGTGATCGATTACGAACTGATGTTACTGCCGCTGCCCTCACTGTCTCAGGAGTTGCCAGCGTTGAAATTGAATTTGGCGTCATGAGTGATGAACAACGAAGTGAAGTGAAGAGAATTGTTCGAGGAGGGCGAGAGAAAGATATTCCATTCGCGAAAGCGCAATCGCTGACGAGAGTTATCGGAATTGCATCTGGGAAAGGTGGGGTAGGAAAGTCTTCAGTGACGGTAAATATCGCAGTTGCCCTCAGCGATTTAGGATTTTCAGTAGGAATTCTTGATGCTGATGTTTATGGCCACTCGATCCCTCGTCTTATGGGAATTGAAGGCAAGCGTCCAACAGCAATTGATCAGATGTTTATCCCGGTGGAAAATTTTGGAGTAAAAGTTGTATCGATGGAGATGTTTAAACCCGAGCGTGCAGATCCGATTGCTTATCGAGGACCACTTCTTCATCGAGTTCTAGAACAACTTCTCTCCGATGCTTACTGGGGCGATCTTGATTTTCTCCTTCTCGATCTGCCACCAGGAACAGGAGATATCGCTATCTCTCTTGCGCAGTTAATTCCAAATTCAGAGTTGGTAGTTGTTACAACGCCACAGATTGCCGCCTCAGAGGTAGCAGAGCGAGCAGGACGGATAGCTCACCAACTCAAACAGCAGATTATCGGCGTGATTGAAAATATGTCAGCTGCTCCCTGTAAAAATTGTGGTGAGCTAATGCCACTTTTTGGCAGCGGTGGCGGTCAGGAGAGCGCAGATCGCTTATCGCTACTGGTCGGAGCAAAAGTTCCCTTACTGGCAAAAATTCCATTTGATATCTCACTCCGTGAAGGTGGAGATGAAGGCAATCCGATTGTTCGGCGAGAACCAAAATCTGCTACCGCAGCAACTTTTATTGAGATCGCTACAGTGCTGAGCCAGAGAAGTCGTTCTTTACTGGGAGTAAGACTTAGCATAGCGACCTAGATAAGTTACTTAGATTTTTCGTCACTTTTTATTTTATCTGCAATCTCTTCCAGTAAATCTTTCATCTCACCACGGACAAAATCTCTTGTTGCAATCTGTTGAATTTGAGCCCGGAGAGCGGCAATTTCTCGGGTGAGATATTCAGCATCTGCTTGTGTCCGCTCATCTCTGGCGCGATCTTCTTGATACTGAACTCGGTCACGATCTGCTTGACGATTCTGAGCCAGAAGGATGAGTGGAGCTGCGTAAGAGGCCTGCAGGGAGAGGATTAGCGTAAGAAAGATAAATGGATAGCCATCAAATGTTAAATTCTCAGGTCCTAGATAGTTCCAGAGAAGCCAGGAGAGAACAAAGACCGTCATATAGAGAAGGAAGCGGGCAGTTCCAATAAAGCGAGCAAACTTTTCAGAGATTTCGCCAAACCTTTCAGAATCATATGAAGGTTTTAAAGAGCGGCGTACCGGGCCAGGAATATCCAGCCGGTTCTGATTAACTATTCGTTTCTGAGCCATTGTTCTTCTCCTTCATCTCTGAGGCTTTTTTACGCCAATCTTCTGGAAGTAGATGATCAAGAAGATCATCGATGGTCACTGCTCCAAGTAGGCGTTGGTTAGAGTCAGTAATGGGTACGGCAAGTAAGTTGTAATTGGCAAGGTAAGAGGCAATCTCGTTGATCTGCCAATCAGCTGAAATAGGAGTCGTTTCCGTGTCGAGAATACTTCCGAGCAGGGTTCCTGGCCGCTCTCGTAATAACCGTTGTAGATGCGCAATACCGATAAAGCGCCCAGTCGGAACCTCGATTGGTGAGCGAGAAACATAAACTTGAGAGGCAAGTGATGGCGCAAGCTCTTCGGCTCGGATTGCAGCTAAAGCATCTGCCACTGTTGAATCAGCGGTGAGAATAATTGGTTCGGTCGTCATCATTCCACCTGCTGAGTAATCTTCATAATCCATCAAGCGTTTAACATCTTCAGCCTCTTCTGGTTCCATCAGATTCAAGAGTGCATCAGCTCGCTCTTTTCCAATATCGCGGAGAAGATCAGCTGCATCATCAGGGTCCATTTCACCTAAAACCTCTGCTGCGCGCTCTCCTTCAATCTGAGCAACGATTTCCACTCGAAGTGATTCATCCATCTCTTCAAAAACATTGGCTAATCGCTCATCATCAAGTGCTCGCACAAGTTCGATCCGTCGTTTTGGTGCTAGATCAATTAACATCCCAGCAAGATCTGCAGCTCGCATAGTAGTAATCGTTGCCAGCAAGTTAGCTACTCCTTGATTTTCTTCAATTGCGCTCAATCCATGAACATCTTTCCACTCAACAGTCTTTCCACTACTTCGTAATCGGAGAACTTTTGACTTTGGAGAGATATGAACTCTTGTTAAAAACCATTCACCAGTTGAACTTAACTCCATCGCGATATCATCAACAGTGTAATGAGAGTGAGAGCTAGCGCTAGCTGAACTATCTTTTCCGTGGAGTGAGACGCTTTTATCGAGAAGTTCGCTTATCACTTGAATTTCATTTGTTCTCGGTTGAAATCTTTGAATATTCATCAGCCCTGTTATTACAACGGTGCCAAAAGCAATAGAGCTAATTCGTGTGATTGGTATAAAGATTCTGCGACGAGGTGGAACCTCAACGACAAATCCCAGAACCTGAGGTGGTTGATTATTGGTCCGCAGCAGGGCAACGGCATCACGAATTTTTCCTACCTGGTCACCATTGGGCTCAAAGACTGGAGTTCCAGCAAATCGAGTGAGAAAAACTTTTTTTGGGGTTGATGTAGGCAACTCGGACCCCCTTATAACTGACTACTCTGAGTTTTCGCCTCTATTGAGAGCAACTCGATGACCAATAAATGACATAACGAGCGATAGTTTAATCCATGAACGCCAGCGGGTTTCACCGCTGACGAGCTCGAATAGCTATTAAGTTTTAATAAATCGGAGCCGATTGTGGCCGATCACAGGGAGAGGCAGTAGTAATTTTGAAAGATCAGAGCCATACGCAGCTGCCTACCGGGCGCGATATCCCGCTATTGCTTGGTGGAATATTAGGTATCGGAATATCTGGCCCGCTGATAGCCCTTAGCGCGATGCCAATTATGGTTTTAATATTTTGGCGAAATCTTGGTGGCGCCCTCCTTATGGCACCCTTTGCGCTCCGAGCAAAACAATGGAAGAGCGCCCAAGAGCGAAGCGCAATTTTATGGTCAGCTTTAGCAGGGCTAGCGCTCTCACTTCACTTTATTGGATTCTTCATTGCTATGCGATTTACCAGCGTGGCAGCAGGAACAGCGCTAACTGCGCTACAACCGCTCTTTGCAGCGCTCTATGTCAAAAAACTTGGTGGGCATATCCCGTCAAAAGCCTGGTTAGGAATGGGAATCTCCTTTCTAGGTGTTTTAATTATTACTGGCGTTGATTTCACAATCTCATGGCGAGCTTTCTTAGGCGATATTGCTGCGATTATCTGTGCAGCGCTCTCTGCACTTTATGTACTCATTGGCGCAAAAGCACAGAAAAATATCGCTACCTCTACCTACACCACCGTTGCCTATGCAACATGTGCCATAACTGCGCTTCCAGCCATTTTTATCCTCTCTGATCCAATCATTGCCTTTCCTGGAGTTGAATGGTTATTACTCCTTGCCCTGATTTTTGGATCACAAATTATGGGCCATACCATGTTTAATTTTTCATTAAAACGAGTTTCACCAGCGGTGGTCTCACTTATCGTTTTCTTTGAAGTGCCAGTGGGTGCGATCTTTGCATGGTGGTGGTTGGGACAGATTCCACCACTGCTTGTTATCCCAGGAATAGTTCTCCTTCTCGCAGGTTGTTCTCTCTTTGTAACAAGAGGCGCTTCGCAGTAAGGTTTTCCAAATGTCCACACTCATTGATCTTCATACCCACTCAAATGAGAGTGATGGAACCGATACTCCAGCGCAGTTAGCGGTAAAAGCAGGAGCTGCTGGCATTACAACACTTGCGCTGACAGATCACGATTCAATAGCTGGCTGGAGCGAGCTCGTTGAAAATAAACCTAAGGGGTTAAGCCTGGTCCTAGGTGCAGAGATTTCCTGCCAGACCGAGGAAGCGCTCAGCGTTCATATGCTCGGTTATCTCTTTGATCCAAATAACCACGATCTTATCTCGTCAATGAATCAGACCCGGGTGAACCGGATTACCCGTATGGAGAAAATTGTAGAGAAGTTGCAGGCAGGAGGGGTGGAAATCACACTTACTGAGGTTTATGCCGAGTTAAGCGAAGGCGCAACTTTAGGAAGACCACACCTTGCTGATGCGATGGTAAGAAAAGGAATCGTTAAAGATCGTAGCGAGGCTTTTAATATTTATTTACATAATCGATCAAAATATTATCTGCCTGATGCATCTCCTACCCCAGAAAGGGCGATTAAATTAATTAAAGCAGCAGGTGGGGTAGCAATTATTGCTCATCCATTCGCCTCGCTTCGAGGAAAAATTATCTCTGCACAATATTTAGAAACTCTTGTTGGAGCGGGACTTGATGGGATTGAAATTTTCCACCGTGACCATAATCAATCAGAGCGAGACCAATTACTCGAACTTTCTAGGCGATATCAATTGATAGTTTCCGGCGGCAGTGATTATCACGGAAGCGGGAAGGAGAATCGTTTAGGGGAGAACTCCACTCAAAAATCGCAATGGGAGCGAATCTCTGAGGTAGCTACTGGTTTTTCAGTTGTTCAGGGTTAAATTTTTGCTAAGAAATTAAAGAGTTGCAAACCCAACTTTACGTTCAACAGGTGGAGCAATCTCAATAAATCCAATTTTGCTGGCAGGGATAATTACCTGTTTGCCACGAAAATCTTCCAATACCAGAGGAAGATTAGAGGCAATCGCCTGATTAACTTTTTCGATAATCTCTTCGCGAGTAGCTGAACTTTCTAGAGATAACTCTCTTGAGCTCTCAGTAACAGAGATACGGACCTCTACTTTGTTGCTCTCTACGCTTTTTTTAGTAGCCATGATCGCCAGTCTAGTGAACTAACCCTGTCTGGGAAAGCCAGAAATACCACGCCAGATCAGATTTGAAACAAAGGTTATGGCCTCACTTTTTGTTAATTTGCTATCTCGATCAAGCCAATGCCTCGCAGTTGTCTGAGCATTTCCAATGATTCCAATTGCAAGAAGCATCGAAGGCTCTTTCTCAAGACCTGTATCTATAGAGATAATAGCGCTCACTGCAGCAGCACAATCATAAGTCATTCGATTAAGACGTTCACGAACTTGTGGTTCAACGCTCATATCACTTTCAAAAAGAAGACGGAAGGCTTCACCCTCACTATCAATAAAATCATAGTAAGCCTGGATAGTTTGAAGAACTCGACTTGAATTTTCATTGGTAGAGGAAATTGCTTTTTGAATAGCAAATACCAGTGAGTCAATATGAGTATCTAAAACAGCAAGGTAGAGATCTAACTTTGATGGAAAATGTTGATAGAGAACTGGTTTGCTCACACCAGCTCGAATTGCGATTTCATCCATTGCGGCAGCGTGGTAGCCAGATTGCGTGAAAATCTCTAGCGCTGCGCTAAGTAATTGTGCTCGTCGTTCATCACGAGGAAGACGAGCTTTCTCCTTCACCTCATCATTTGAGGAAATATCAATCGCCATGCTCGCAATACTAGTAGTTATCCAGATGGTAAAAAATCCATCTAAGACTAAGATTTATAGGTGGTTAAAAACTCAGACCTTAATAATGAGAAGAAGCTGCGGTTAGCGCTGGTCCATGCCCACCCTGATGATGAAACAATCAACAATGGTGTGACGATGGCTCACTATGTCGCCCTTGGCCATCAAGTTCTCCTCATCAGCTGTACTCGCGGCGAAGAGGGTGAAGTCTTGATTCCGGAGCTGGGCCATCTTGCCAGCTCTCAAGAGGATAGATTGGGTGAGCACCGCGAAAAAGAGTTAGCAGCAGCGATGAAAATTCTTGGAGTTGATAACTTCTCTTTTCTAGGTGATCCAGAGCGCAGGTATCGAGATAGTGGGATGATCGGTACAGAACCAAATGAACGAAAAGATTCTTTCTGGCAAAGCGATATTGAAGAAGGTGCTAAGGATTTATTAAAAATTATTTTAGAGTTTAAACCCCATGTGCTCATCACCTATGACGAGTTCGGTGGATATGGACATCCTGATCATATCAAGGCACATCAAATTTCAATGCGTGCCTCCGAGATGGCTAGGCCAATCTGGGAGATCAAAAAGATTTACCAGAATGCAATTCCAGTCTCGATAATTGAAGCGGGAATTGAAGCGATGAAAGATAGTGAGACTTCATTTTTCGGAGTAGAGAGAGCTGAAGATTTCCCTTTTGCAAAGCCTGACGAATTAGTCACCACTGTCATTAGCAATGATTTATTGATTGATAAGAAAATGGAAGCTATGAAGGCTCATGCAACACAGATAACAGTTGATGGACCATTCTTTGCGCTCTCGAATCATGTTGGGGCAAAAGTTTGGGGCCAGGAGTTTTACACATTAGTTTATGGTGAAAAATCTCAACCTTTTGATGAAAATGGAAGAGAAATTGATCTCTTCTCGGGGATAGAGCCGGGCTAGAGTAAAAGCACTTTTTACTATTTTATTTTTTTCTGGACCATTCTTGACCTGTGGGCAGATCTCTTACCTCGATACCTGCCTGATTTAATAATTCTCGGAGGCGATCACTCTCCTGAAAATCCTTCTCAGCTCTTGCCTTCTTGCGTAGCTCAATCAAATCAAGCTCATAGCTAGAGAAGAGCTCAACTGTTGCGCTTACTTCTCGCTGAAAATCCAGCCCAAAGAGCGGTTCTAATCCCTGAAAAATCGATCTCTTATCAAGATCGGAGATAGTTAGATCCTTTTCAAGCGCCCTCAGCTTTAGCAACGCCCTAGGGGTATCAAGATCTTCCATAAAATCACGGTGGCAATCTTCAATGAACTGTAATGAAAATTCACTAGGGCCTTGATCCAGATCCTGCCGCTCTGAGTATTTATCTCGCCAACGCCGTAAAACTTTATCTGCAGCCTTTATCGAGGCCCAAGATAGATCCATCTGGCTTCGATAACGATTTTCTAGGAAACAAAATCGCAACGCTAATGGATCAAATCCTGCTTCAATAACATCTTTTAAGAGAATGACATTTCCAGCGCTTTTTGACATTTTACGGCCTTCAAATAATAGATGCTCACCATGTAGCCAGGCACTGACTGCTTCACCGCCATCATCAATAACTGGATTTGATTGCGCCCGCTCATTTTCATGATGTGGGAATCGAAGATCAATGCCACCGATATGAAGATCAATATGGCCCTCTAAAAAATGCAGTGACATTGCTGAGCATTCAATATGCCATCCAGGAAAACCTACCCCCCAGGAAGAATCCCAGACCATATCTTTTCTAGCACCAGCTGGTTTCCAGAGCGCCCAATCGGCATGGAAATTTTTAGCGCCATCTTCTTGAAATTCATAACGATGCCCAGGCTTTAAATCTTGCAATTTATTTCCACTAAGATGGCCATAACTTGGAAATTTTTCACTAGAAAAGTAGACGTTTCCATCAGCGCCTTGATAAATCAATCCAAGGTCCTCTAACTTTTTCATATGCTGATGCATCAGATCAATCGATTCACTAGCTCGTGGGTAGATATCACTTTTTGAGATATTAAGAAGTGCTAGATCGTGATGAAATTTCTCTTCAAATTCTCTAGCAATAGCAAATGGATCTCTATTGGTACGGAGAGCCTCTTGAAGGATCTTATCCTCTTCAAAATCCTCACTCATATGGCCAACATCTGTGATATTTTGAACAGTCAAAGTAGCAATATTTTTAAAGCGAAGTGTTCGAATAACGAGATCGACAAGAAGAAAAGTTCTCAAATTTCCAATATGGGCATCCCGATAGACAGTTGGGCCGCAGCAATAGATCCGAACCTGGCTGCCATCAGAACCTAAAATTTCTAGATTTTTTCGCGTTAAAGTATCGTAAATATGTAATCCGGTTGAAATTTCCATCAGCAAGAGCTTTCACTGGATTGATTTTCAGGAGCCATCCGATAAAGATAACTGTGATGAAGACGAAAACCATATTTTTCATAGAGGGATTTGGCTATTAAATTATCATTTCCAACCTGTAGGGCAATTTTCTTCATTGTTTTCGCATCAGCTCGCTTGAGCATTGCTCTAAGGATTTGATCTCCAAGACCTAATCTGCGATTCAATTCTGCAACAAAGATTCGAGAAAATACCGCCCAACCATCGCTATATCCAATTCTTCCTACAGCTAATAACTCATTATCTCTACTGAGAGATAAATAATCTGCCTTAGCTCTAGCCATAGTACTTTTAACATCATCACTTCCCTGAAGATCTAACCAACTCTGGCTAGGCTCTTCTGTAATTTCGATCTGGTAGTTCTTATTTAGATCTGGTCCTTGACTATTTCTCGAATCGTCAAGATCGGCCACCATCACATCAATTTGAGATGAGCGAGACCAATCTCGCTTCTCTAAAACCAGATCCAACTCCAGATGCATCTGCCCTGATATCTGAATAGCAGCTCGAGCATTTCGCTCTCGATAGAACTTTTCGACATTGACCAACTCTTTCTCTAATTCATCACCAGGATCGCCAAAGGCTCCGCTACCTAGCAAAAGAACGGAGTTTGCTCTCAGTGATTGAGAATCAGAGAATCGATACCGCCATAATCCACTTTCAAATATTTCAAGGGGTGGCCAGCTCGCGCTAAGTGATAACTCTAAATCTCGTATCCGATGAGATAAGGGAGCGCCCCGTCCTGCAGTTGCGGCAATTGCTTCTACTTCACGGAAGGCAATTATTTTCTCAGGGTCGAATGAAACAATCGAGCCATCTTTTCGTTTGACCATATTCTCATCAATTAGGAGCCCTAGGAGATCTCGCGCACCACCATCTGGTTCGCGAAGACGGATGCTGACACGTTTGCCAAGCGCTTTGCTGAGGTAGGCCACAAGGGAAAGATTATGCGAGAATTGGAGAAGTGAAAATCGCATAGTCGAGATTCAAATAATGTAGATAGCCCACGAGAGGATCAAGAGCAATGACCTATGTAATTGCAGAACCGTGTATCGATATCAAGGATAAATCTTGTATAGAGGAATGCCCGGTCGATTGCATTTACGAAGGCGGTCGGATGCTCTATATCCAACCTGATGAATGTGTCGACTGTGGCGCCTGTGAGCCGGTCTGTCCAGTTGAGGCCATCTATTACGAAGATGATGTTCCAGGCCAGTGGAGCGAGTTCAAAGGTTACAACGTGGAATTTTTTGATGAGTTGGGATCTCCCGGCGGTGCAGGAAAGGTTGGAGCTACTGGAAAAGATCATCCGGTTGTTCTTACCATTACAAAAAAGCCGGAGAGCAACTGAGCCGCTTTACCCTCCCAGATTTTCCATGGGATCTACTCGCTCCTTACCTTCAAAAGGCTAGCAAGTACCCAGGCGGAGTGATAGATCTTTCACAAGGAACACCTGTCGATCCAACTCCGCAAGCTATTCAAATCGCACTCCAATCAGCTTCTAATGCACCTGGATATCCACTGACAACTGGATCAGAAGAGTTGAGAGGTGCAATAAAAAAATACTGCCGCGATATTTTAGGTGCGCAAGGTGATTTTGATGTTCTACCAACAATTGGATCAAAAGAGTTAGTTGCATCCCTTGCATATCTTTTGCAGCGCTCAAAAGTTTTTATTCCAAAGATTGCCTATCCCACCTATAAAGTGGGAGCACTTCTTGCCCATGCTCAGATCACTGAAGTTGATATTAATCCTCAGAGCTGGCCAGCTAGTGATGAGAAAACTCTGATCTGGGTCAATACCCCTTCTAATCCAACGGGATATGTTCATACCATCGAGGAGATGGAAGCTGCTCTAGCAAAGAGAGCGAGCGGGGCGCTACTGGTCAGCGATGAGTGCTATTTCTCATTTCCAGATAGAAAAAATCCCATCTCATTTCTCAGCGCAGCGCAGGGAGATTTCACTCGTCTTATTACCGTGCATTCACTCTCTAAACGTTCAAATATTGCAGGGTATCGGAGCGCTTTTATTGCAGGAGACCCCGAGCTAATAGGTGAGCTTCTTCAACTGCGAAAGCATGCCGGTGAAATAATGCCTGCCCCAATCCAGCGCGCAACTGTTACAGCGCTGGCAGATGAAGAGCATGTGAGGCAACAAGCTGAGAGATATAGAGTTCGAAGAAGTCGAGCGATACCTGCGCTAATTAAAGCGGGATTTAAAATTGAGCATTCTCAAGCAGGACTTTATATCTGGTGTAGCAATGGCTTAAGTGATTGGGAGCAAGTCTCCTGGTTTTCTGAACGGGGAATTATCGTAACTCCTGGAAGTTTTTATGGAGAGCAGGGAGCAAAAAATATCAGAATTGCAATGACGGCAACTGATCAAAACATTACAAAATTCATCGAGCGAATTTCTTAGAATCAAGAGATAGTAGGAATAGATGGACTCTCTCAATAAAGCAGATCAGATCGCGGAAAGCCCGGTTGGCATTTTACTTGTTGGCGGAAGAGGCACTCGCCTTGCCCCACTTACAGATCTTGCACCCAAACCTATGCTTCCAGTTGGTGGAGTTCCTTTTACACTTCATCAAATATTGCAGGCAAAAGCTGCTGGTATAGAACATATTGTTCTTGCAACAAGTTATCTTGCAGAAGTTTTTGAGCCATTTTTTGGTGATGGATCTCGTTTTGGTTTACAAATTTCTTATGCCGTTGAGAAAGATGCTCTGGGAACAGGAGGCGGCATTAGAAATGCTGCAAAATTTCTTGCCGCCTCATCCCATGCCCCCGTTGTCATATTTAATGGCGATGTTTTATCCGCTCATGATCTCACCGCTCAGATTCAATTTCATCGAGCAAGAGATGCAGATCTCACCCTCTATCTCACCAAAGTAAAAGATGCCAGGGCCTATGGCGTTGTTCCCACAGACTCAGATTTATGGGTTACAGATTTTCTAGAAAAAATGGAGAATCCAATCACTGATCAGATCAATGCTGGATGTTACGTATTTAAACGATCAGTGATCGATCAAATCCCTGAAGGGCAAGTAGTGAGTGTTGAGCGAGAGACTTTTCCCACACTTTTAAAGAGCGGCAGAAGAGTCCAAGGATTTATTGATGGAAGTTACTGGCGAGATCTCGGGACACCAGCTGCTTTGATTGCTGCATCCGCTGATCTTCTCCAAGGGGTTATCAACTCGCCTGCGACCGTGGAATGCAATTCGCCGACTGGAGTTGGTTTTATCGACAATAGCGCGATTGTTAGTGAAAATAGCCTTGTAAATGAGGGTTCTGTCGTTTTAGCTGGCGCAGTAATTGAAGATGGGTGCGTCATCTCCGGATCTATTGTTGGTCAGGCGGCTCAGATCAGAGCAGGGGTAAAAATTAAAGGTGCTTTTATCGCACCTGGCTCGATCATCACCCCTTCCAATTCCATAGGCGAGATTCTGGGATTTGCTGCTAAATAAGCCACTTGACTATTTCGCCTTACACGCGTGTAATTCAGCCTATATACGGGGGCACGAGAGCCCTTTAATTTGCGAATTGGAGTTGTACTGGCATGCTCAAACCTTCACCAGAAAATCAACGGGATGGATATAAAGAGTCAGGACCCAGTATTCAGTTAGGGAATGGAGAGATCGTTGAATTGTCATGGCAAGAGCGCGCTCTCTGTGCACAGACCGATCCAGAAGCTTTCTTCCCTGAAAAAGGTGGATCTACTCGAGAGGCAAAGAGAGTCTGTCTCTCCTGCGATGTGCGGTCTGAATGTTTGGAATATGCCTTGGCCCATGATGAAAGATTTGGAATTTGGGGCGGGCTCTCCGAGCGAGAGCGACGCAGACTTAAACGTCGTCCAGCATAAAAAACTTGGGAGATCTTTTCTTTCTGAAAAAGATGTTTCGAGATATTTATCAAGAAAAATAATACGAAAAAGTAGCGAACGATGATTCGCGTCACTGCAATTTTAGTTTCTCATGATGGTGAGCCATGGCTTCCTCAGACAGTGGCAACTCTTGCCTCACAAACTCTTCCTATTGATCGAATAGTTGCTGTTGATACTGACTCTCAAGATAGCTCAGTTAATTTATTGAGAAGTGCAGGAATTCATGTTATTGAATCAGAGCGAGAATTAGGTTTTGGGTCAGCGATTGCCAGAGCAGTTGAGGCGACGCCAGCTTTTACTCCACCGAAAAATGTAAAGAATTTTCAAGAATGGTTATGGATTCTCCATGATGATCTAGCGCCTGCAAAAGATTGTTTAGAGAAATTATTGGCTGCGATTGAAGAAAAACCACAGGTTGTTCTTGCAGGACCCAAATTGCGAGGTTGGCATGATCGCAAGCATCTTCTGGAATTAGGGGTCAGCATCGCCACCAACGGCGTACGTTGGACCGGTCTTGAATATCGCGAGCAGGATCAAGGTCAACACGATGATGAGCGAGATGTTCTTGCAGTCAGCACTGCAGGGATGCTGGTTCGTAGAGATGTATTTGAAGAGATGGGTGGATTTGATCCCAACCTCTCACTCTTTCGAGATGATGTTGATTTTGGATGGCGAATTCGAGCGGCAGGCTATTCGGTCTTAGCTGTTCCCGAAGCGGTTGCCTTTCACGGTGAGGCTTCGGCCAATGAACGACGCTCAATCGATGTTAGTGATGCCTATCTACATAGACCGCTCTTATTAGATAGACGGCATGCAGCATACGTTCTCCTTGCAAACGCCTCGTTTTACTACCTACCACTTCTTGCATTTCAACTCTTCACCTCAGCCTTAGTTAGAGCCGGTGGTTATCTTCTCGCTAAACGTCCCGGATATGCAGCTGATGAAATTGCGGCAGTTGCACTTGTTCTTATCAAGCCTCAAGAAATCTTAATTGCGAGAAAGGCGCGTAAGGCCAATCGATTAATTGCTTCATCAAATATTAAGAAATATTTACCACCTCGAGGTGTTCAAATACGTCTTGCCTATGAGCGAGCACGTACAGCTGTAGAAAGATATTTCAGCTCGAGAGTAAAGTTTCAACTGATTCCATCGCAGAACGTTATTTCATCGTTAGATCTCAACGATGAGTCTTTAGAGAATGAAGATTTATTAAGTAACAATTCTCCCTCAAGGCTGCGAGCGCTACTTTCAAGACCATTATTTCTAATCTCACTAGCGGTTCTCCTTCTCACTCTTATCGCCTCAAGAAATCGATTTGGTGCAATTATGGGCGGTGCGCTGATTGATGCACCAGATTCAAACTTAGATCTATTCTCAAAATATTTTGAATCATGGCACTCTGTTGGATTGGGATCTAGCGCCAATACCCCCACCTGGGTTCTGATTCTTGCATTACTTTCATCCCTTGTTCTTGGAAACGTTTCACTCTTTATTTCTATCTTTTTCTTACTGGCTCCACCTCTTATCTTCTGGATCGGTTATAAATTTGCAAAGAGTTACACCTCCTCCAATCTGATAGCAATCTTTGCCGCTGCGCTTTATAGTTTTTCTCCACCAGTTTTATATGCCACATCTCATGGTCTGATTGGAACTCTTGTTATTGCTATTGCAGCTCCGCTCATTGTTAGCTCTTTATTTAAAGCGCACGCAGTAGAGAATTACAGTCAGCGAGCGCTCTTTGGAACAATACTTCTCTATGCTTTGGTATTGGCTTTCTCGGGCGTTACCTTCATCATCATTGCTATCTGGCACCTTACTATCTCGTTATGGCAGAGCTTTAACGAATTAATTAGTGAAAATCGAGATTTGAAATTGATTAGATCTCGAGTTTTCAATCGCTCACTTCTACTTCTTGGCGCAATCGCTTTAAATATTCCCTGGTCACTTGAACTTCTTGCCCATCCCTCCAGGGCGCTTTTGGAGCCTGGGCTCAGTCTTACTGGGGGTCAAGGCGTTAATCTTCTCTTTGGAAATCCCAGCTCCATAATCTGGCTTCTCTCTGCTGCTCCGGTTATTGCATTTATCGCACTCTTTCGAGTCGAGAGTCGAGTGAGCGCACGAATTTCATTTTTTGTTCTTACCTTGGCATCACTTCTTATGCTGCTGCGCGCCTCAGGCCATGGTAGCTCCCAGCCTGTCGAACCAGCGATGGGAGGTGTGAGCGCTCTCTATATCGCCCTTGCCATAGTTGCCGGGCTGCAACTTCTGGAGAAAATAATTCCAGAGATTAAGAGCGCCTCATTGAACTTTAGACATTTTGCTACAGCCACTATCGCACTCTCCACCTTAGCAACGATATTAATCTCAACCATCTGGTGGGTTGGGCCAGGAGCTGCAGGTCCGCTTTTAAGAGGCAGCACCTTTAGCGTTCCTGAATTTATAACAGCTAATGCAACTACATCAGAGCGATATAAATCTCTTCTGATTCGAAAAAAAGAAGGGAAACTTCTCTACGCCATTGTCCGTGATCGCACTTTGGAGCTGGGAGATTCTGATCTGACTTATGGAAGTTCAAAACTTGTTGATCAGGCAGTTGCAGGTCTTGTCAGTGGTGCGGGGATTGACGCAAGTTCAATTCTAGGTGGATATGGAATTCGCTACCTCTTCTTGGCTCAACCAATAAATAAAAGCCTTGCTAGAACAATCGATGGAATTGGTGGTTTTACTCGCGCAAGCTCGACAGATACTGGAATTGTCTGGAAAGTAGTTGGAGCTAGCTCCAGAGCGATACTAATTCCATATGATGCGATTAATAGCTCAACTGCCGAAGAGATTACTCTGCCAAGTGGAGAGGTAGAGGTATCTGGAAGTTTCACTCGAAGTGGCATTGTGAGATTGGCAGAGCGATTTGATGGTCGTTGGCGGATATTGGTCAACTCTCGATCCGTACCGCTTACTCAAAGTATTGATGGGCTGCCTCAATTTGAAGTGACTGAACCAGGTGATTTTATAATTTTTCATGATGGCACTGCCCGTAGAGGGTGGATTTCCCTTCAATTGATATTCTTTTTGACAGCGTTAATTCTCTCGCTTCCAGCTAGACGGAAAAAATCTGAAGTTCCGATTGAAGAATTATCATGATGAAATTTGCTATCTCTCGCTTCACCTCTATCCCTTGGAGAATTAAGAGTTTAGCTCTCATTTTTATCACGGTAACAGCTCTGATTGTGACCTCTCTCAATAGCGCGCCAGATCAAAATATTGAGCGGAGCGTTTCAATTCCTGCAACGGTATGTCCTAAATTTGATGGCGAAGCCCGCAATACTGCGCTTCTTCCCTCAGCAAAGAGTGAGATAAAACAGGCCACAACAAGAAAACTAAATTTTGTAGCGGCAAGAAGCAATCCCTATCTCATAAGTAACACATCATTAGTAGTTGCAGGAAGTGAGGCCACATCAGCAGTAATTCGAAGTAGAGCTGGGATTTATACCGCAGCAACTACCTGCCTTATCGGTAGCGGTGAACAATGGTTTATAGGACCAAGTGCTGATCTGGGATCATTTGCAAGATTGTTGATTGTGAACTCAGGCTTGAGTACCGCCTCTGTTGAAATAGATAGCTATAAAGATTCAGGGAAAGTTGGTTCGCGTTCATTGGCAATTGCAGCGTTTTCACAGCGGGAAATTCGCTTAGATTCACTAGCTCCAGGGGCGAAAAGCGTTGCAATCAGAGTTTTAACAAAAGCTGGAAGAGTAACTGCTTTCTTATTGGATGAACGGCGCTCAGGGCTACGAACTTTAGGTGGAGATTTTCTTGCCTCTTATGATCCTGGGCTTGAGATAGTGATTCCAGCAATTCCAACAAAGAGTAAAGGTCGAGTAATCAGTGCCCATTCACTGAGAGTTATTGCTACCGGAGCTCGTGCTGCAATCATC
>JAQCKU010000077.1 GCA_027592195.1 Actinomycetota bacterium
GCCACCATTTTTAGATCGCGTCAGTCAAAATGGGTTATTTGTGGGATTTACTGCAATGATTCTTGCTATACCACTTTTCTTGCCGTTAACAATTGGGGTGGTTGCCGGTGATGCGATTGCCGGTGAGGCAAGTACTGGCACGCTTCGCTATCTCCTTATCTCTCCACTGAGTAGGGCAAAGCTACTTTTAGTGAAATTTATTGGTTCAGCGCTCTTTGCTTTCGCAGCAACTTCAACTCTGATGATCTCTGCCATAGCGATTGGCGTAATTCTTTTTCCTATTGGCCCAGTCACGCTCCTATCAGGAGATATCATCTCCATTCCAGCAGCGCTGTTAAGAATACTTCTCGTAGCAATTTATGTAACCATCTCACTTCTGGGGCTAATTGCCATTGGAATTTTTATCTCCACACTGACTGTCATTCCTGTGGGCGCCATGGCGGCAACAGTTATCTTCTCAACAGTCTCCCAAATTTTAGGATCACTTCCGCAGATTGAAGTTATCCACCCATTTTTACCAACTTATTACTGGTTAGGATTTGCCGACTTATTACGTACCCCGATGGATTTTTCTTCCTTTGCCAGCAACGCACTTCTTCAATTGGGCTATATCGCCATCTTCTCATCTTTTGCTTACAGTAGATTTACCTCAAGAGATATTCTCTCTTGATTCAATCGCACCAAATCAATCTTTAATTCACAGCTTACTATTGCAAATCTGATCCATTGCCTTCATCACCTGAAGTGATTCTCTAGGACTTATTACCCAGGATGATCCATCTTTCACATAATTTCCAAAACTTTCAATCATCAAGGAATAAGGATCAACTGGGGCAAATTTCTCTTCGTTGCCTCCAATAAGTAGCGAGCTCTCTTGATTCCAAGAGGTGAAGGCCTCACCTTTTGGATATGTAATCTCTCCACTCTCTCCAGTTATGAGAAGGCTCTGTTTATTCTCTTCTTCAAAGGAGGTATGGGCGCTGACTTGAATTTTTTGATTGATCTCACCGGTCACCTTCATAGTCAGATCAACTCCACTTGCTCCTCTATTGGATGAGGTAGAAATAACTTTTAAATCAAAAGGATATTTTGTAAGTGCGCTCCAGAGATGAACTTGATATGGGCCAACATCGAGAAAACTACCTCCTCCCATCAGTGGAGAGAGTCGGTAATTATTTTCAAGCGTTGAGTTAAATGTGAAAACAGTAGCTATTTTAGTAATCTCTCCCACTGCTCCAGATTTCACTAAATCAACAGTTCGAAGAAATCGAGGATGCCATCTCATCCAGAGAGCTTCTACCAGTAACTTTTTATTGGCCTCTGCCGCTTCATACATTAATTGAGCTTCTTTTAAATTGAGCGCCAGAGGTTTTTCGCATAAAACATTCTTACCGGCGTTGAGTGCTTTTATACTCCATTGAGAATGAAGATGATTGGGTAGTGAGACATAGACAGCATCTATCTCAGGATCATCTATGAGATCTTGATAACTACTATGTATTTTTATGGGCTCAAGCAAGCGCGAGCGGTCTGGATCACCACTAGCTACTGCGTGTAGGGAAGCGTTAGCGGTTTTATGAACAGCTGGGGCAAGAGCGGTGGCTGCAATCCAACCAGCGCCAATAAATCCCCACCGTAATTTCATGATCGAAGGAGGGAAGGTGTGACGGGAACTCCTTTTTTCAAGGCCGACTCTTCTGCTGCTTCCATGATTGCAACAACATCTCTTGATTGATCTGCCTTTACCTGCATTTCAATACCTTGATGGAGAAAGGAGGAGAGAGATCTATGGAAGGAGTAGGGATCATCATTTATCAGAGGAACAATCTCAACAGCCTTCTCTTCGCGATAGAGAGAGATTATCGCGGGTAGATCTGCTACAGATCCTGACCCTGATTCATCCCAATCTCCAACAATTGCTCCCTGTGTTCCAAGGAGGTAGAACTTTGGTTTTCGTGCTGCAGCTAAATCTGAGTTAATAAAGGTGGCATGGATGCCATCTGTAAAAGTAATGTTTACATGAGCATGATCTGCATTTGTTACATGGTTCCAGACACGTTTCTGATTGAGACCAGCTACATGTTCAATCGGTGAATCGATTAAGGTGAGGATCTGATCGATAAAGTGACTTCCCCAATCAAAAATAGCGCCACCAGAAATTTCTGCATCGGAGTGCCAGAACGAGCAGGGGCGTGAATATCCACCAACAAAAGTTTCGATGGAGAAGAGATCGCCAATTTCACCTGCATCTACTAACTTCTTAATGGTGAGAAAATCAAGATCAAAGCGGCGATTTTGATAAACAACCAGTAAGCGATCTACCTGCTTTGAAAGTGCTAAGAGTTCATCACATTCATCTTTCTTCAACGCCATAGGCTTTTCAAGCACGACATGGAGCCCTCTGTTTAGCGCCTTTTTGGCCCATGCAAAATGGCTATTAGGTGGAGTAGAAACAACAACTAAATCAATCTCACCAGATAAGAGCATCTCATCAGCATCAGAAAAAGTTTTTGCATCTGGAGAGATCTGTAATGCAGCTTTTAATCGATCAGGATTGGTATCGCAGATAGCTGCAAGTTGTAAACCAGGGCTCTCTTTAACTGCATAGTTATGTTCATCTCCGATAGCCCCATATGCAAGCAGCCCCACTCTAATATCATCACTCTGCACTCTTATAACTCCTTCAAGATATTCACTCATTTTTAGAAAAGAGATTTATTGGACTCAAAATATACGACTCTGATCCTATCTCTCTAGAGAAAAAAAATCTTTTTAAGAATTCATTGTTGTGGCGTGATAGTTCAAGCCTAAGGTAGCAATAAAGTTTCCTTGTATGAGGGAGAAAATTCTTGATCTTAATCTAGAGCCTTTAGCAATAATCAAGAGTGAGTTCTCTGGTCTATGTTCTGGTGAGCTTGCGCTAAGCCCCATATCAGGTGGCCAGGCCGCTGCTGATGCAGCCCTAGAAAATTTGGATATCACAGGATATGCCAAAAATCGATCTGAGGTCTTCCCACGAGAAAATCGCGGCGCCTCACAGCTCTCTCCTTATATCCGCCACAACATTATTACCCTCACGCAGGTTTATAAGGCTGTTGCCAAAGCGCCTTATGAAGATAGAGAAAAATTTCGATACGAGCTCTATTGGCAGGAGTATGCCCGCCACTTATATGCCCGAGTTGGAACAGATCTCTTTAATAACTTGCGATTTAACGCAGATAGAGATCAACCTGGAGATGGTTGGAATCGTGAAATGTTATGTATCGATAGATCTGTATCCGAATTAGAAAGTGATGGCTGGTTGGTTAATCAATCACGGATGTGGTTGGCATCCCATTGGACTATTCGCAATGAGCGAGGTTGGCTTCATGGACAAGAGCGTATGTATCGAGAATTAATCGATGGATCAAGAGCGGCAAACTTATTAGGTTGGCAATGGACAGTTGGCGCTGGAACTGGAAAAGCTTATGGTTTTGCCAGATGGCAAGTGGAAAAACGTGCGCCTGGAATCTGTCGATCATGTCCATTAAAAAATAACTGTCCAATTGAAGATTTTCCTGATGATTCATCGCCCCATAAATTGCCAAATAATCCACTATTAGATAGCGATCCTAATCTTGAAAAAACTATTGGCCCAAGAGAGGTGGTTACAAGCGATAAACCAGAGTTTGTACTTTTAACTGTTGACTCTCTTGGTGATGGCGATCTGGCTCTTGCTGCACATCCAGAACTTCCAGTCTTCTTTATTTTTAACCAGAGCGCTCTGGCAAAGTTGCAATTGAGTGCAAAAAGACTTGGTTTCTATCTTCAAACTCTCCAAGATTTGGCAAGGCGTCGAGAGGTAAAAACTTATTTGGGAGATCCATACCAATTCGCTGCAGAAAATAAGGTGGCGCTTACCTTTGCCCCAGTCCCCTCATTTAAAAAATTTCACAATATTGCAGAGATCCACCCCTACCCATGGTTCAAACTGCCACATTCAGGCTCTCTAAGAAGTTTCACTTCATGGCATAAGAAGATCAATCGTTAGCGTAGCCATCTGATTTCAACACATTGAAAAAGCACCGGTGGGCTAGGAATAAGAGTGGATCGGCTCTCCTAAGAGCGTTTCATCAACGCTAATTCCAAGTCCTGGGCCCTCTGGTAACGCTCCAAATCCGCCATCATTTTTGCTACCCCACTGCGTTAATCGCTCCTTCACCATGGAGCCAGTAAAAAATCCGTTCATGAAGAATCGATCAGGGGTACTCGCTGAAAAATGAGCCATGGCAGCTGTAATGATGACGCCACCGCCTGAACCTTCAACAGTGAGAGCAAGACCAAGAGAGATGCTTAAATCCCGGGCCCGCTTCACAGGTGTGATCCCACCAAAGCGCGAGATCTTTAACATCACTACATCCATTGCGCTGAGTTCATAGGCGCGCAAAATATCAGCGCTAGTTAGAATGCTCTCATCAAGAATAAACGGGTGTTTTGCTCGCGCACGTATTTTTGCACTCTCTTCCATGCTCGCACAGGGCTGTTCCACATAAATTTTTAGACCATCGAGTGCGCCAACTATTTGGGCAGCTTCATGCTGCGTCCAATTACCATTTGCATCAAATATTATTTTTTCTGCACCATCAAGAACTGACATACACGCTTCTACTCTCTGCAAATCTACTTCGTAACCACCACCCACCTTCATCTGAAATCTCGTGTAACCTTTAGCTTTCCATTTAGCGCAATCTTCTTTCATCTCATCAGGAGAGGCCATGCTGATAGGAGCGTATAAGGGAATTTGGGTTCTATATGTTCCACCGAGAAGGTCACTGATCGACATATTTACACTCTGACCGAAGAGATCCCAGCAGGCAATATCTATCGCCGTTTTAGCGTAGTAGTGACCTTTCATCGTCCGCTCTAGAACTTCAAAGATCTGTTCTGGGGTTCTGGGATCCATTCCAATGATGGCAGGAGCTAGAAGTGAGATAGCAGCGCGAGCACCTTCTCCATGCGCCACCATATAAGAAGGTGAGAAAACACAATGTTCGCCCCAACCAATTAGCCCATTATCGGTTTCAATCCGGACGATGGTGCCATCTTGACTTGTTGCCACTTTGCCGCCAGATATAACAAATTTTCCTGCCGCCATGGTGTAAGTTTTTTGGAAGACATCAATTTTCTTAATCTTCATAAAGATCCCCTCTAAATTTCTGTAA
>JAQCKU010000078.1 GCA_027592195.1 Actinomycetota bacterium
TTCGAGAGAGATAGCAATGAGCGATTTATACGAGGTCTTATAAATGACGTTAAAAATTGCACTTCCAAACAAAGGATCTTTATCTGAATCTGCTATCAATATTTTCAAGGAAGCAGGCTTTAGGCAGAGAAGTGATGCTAAAGATTTAATCTTTCTTGATCCTGAAAATGATGTCGAATTTTATTATTTACGCCCTCGAGATATCGCTATCTATGTTGGAAGTGGAGAGCTTGACCTAGGTGTTACTGGAAGAGATTTACTCTTAGATAGCGGTGCTGCGGCCATCGAACTTCTTAATCTAAATTTTGGAGCCAGCACATTTCGTTTTGCGAGTCGAGAAGGAAGTGATTTATCTGGGAAACGGATAGCAACAGCTTATCCAGGTTTATTACAGAGTTATTTAACTGAACGATCTATCAAGGCATCGATAGTTTCACTAGATGGAGCGGTAGAAAGTGCCATATCACTTGGTGTAGCTGATGTGATCGCTGATGTTGTCTCTACTGGAAGTACGTTACGGCAGGCAGGATTAAAAGTTTTTGGAGATCCTATTCTTGAAAGTGTTGCATTGTTGATAGCTAGAAAACATGATAGCAAATATGACTTAGTCTTAAGAAGAATCCAAGGTGTTGTAATTGCCAGGCAGTATGTCCTTGTAGATTACGACGTCCCAAAAAATGCGTTAGATGCTGCATGCAAAATCACGCCAGGGTTCGAATCGCCAACCATCTCACCACTTCAAAACGAAAATTGGGTCGCTGTTAGAGCAATGGTGCTTCGTAAAGGTGTCCATAAAATTATGGATGATTTATATGACGTTGGAGCCCGTGGAATATTAGTTACAGATATCCATGCTTCACGTTTATAGAAAATCAAGAACTTTCATCAAATTTCTCTCAGTGATTTGAACTTTTGCAGCCTTTTCAAGAATTGGTTTTCCACAGAAAGATATACCTAAGCCAGCGATTTTGATCATCTCGATATCATTGGCGCCATCGCCAATAGCAACTGTGTCACTCATATCTATCTGATGTTGCGCTGCAAATCTACGGAGAGCTCTTGCTTTTTCTTCCTTATCAACAATTGAACCAATTATTTCACCAGTCAAGCGCTCTGATTTAATAGATAATTGATGAGCATGGATAAAATCAAGATTGAGCCCGTGGCTAAGTGGCGTTAGAATCTCAAGAAAACCACCACTTACTAAGCCAATTCGCCATCCTTGATTTTTTAAGACCTGTATTAACTCAAGGGCGCCAGGGGTGAAGCTAATCTGAGTGAGAACATCTTTAAGTATTGATACTGGTTGATCTTTTAATAAAGCCAACCGTTGCCTCAGCGCATCCTCAAAATTAATCTCTCCACGCATTGCTGATTCAGTGATGGTTGCCACGCTCTGGCCCATCCCTGCGTATGCTGCTAGGAGATCAATTACCTCTTCATTAATCAGGGTTGAATCAACATCCATCATTAAGAGTCGGTAACTCACCGCTTAAGCCTACCCTTTTGGGCTATCTTATCTGCCTATGCAATCGTTGATTGAGATGAAAATGGTGAGCCTTTACCGCTCTGGCCGTCCGGTTTTAGAGAAAATCAATTGGAGCGTTCAAGAGGGTGAGAGGTGGGTAATTATTGGCCCTAATGGAGCCGGTAAAACCTCACTTCTATCGCTCATATCAACATACATATTTCCTACTTCTGGATCTTTAACTGTTTTGGGTAATGCCATTGGAAAAATTGATAGCGCTCAATTAAAACCACGAATTGGAATTGCATCTAGCGCTAACCTTGATTTAATTGAACCGGATGAGAGAGTAATAGACTTTGTCCTTTCATCAGCTTATGGAATTTTTGGGCGCTGGAATGAAGATTACGATCTCTGGGATGAATCACGGGCTAAAGCGCTTTTAACTGTATTTGGCATCAAAGAATTGGCAGAACGAAATTTCGCTTCACTGAGTGAGGGAGAACGAAAGCGGTCAATAATTGCTCGCTCGCTTATGTCTGATCCAGAATTACTGCTCATGGATGAGCCAACAGCCGGGTTAGATCTAGGAGCACGTGAAGATTTGCTGCACAGAATCTCAACTTTTGCATCCGATCCATCAGCGCCGGCTTCGGTGATAGTTACCCACCATTTAGAAGAAATCCCAGCAGGCAGCACCCATATTCTGGTTTTAGATAAAGGGAAGATCTTTGCAGAAGGGAAAATTGATCAAATTCTTACCTCTCAACTCTTATCAGATCTTTATGGAATAAAGATCTCACTCGAGATTAGAGAGGGTCGGTTTTTTGCACGAGCTTATTGATTTGGTCCCAAAGATATGGCGAAGAGTTATCCCTAACTGTGATTCTATTCTTATAGAGATCGAGGGAAATTTAGCTTCTGATCGCGCCTTGGGTTCTAAGATATTGCCATCGCAAGATCTCATTTTCTCTGCTTTAGAAATAGATCCTTCATCTGTCTCTGTACTTATTGTTGGCCAAGATCCTTATCCCAACTCTGAGCATGCCATCGGCAGAGCATTTGCAGTTAGAAAAAGCGTATCTAAACCTCCGCCATCACTTCGAAACATCCTTAAGGAACGCCAGAGAGATGTTCAAGGTAAGGCTCCAGATTTGGATCTTCAACAATGGCATGATCAAGGGGTTTTACTGCTCAATAGAACCCTCACTACAAGATCGGGGGAGAGTAATTCTCATAAAGATTACGGTTGGGCAAAATTCACCGGAGAAATTATTCAATACCTAGCATCTCAAGAGATTCCTGCGTTGTTATGGGGCAATGAGGCAGGAAAGTTTAAAGATTTTTTTGGTGAGCGGGCTCTGATATCTGCTCATCCCAGTCCGCTCTCGGCTCATCGGGGTTTCTTTGGGTCTCGACCATTTTCTCAAATAAATAATATTTTACAAAAACCTATAAAATGGTGAAGAGCAGGGGGAGTTTAAAGAAAGCCCCCTGCTCTTCACATTATCTATTTAATATCAACCTATCCAAGCATTGATTGGTGAGTTAAAGAAGTAAATCATAAATAAACCTGAAACCAGAAGAAGTAATGGATGAACTTCTTTCCTTCTACCTTGAATATATCGGATTACCACATGTGTGATAAAACCTGCGCCAATTCCAACAGCGATGCTGTAGGTAAATGGCATCAAAATGATTGTTAAGAATGCAGGAATTCCAATACCATAATCTTGCCAATCAATTTCTTTAATCTGGGTCATCATCATGAAACCAACAATGATGAGCGCAGGAACAGCGGCCTCATAAGGAATAACTGAAATAAGTGGCGCAATAAATGTTGTTAGAAGAAAGAGAATTCCAGTTACCACTGAAGCTAACCCTGTTCTAGCGCCTTCTCCTACCCCTGAGGCACTTTCAATGTAGGAGGTATTTGAGGAGACTGAAGCAAGACCTCCTGCAGTTGCGGCGATGGAGTCCACTAGGAGAATCCGATCGGCGCTTGGAATATTACCTTTATCATCGACAAGTCCTGCTTCATGTCCGATAGCAGTCATTGTCCCCATAGTGTCAAAGAAATCTGCCAGCAATAGTGTGAAGACCAAGAGCAGAACCGCGATGATACTGATTTTGCTAAAGGATCCAAAGAGACTGAATTGACCTAGAAGATCAAAACTTGGAACTTCCGCAATTTTTTCAGGGAGGGCAGGAACATTTAATCCCCAACCTTTTGGATTGACATTATCTGGTGAGATAAAATTCGGTCCTATTTTAAAGGTAGATTCGATCGCTATAGAAACACCAGTAGCTACGACAATTCCGATAAGAAGAGCACCTTTTACTTTCTTTACCAGTAAACCAATTGTCAGAAATAGACCGAGCGCAAAAACCAGTACTGGCCATCCAACTAATGTTCCATCATCGCCCAGCGTGACCGGAACAGGTCCAGAGCCGGTTCGACGGACAAAGCCAGCATCGACCAGACCAATAAGGGCTATGAAAAGCCCAATACCGACAGAGATAGCGATCTTTAACTGAGTTGGTACCGCTTTAAAGACTGCAACTCTAAAACCAGTCAGAACGAGAACGGTAATGATGATACCTTCGAGAACTACAAGACCCATAGCATCAGCCCAACTCATCTGTGATGCGATTCCGAGGGCAACAAAGGTATTAAGGCCAAGGCCAGTAGCTATCGCTAATGGAAAATTGGCAACAACTCCCATAAGAATTGACATGACTCCCGCGATCAAGGCGGTGGCTGCTGCAACTAACGCGAGATTAGGTACATCACCTCCACCGAGGTATTTGCCGTCTGCATCTTTTGCTAATCCAATAATGAGAGGATTGAGCGCCACGATATATGCCATCGTGAAGAATGTAACAACGCCACCACGGATTTCTTGAGCTACGGTTGAGCCACGCTCCGAAATTTTGAAATACGAATCGAGCATGATTTTCCCTTTCTGTTTTGGTAACGGGGGTGTTTTCGACCCCGGGGGAAGGGCGGTTTTTTAATGTGAGGAAGTGGGTTAACGCTATTGGCTACCTCTTGGTAGCGCGTGAAACGACACCCAGAGAGATTGCGATTGATTCTCCAATCAGTAAGGCAAAAAGCGCGGTTCCCAACCCAATCACCCCACCAAGGAGTGCACCTAACATTAAAACGCTCAATTCAATCGCCAATCGAATTCGTCCAATTCTCACCCCTGTTCGTTCATGGAGACCGGTCATAAGCCCATCTCGAGGACCTGCTCCAAGGTTGCAAGTGAGATAGAGAGCAGAGCCGATTCCTACAAAGATTATTCCAAGAAATACATAAGCAAGCTGAATAGGAAAAAGAATGGAGCTAGGAATTATTAATAATCCAATATCAATAAAGATAGATATAACAAAGATATTTACAACTGTCCCTAGTCCAACTTTTCGTTTTAATGGAATCCAGAGAAGAAGAACTAAAGCCCCAATGATAAAAGTAGCAGCGCCAATTGATATACCTACTTTAAGAGAGACTCCTTGAGCTAAAACAGACCACGGAGCATTGCCTAAAGCTGAGATGATGATAAAAGCATCACCTAAGCCAAAGATTGCTAAACCAGTAATTAAAATGAAAAAACGTTTTATACCAAAATCCCATGGGTGCGCTCCGCTCCAAGGGGTGATTGGAATAGTTTTATTGGGAGAGAAAAAG
>JAQCKU010000006.1 GCA_027592195.1 Actinomycetota bacterium
CGCTGCAATCATCAATGTTGAGCTATTAAGTGATGGAAGTCGTTTTATCCCAGTTGGACTAGCCGAAGTTGTGATCAACCCAGGTGAGGTCAAGACGCTACAACTGCCAAAAAGCCTAGGAAAGAGGCCAGCTGCACTTTTAATCCGCTCCAATGAGCCGATTACAGCTTCGGTCTATAGCCAGGAAGGTAATGAATTTTCCTGGGCAACCCCAGCTCAAGGGATCTCTAATTTTATTTTTAATGTTGGTGGTCTGGAACCGATTCTTACCTTGGTAGGAGATCAAATCGAGGCGCGAGTTGAGACAAACTCACGAGATGGAAAGCGTCAGGTCCAGATTATTAGAGGAGAGGAGATGGTTAATTGGAAAATTCCACCAAATACCCGCATTGTAAATATTTCAACTCTTGGAACTCTCCTCTACCTGGGGGCAAGTTGGTCAACTTCCGATGGATTCACATCAATCGCCCTAAATCCCGGAACTGAGTTAGAGCGAAGCACAACACCGATATTTGATATTGACGCGTTATTTGGTTAACACCTCTTTTGATCTTGGACTACTAGGCTCTAGCAATGATCTCCTCCCGCGGCGGTGTTCGAACCTGCACGAGAACTGAGTGTTCTCAACGTGCGGTAGCAACACTTTCCTATAACTATGGAGCACAGAAGGCTCATCTTGCACCGTTAGCATCTCATCAAGAACCGCACACCTATGATCTCTGTCTACAGCACAGCCAATCACTTACTGTTCCTAAAGGCTGGAAGGTAGAGATCGAAACAATTTCAATGGAGCCAGAGCCAAGCAATGAAGATCTGCAAGCAATCGCTGATGCAGTGCGATCGGCGGGAGCGCATCAAGTAGAGAGTGAAGAAGATTTAACTCATCAGAAATCAGATCTTGGAAGACGGGGCCATCTCCGTGCTCTCTAGTAAATTTGAAGAAAGACTCGCTGACAAATTCATTTGGCCAAAAAATCTACAAAAATAATTGGATTTAACGAAATGATAAAAGTTGAAGTAGCAGAGAGAATTATTAAAGCTTACGATATTCGTGGGCTTGTTGGTTCAGAAATTAACGAGGAATTCTGCTTTGCAACAGGTAGCGCCTTTGCACGATTTTTAGAGTTAGAACGTGAACCGAGCACAATTCTTATCGGTGAAGATATGCGTCCTTCCTCTCAATCTCTTGCAACTGCTTTCTCAGATGGCGTGATGAGTCAGGGTTTTGATGTAATTCGAATTGGCCTGGCTTCAACAGATCAACTTTATTTTGCATCAGGCTCCCTTAATTTTCCTGGCGCAATGTTTACCGCCAGCCATAATCCAGCTCAATACAACGGAATCAAACTCTGTAAATCAGGGGCCCGTCCTGTTGGACAAGATTCTGGATTAAATTGGATCAAAAATTCCATTCTCTCTGGAATGCCCATAGTAAATAGGCCACCAGGTATTGAGCGAAGTGAAGATCTTTTAGATAAATATGTTGATTATTTATTCTCACTTTTTGATTTAGATTTTTCAACAGGACGTGAACTCAATATAGTCATTGATGCTGGCAATGGAATGGCCGGACATACTGCTCCAGAGGTTTTTAAGAGAATTTCTGGGAGAAAGACTGAGTTGTTTTTTGAACTTGATGGAAATTTTCCAAATCATGAGGCAAACCCAATAGATCCAAAGAACTTACGAGATCTACAGAAGACTGTTTTAAAAAAGCGAGCTGATATTGGTCTTGCCTTCGATGGGGATGCTGATCGATGTTTTTTGATCGATGAGAACGGCGCCCTAGTCTCACCATCGGCGCTTACTGCCCTTATCGCTTCGATTGAGCTAGAGAAGGATCCTGGAGCAAAGATTATTTATAACCTGATCTCCTCAAAAGCTGTTCCAGAGATTATTGAGGAGCAAGGCGGAGTAGCGCTCCGGAGCAGAGTTGGCCATTCCTTTATCAAGAAATTGATGGCAGATAGCGGCGCCATTTTTGGAGGAGAACATTCAGGCCATTTTTACTTTGCTAAATTTTGGTGCGCTGACTCGGGGATGCTCGCCGCCCTATACGCCTTGGCTGCTCTCAAGAATTCAGATAAAAATTTAAGTGAGATTTTGCAACCATTTAATCGATATAGCCAGAGTGGTGAGATAAATATAGAAGTTACAGATGTAGGTGAAGCGATCGCCAAAGTACGGATTCTATTTCCAACCCCAGATTTTGAACATGACGAGCTCGATGGAGTTACCATTTCAAGCCAAGCTTGGTGGTTAAACCTTCGTCCATCAAATACCGAACCTCTCCTCCGACTCAATGTTGAAGCTGACAAGCTCGCAGATATGGAGAAGATACGCGATCGAGTTCTGGATTTGTTCGGGTAAGAGCTAGAGTGGCTGGCTTAGCTGGGACTGTAATAGGATTAGCTCTGCTAGCGAATATAAAAGACGAATGCAAAAGATTGAAAAAACCGACCAACTTCAGGAGATATATCTGTGAACCCAACAACGATGGCTCTACCAAAACACGACATTGCCGATCCTTCATTAGCTGTTGAAGGTAAGAAGAGAATCGAATGGGCCTCACGGAACATGCCAGTTCTTTCGGAGATTAAAGAGCGCTTCGAGAAGGAGAAACCTTTCGTTGGGGTAAGGATCTCTGCCTGTATGCATGTCACCACAGAGACAGCCAATCTCATGATTGCTTTAAAAGCAGGTGGCGCCGAGATTGCTCTCTGTGCATCAAATCCACTCTCAACTCAAGATGATACTGCTGCTTCATTGGTTCATGATTATGGAATTTCTGTTTTTGCCCGCAATGGAGTTGATCGAGATGGTTACTACCAACATATAAATGCCAGTTTGGATATTGAACCACATCAAGTTTTTGATGATGGTTGCGACCTAGTCAACACTCTTCATACAACTCGAAGAGAGCTACTTCCTAACGTCGCAGGTGGATGCGAAGAGACCACAACTGGTGTCATTCGACTTCACCAAATGGCTAAAGATGGCGCTCTTACTTTTCCGATGATTGCCGTCAACGATACTGATACCAAACATATGTTTGATAATCGCTACGGCACTGGCCAATCAACACTTGATGCAGTTTTCCGAGCAACGAATATATTGCTGGCTGGAAAAGTAGTAGTTGTTGCTGGGTTTGGTTATTGCGGGAAAGGCGTTGCTGAGAGAAGTCGTGGCATGGGAGCCGAGGTAGTCGTCACTGAGATCGACCCAACAAAAGCCCTTGATGCAATGATGCAAGGTTATCGAGTCATGCCGATGCATGAAGCAGCAAAAGTTGGTGACATCTTCATTACCGTTACTGGAAATCGTGATGTACTTCGAGCAGAGCATTTCTCGTTAATGAAAGATGGAGCAATTCTTGCTAACTCAGGCCATTTTGATATTGAAATCGATGTTGCCTGGCTAGAAGAGTTTGCTCAGGTGAAAAATTCACGGATTAGACATCAGACCGATGAATATGTTCTCGCTGATGGCCGGCGCATTCTCCTTATCGCTGAAGGCAGATTAGTAAATCTAGGGGCAGCCGAGGGTCATCCAGCGGTGGTCATGGATATGTCATTTTCTGATCAAGCTTTAACCGCACAATGGTTAGTTAAAGAGGCAAAGAATCTCACTGCTGGCGTTCATAACGTGCCAACAGAAATTGATAAAGAAGTTGCACGCCTCAAGCTCAAGAGCATGGGATCAGATATTGATGTTCTCACTCCAGAACAAGTTAAATACTTAAACTCTTGGGAACACGGTAGCTAATGCCATTGGTGTTGATCGTCGAAGATGATCAAGACCTAGCTGAAATGTTGGGCATCGTTCTCAACGGAGTGGGAATTGAAGTAAACCTCATCAATCGAGGTGATGAGGTGATGGATGCCTTTAAAAATAATCCACCGGATGTTGTCCTCCTTGATGTGATGTTGCCAGGAATAGATGGCGTTGAGATCTGCCGTCAAATTAGAGAACACTCTCCGAGAGTTCCTATCATCTTTTTATCTGCAAAAGGCGATACAGTAGATAAAATCAAAGGTTTAGATGCAGGAGCTGATGATTATTTAGTTAAACCGATGGAACATTATTCAGAGTTAGTTGCTCGAGTCCGAGCTCAACTAAGGAGAGTCTCCAAAGATCTCATAAAAACCTTAACCATCGCAGATTTAAAAATTGACCTTGTTAAACGAACTACTCTGCGAAATGGAAAAAATATACCGCTTACCCCTCTAGAATTTGATCTTTTAGTAGCTTTAGCAAAAGAACCAGATCGAGTCTTCACGAGAGATCAATTGCTCCAGGAAGTTTGGGATTATGAGCATTCCTCTGACACGAGATTGGTCAATGTTCATATTCAGAGATTGAGATCAAAAATTGAAAGCGATCCTGATAATCCAAGAATTATAAAGACTATTCGAGGAGCAGGATATAGCTCTGGTTCACCAGAGAAATTATAAATATGTTTCCTAATCCGATTACATTTCTTCAACGATCATTGGCTACTCGGGTAGTAGTTTTGACAGTTACTTTATTTACGATTACAGTTTTTATAATAGGAACTGCAATTTTTAACGAGATTGAAAAGAGAATTCTTGACGAGAAGATAAATGCTTCAATCACAGAAGCAGCGACAGCAATTGAATCTGCAGAATTTCGCTTTAATGTCACTCCAAAAGCATCTTTAGAATTTATTACGAGAGCAGCAAATGATGTTTTACAGTTAGATGGAGCAACTGGAGCTGTTCTTTCAGGGAGAGAAGTTGCACTTTTAAAGAGCCCCACGAATAAGATAGAAGATATCAATCTTGAGCAGATTTCGAATTTTGTTGAAGAAAAGTCAATACCACAATCTTTAAGAGAGATAGTTTCAACAAGTCAAGAATTTGAATGGGCACTAACTCAGATTAGTTACGGCTCAGGAAAAACTTTGCCAGGGGTTGCCGTTGGAAAATTAATTAACGTTCCAATTGCTGGCACTTATGAGATGTATCTTTTATTTAGTTTTGAAAGTCAACGGGCTTCGATTGATATTATTGCAAGAGGGTTCATCATAATTTTTGCCATTGTATTTTTATTAATTCTTGGAATGGCTTATCTCATTATTCGCCAGGTTGTTGAGCCGATAAAAACAATTGCCCAAATTGCGGATTCTTTTACTGAAGGCAACTTCTCAGAGCGAGTGCTTGTTAAAGGCAAAGATGAGATTGCTGTATTAGGTATTGCATTTAATGAGATGGCTTTTTCTATAGAGCAACAGATTTCTCGGTTAGAGAACTTATCTCGAATGCAGCAGCGATTTGTTTCAGATGTCTCACATGAGTTGAGAAATCCTTTAACCACTATTCGAATAGCATCGGAAGTTATTCTGGGTATAAAAGATCAGCTAGATCCTGCAGTGGCCAGAAGTGCTGAACTTTTAATGTCACAGATTATTAAATTTGACCAACTGCTCTCAGAACTACTGGAGGTGAGTCGTTTTGATGCGGCAGTAGCAGTTTTGGAATCAGAACCCATTGATCTAGTAAATCTTGTAGAGAGAGTAGTCCTGGCGCTAAGTGGAGATAGCTCTAAAACCACCTTGAAAATTTCCCCTGAAAATGCCCCAATTTTAATTGATGGAGATGTACGGAGGATTGAGCGAATTATTCGAAATTTATTCAGTAATGCCCTGGATCATGGCGAGGGTAAGGAAATTTTAATAACTATAGATCTATTTGAAACATCTGTGCGTGTTGGTATCCGTGATTTTGGGTTTGGATTATCTGAAGAAGATTTAAAGCATGTTTTTGAGAGATTTTGGCGAGCAGATCCATCCAGGTCTCGAGAGCGAGGGGGAACGGGTTTAGGTTTAGCAATCGCTTTAGAGGATGCGAAGTTGCATGGTGGAGTGATTAAAGCTTATGGAGAGATTGCTCGTGGTGCGTTATTTACCCTTACCCTCCCTCTTAAATCAGGTCAACCAATAGTAGATCCCACAGATGATTTGGCTACACAGTTTGGAGAATTAGGATAGCTGCAGAGTTGATTGAGTTACTTAGATTTGCCAATGGTATTCAACTCACTCAAAAATGGAATAACCTCACTGATATTTCCAGATAGTTGCCCGGTATGTCTTCGGATTGATATCAAATATTGCGAGCCATGTTTAAAGTTATGGAGTCAATATCCTTCTCTAAATTATCTCTCAGATATTCCGATCTACTCTGTTGTTGATTATACGCCGACAACGGCAAAGATTATTTTAAGGGCTAAAGAGAATCGTGAAGCAATTCCTCGCTTCTTTCTTGCCACCGCCATAAGATCTGTTATTGATAAGTTAATACTTTTAGGAGAAGTCCCAGAGAATTTTCTCTTACTTCCTATTCCTTCATCGAAGAGATCAAATATGCGAAGGGGAGAGGATTTTCTGCTCCGATTGGTAAAAGAGGTGGCGAACCTTCATCACCCGTATCTAAAATATAGATCACTACTTTACTTCCAAAGAGGGGTTAAGGATCAGAGCGGTTTAGGAAAACAAGATAGGTCCATCAACTTAAAAGGTTCAATGGCAGTCAATTCAAAATTGGATTTGGATATTGATCCTGCTACCGCAATTGTCTTAATTGATGATGTGACGACAACTGGAGCCACTATCCAAGAGGCGATTGCTGCGCTATCTCGCTCTCCAATTGCTGGCAATCAATTGATAGGGGCGATAACTGCTTCTCGATCCAGCTCCGGCCCTTTCTAGCGGTGAATTTCATGGCAGGGTAAAGGACGCCTAAGATATCGCCATGGTTGCTATCCTCGACAAAATTCTTCGAGCCGGTGAAGGTCGCATTGTTAAACAATTGGCGAAAATTGCGGATCAAGTTAATAAGTTAGAGAGCGTAATCTCACCGTTAACAGATGACCAGCTCCGCGCTAAAACAGATGAATTTAGGACGCGGTATGGAGCAGGAGAAGAACTCGACGATCTTCTTCCAGAAGCTTTTGCAGTAGTGCGTGAAGCATCAAAGCGAACCTTGGGACAGCGACATTACGATGTTCAACTTATGGGTGGAGCCGCCCTACATCTTGGAAATATTGCTGAGATGAAAACTGGCGAGGGAAAAACACTTGTCTCAACGCTTCCTGCCTATCTCAATGCTCTCTCAGGTCTTGGGGTACATGTTGTTACGACCAATGACTATCTTGCAGAGCGAGATAGCGAATGGATGGGAAGAATCCACCGATTTCTTGGCCTTAAAGTAGGAGTAATTCTCTCAGCCATGACCCCTGATGAGAGACGTGAAGCCTATAACTGCGATATTACCTATGGAACAAATAATGAATTTGGATTTGATTATCTTCGTGACAATATGGCTTGGTCTTTAGATAATTGTGTTCAACGCGAACATAACTTTGCAATTGTTGATGAAGTTGACTCCATCCTTGTAGATGAAGCGCGAACACCTTTAATTATCAGTGGACCTGCAGATAAAGCCACTAAGTGGTACGTGGAATTTGCAAATATCGCTGCCAAGCTTGATCGAGAGCTTCATTACGAAGTCGATGAAAAGAAGCGAAATGTTGGAGTTACTGATGAAGGCGTCACTAAAGTAGAAGAGTTACTAAAGATTGAAAATCTCTACGAATCAGTAAATACTCCTATGATTGGCTACCTTAATAATGCACTTAAAGCCAAAGAACTTTTTAAGCGTGATAAGGATTATGTGATTCAATCCGGTGAGCTACTCATTGTTGATGAACATACTGGTCGTATTTTGGCTGGCCGTCGATATAGCGAGGGGCTACACCAAGCTCTAGAGGCAAAAGAGCGGGTTGCTATTAAGGATGAGAATCAAACTCTTGCCACAATTACCCTTCAAAATTACTTCCGTTTATATAATAAATTGAGCGGAATGACTGGTACCGCAATGACTGAAGCTGCTGAATTTATGCAGATTTATAAATTGGGAGTAGTTCCAATTCCAACCAATAAAACAATGCAGAGAATTGATCAATCAGACTTAATCTATAAAAATGAAGTTGCAAAGTTTCATGCTGTTGCAGATGATATAGCTGCCCGTCACGCTAAAGGACAACCTGTTTTAGTGGGAACAGTGAGCGTTGAGAAATCAGAGCTTCTCTCAGATACCTTAAAAAAGCGAGGGATTCGCCATGAAGTACTTAATGCAAAGCAACATGCCCGCGAAGCTGCCATTATTGCAAGGGCAGGAACGCTAGGAGCGGTAACAGTTGCTACAAATATGGCAGGTCGTGGAACTGACATTATGTTAGGTGGCAATCCAGAATTTATGACCGATTTCGAACTACACAATAGAGGGCTCTCACCAGTTGATGATCAGGCGGCCTATGAGCGAGCTTGGCCTGAAGAGCTAGAGCGTCAGAAAAGTGCTATTGGAAAAGAGCATGATGAAGTTGTCTCACTCGGTGGGCTCTATGTACTAGGCACTGAAAGACATGAATCTCGACGAATTGATAATCAGCTCCGTGGAAGGTCTGGTCGTCAGGGAGATCCTGGTGAATCACGGTTTTATCTCTCACTTGAAGATGAACTGATGCGAAGGTTTAATTCAACTTTAGTTGAAAGATTTATTGGAGCAGCAGGTATCCCAGATGATATGCCGATTGAATCAAAGATGGTCTCCAACGCCATCAAATCAGCGCAAACTCAAGTTGAAGCTCAGAATTTCGAAATGCGAAAAAATGTTCTGAAATATGATGATGTTATGAATCGCCAGAGAGAAGTTATCTATGGCGAAAGACGTGAAATTCTTGAAGGCCTAGAGTTAAAAGAACAAGTTGAAGGCTTTATCCTCGATACCGTTATTGGATATGTCGATTCAGCAACTGCTGATGGATTTCCAGAAGATTGGGACCTAGACAGACTCTGGGGTGCCTTTAAGGCGCTATACCCGGTCTCATTCAATCTTGATGATGTGATTGAAGAAGTCGGTGGCCGCGGAGCTCTCGATAGAGATTTCCTTCTCCAAAAATTCCAAGATGATATTTTCAACGCTTATCAGAGACGAGAAAGTGAACTTGGATCAGGGGCGATGCGTGAGTTAGAGCGTAAAGTTTTACTCTCAGTTATTGATAGAAAATGGCGTGAACATCTCTATGAAATGGATTATTTGCAAGAAGGAATTGGTCTGCGCGCCATGGCGCAACGTGATCCACTTGTAGAGTATCAAAAAGAAGGTTTTGATCTTTTTGTCGCAATGATGGAAGCGGTTAAAGAAGAAATGGTCGGTTATCTCTTTAATGTTGAGGTAAAAATTAGCTCAGAAGACCCTAACGCGATTGAAGCTAAAGGGGTAACTCCAAAGATAACTCCGCAGGTACTCAAGTATTCAACAAGCGCTGAAGGATCTGGATCTTCTGGCCCACAAGTTACTCGTAATGAGCCCTGTCCATGTGGCTCAGGTAAAAAATATAAGCGATGCCATGGGGATCCTCGAAATCAAGATAGTTAGAGAAGATCGATAGCAGTACATAACCATCGATTATCAAGGCCCTCAAAGCGAACGGTTATCACCCGGACTCTCGATTGATAATTAAGAGTAGCTGCAACTTCTATAACTGATTCAAGGGGTTCTCTAATATAAATTTTCCGAAGTCTGGGAAGAGAGTCAAATTCCTTGGTCAGCGTTAGAACTTTTTGAAAAGTAGCTCTATGGCACCAACGCGCCAATTGATGGGGAGAGCGCCTGGTAGCTGAAATCTCAATAAGCCTAATAAGAAACTGTCGGGTCCATTCCTTGATCTCTGGTAGCTGATCTTGAGGGGTTGGGATTGGCGCAAAATTGGGATCAAATTCTTCACCAAAATAAGTTGGGATAATAAAAAGTTTTCTCTTAATCCCAGGTTCATTTCTACTTTCGCGTTGCGGATAGAGCGCAAGCATTGGTTGGTCCCACTTCAAACCTCTATCGTTAATCTCATTCTCTTGGAGCGCTTCATTATTCATCGCCAGAGATTGGCAAAAGAGTGAGAGTAAGACATCAACCTTTTGGCCCCTCTTCTCTCATACAAAAGTATGGTTGTGGATAAGAAAATCAGAGGAGAGTGATTTACCTTGATTATTTGCCCATGAACTCTATGAGCAAAATAAAAGAAATACCTTCATTTTCCAATCGAACAGTTATCGGTGTAGCCCTCATCATCCTCTCCATCTTTGCCGCAGCAGCCCTTTTGAGAAGTACCGATAAAACTGAACTTTTCTGGGTCGCTAAAACTGCAATTGCTGAGGGAGATAAGATAAGAGCAGATCAAGTTGCCATGGCACGGCTCTACCTTCCTGGTATCAAAGAGCTTTATATGCCAGCATCCGAACCCATTATTGGTAGCTATGCAAAAGAGGCTATAGAAAGCGGCGAGGCGATCAAGGCTAGTGAAATTGGTTTAAGACAGGAGAATATTCTCTGGCGTCTAGTTTCCCTTGAAATTAATAAAGGTGATCTACCTACCTCTGCAATCAGAGGAACACTTGTCGATATATACCAGCTAACAGATAGTAATCGTTCACTTCCAATCGTAACCAACCTTCTTCTTGATGCTATTCCAATTTATAACGTTGTAGGTGGCGCTGAAATTTCTGGATCAGTGCAGATAATTCTAAGAGTTCCGTTAGTCAATGTTCGATCTCTACTGGAGGCATATGCCACTGGAAAAATTGCAATAACATCTCATGAACAATAATTCCCTACTTCCTAATATTGCAACGAGTTTCTTTGATTTTGAACTTGAAGAGATAGTTGTTCAATTTCTCTCAAGAATTGGATATCAGATTCTCCATCGACAAATTTCTGATCAGGTAATTAACCATCTTGAACATCAGAGCAAGCTCCTACTTTTTACCGATCGAATCGATGTGAAGCACGAATTTGTCATCACCATTCCAAGAGAAGCCAAGTTTTGGGAGCAGAAAGAACTACTTAATTTTCTCCATAATAGACTTTTTCAGAGAGCTAGCAGTCATGTTGAGAAAAATGGATTAGTTATTACAGGAAGCGATAGCTACAAATTACTTTTTGAAGATTTCAACTCACATTTTTCTGATAAGCACCCAATCAGGCATCACTTTTCATTTAATGAAGAAGATCTAGATCTCGCTCTTTTGCCAACGAGAAGAAATCTAGAGATCGATCGAATTCAAAAATTGCAAGAAGTTGAATCAGTGCTCTATATATTTCAGGCAAATCGACACGAATTAGCTTCGGCCCACACCTTTATCGAGTACCAAAGGAGAATTCATAACCACTTATCGCTAGCTTTTCTGCCAATTTCCTTCTCATCCTCCTCTCTTGCTAAAAAGGTGATCGCTGAAATCTCGGCTGCGTTAGATCCATTCCCGATATTTCTCATCCGCCTCTCCCATCGGGAATTAGAGCGGTCTCTCTTTCATCGCCGCTCGCTCCTAGAGCTCAATCCCAAAATCGCTGGGGCTTTGCAATTCAAAGAGATTGAGAAATGGTTAGGCTCCACCCGTGGTATTTCGAAGCGCACTAAGATGGGAGAGAACAACGCTCTCACCCGAGGCAGTAAAGCACCTTGGCGAACTGATAGCAGAGTGGCAATTACTGGCTGATCTTTCTTTTGCAGATTTAACGCTCTGGGTACCGCTCCGTAGAGATGTAAAGAATTGGCCAGAAGGCCACCTGGCAGTTGCACATATTAGGGCAACGACCGCTGCGACGATTTTTCTTGAAGATCTAATTGGAACCGAAATTTCTTGGGGAAGCAGTTCCCGAATTGATGAAGCGCTCTCATCAGGTGAGATTGTTCGAGACAATGTAGAAGAACGCTATGGTGAATTCCTAGTAAAACATGAAGCAATCCCAGTTCAATATAAAGGAGCTGTAATTGCCGTAATTTCTCGAATTCGCAACGTTGAAACGATGCGAACACCATCAAAGTTAGAGCTCAATTATCGAGAGATCGCAAATCAGATTTATCGAATGATCTCTCAAGGTACATTTCCATTTGAAGGATCTTTATATCTTGCAGAGGCTGCTCCACGAGTAGGTGATGGATTAATTCGATTAGATCTAAATGGTGTGATTACCTATGCAAGCCCCAATGCGCTCTCAGCGTTTAATCGATTGGGATGGTCATCAGATCTTCTCTCTCAAAATATGGGTGAACTCCTTGACTCTCTCTCAAAAATCAGCGGCCATTCTCTTAATCGGGAACCACATCATGAAAACTGGCAGAGATCTGTGAGTGGAAAATTATTGAGAAGACGTGAATTTGAAAACGTAAACGGTGCTATTGATATTTTGGCTCTCCCTTTACTCGAGATGAAAGATCGGATCGGAGCACTAGTGCTCATTCATGATATTACTGAATTGAGAAGCCGAGATAAGGCATTGATCTCAAAAGATGCAACTATTCGAGAGATGCATCATCGGGTGAAAAATAATTTACAGACTGTCTCAGCGCTGCTTCGTCTTCAATCACGACGAATTGAAGATCTCAGCGCAAGGCATGCGCTAGATGAAGCGGTGCGAAGAATAGGGTCTATTGCTCTGGTGCATGAAACTTTAGCCAATAACACAACCGAGACAGTTGCCTTTGATGGAATTTTAAAACAAATTCTCTACAGTGAAATTGATTTAAGTATTCGAGGAGATCTAGATGAAATTTCATACGAGTTATTAGGTGAGGTGGGAGATCTCCCATCAGGGGTGGCAACTGCCTTGGCCTTGATTGTGACGGAGTTGATTCACAACGCGATCGAGCACGGTCTTTCACGTTCTGGCTCAGAGTTAAAAATCAAAAGTGCAAGGACTATTGATCCAGCCTTTAAAGTTATGATCGAAATCGAGGTAAGTGATGATGGAGCGGGAGTATCACAAGGTTTTTCACTAGAAAGAGATGGAAACTTAGGTCTAGAGATTGTGAAAACTTTGATTGAAAATGAATTGAAAGGTGAATTAAGTTTTGAGAAGAAAAATCCTGGGACTTCTTTTCGGATTCGCTTTCCTCTTTAAGAGGAGGAATTAATCTTGTCCTTCTTCTGCAATTCTATTGAGTTCTGCCATCCGAGCTCGATTACGTGCTACTCGACGCTTCAGCGCTCGACGTTCATCCTCTGACATTCCGCCCCAGACACCTGCTTCTTGCCCACTCTCCAACGCCCATTGAAGACAAGGATCTTTAACTTCGCAACGAGCACAAACTTTCTTCGCTTCTTCGATTTGAGCTAGGGCAGGGCCGGTATTTCCGATAGGGAAGAAAAGTTCGGGGTCCTCATCGCGACATGCAGAGCGGTGTCGCCAATCCATTTAAATCAACTTCCTCGCTTGTTATAAAAAGGCTACAGCTCTCGATCGGCTGAGGCAGGAGCGTAATTCTCTCCAACCTACCTACGAATAACAAGAGGAAAGGGGTGTTTCTTGATGTGATTCTCTCATCATTTTAGAGTTGAGAAAAACTTAGCAACGGTCTAAGCCCACTTAATCTTGGATCGAATAGAGATTCACCTAGCGAACAATTTCCTTCTGAGAATCTCAAGATCTAGTCATTTTCTATAGCGCAGTAGCAGTAATTTCTCGGTCAAAAATAAGGTGTCAACTCGTTTAACATCTGGGAGACTACGCAGATGAGCGAAGTTAACGAATTGGCATATTTTGCAACGGGGTGTTTTTGGGGTGCCGAGCGACGTTTCTGGCAGATTCCTGGTGTTTTAAAAACAACAGTTGGTTATATGGGCGGTCGCCGTGAAAATCCGACATACGAACAAGTCTGTGCTGGCGCAACCGGCCATACTGAAACTGTTCAAGTTCTTTTCGATCCAAAGGTTGTTAGCTATCACCGTCTCCTTGTTGAATTCTGGACGATGCATGATCCAACCTCACTCAACCGTCAAGGCAATGACATCGGCACGCAATATCGGAGCGCAATATTTACAACAAATCAAAGTCAAGTAGATCAAGCCCATGCAACTAAGAGCCTCTACCAAGAAGCTCTATCAAAGATGGGGGTTGGGGAGATTGTTACTGAAATTGATAGCGGATCAGATCATCCCTATTGGATGGCTGAGGAGTATCACCAGAGATATCTTGAGAAAAACCCTAATGGATATGATTGCCATTCCAGTGCAGGAGTTGCATTCCCGGTAGCGCAATCAATATAAAAATCTTTAAAATGCGCACTCTGAAGAATCGAGAAAGAAGATAGCAATGAGTTTTACTGAAAAGCCCTTTCCGAAGGTTGCTCCCAATGGGATAGCTTTAAAAGTTCAATTAGATGATGAGAAATTGAAAAATGAACTCGATCCACTCTCATATGAGGTACTACGACATGGTGGCACCGAACGGGCCTTTACCGGTGAATATACCGATACTGAAACGGTCGGAGTTTACAAATGTAAAGCATGTTCGGCTGAGCTCTTTCGAAGTGAGGCAAAATTTCATTCAGGATGTGGTTGGCCATCTTTTTATCAGCCAAGCGAGAGTGATGCAGTTATTCTCATTGAAGATCGCTCGCTCTTTCCAAGAATTCGAACTGAGGTGCGGTGCGCTAGCTGTGGATCTCACCTAGGCCATGTCTTTGAAGGTGAAGGTTATGATGTTCCAACGGATCAACGTTGGTGTATTAACTCGGTCTCTCTTATCTTAGATATAGAAGAATCTTAAAAACATTTTATAGCGCTCGCCAACAATACCAAGCGAGATGGCTTCGAAATGGTGAGAACCTCTCTCCTTGCGCCTCCAAGATCTTTGGGCTGATCTCTTCATTTAATTGATGGATTTTCTCCCAACCACGCCGCACTCCTAAATCCTTTACAGGCCAGATATCGATCCTTCCTAATTGAAAGATCAAAAACATCTCTACAGTCCACGGACCGATTCCATAAAATGGGAGAAGTATCTGGTAAATCTCTTCATCGCTTTTGCCTAGGGCAAATCTTGAGAAATTTATCTCATCTTTTGCATCTGCTAATTCTTTTAGAGCTCGCGCTTTTGCAGCAGAGAGACCTGCCTGACGAAGAAGTGGAAGATCAGTCTTGGCAATATTTTCCGGGGTCAGTCCACTTGCTATCGTTTCAACTCGATTGATAATCGTTTCAGCTGCCTTTGTCGATAGCTGTTGCGAGATGATCGAACGCGAAAGTGAACGAAAATTGCTCTCCAACTTCTTCTTTTTCTGACCGATAGGGCAGAGGCCAGATTTTTCGATTACCGGTTTAAAACGGATCTCGCGCTTAATAATTTCTCGAGCGATGAGTGCGCTATCGATAATTGGCGAGCCCTGCTTTAAAATAACCATACCGCCAGCTTAGGCTAGAGCTCTAGCGATCAGCTAAGGCCAGAAAATAAACTAGAGAGGCGGAGCGATGATTGAAGAGCCCTTATTAGAAAATCTACGGATCCGCTCTAGTGAAAAATGGCGAAGATTTAGCGACGAAATTCTGCCACTTCCTGTGGCTGAGATGGATTTTAATATTGCCCCTGAGATCAAGGCAAAACTTCATTCAATGGTAGAAAATTCAGATACTGGATATTTGGGACCAGTTCCAGAACTTGGCCTGGCCTTTGCAAATTTTGCTGCTGATCGCTGGAATTGGAAGGTTGATCCAAATCTTATTCGGATAGCTAGCGATGTTGGATCAGCAATCGTTGAAATTTCACGGGTATTAATCCCAACAGGGTCAGAAATTTTAATTAATACGCCGATCTATCAGAATTTTGCCAACTGGATAAGAGAGGTTGGCTGTAAACCTGTTGAACTTGCAATGATTGAGAGTATTGATGGAAATTCTAGAAGCTTTCAATTAGATTTCGATGGAATCGAGAGAGCATATAAATCAGGGGTTAAGGCGCACTTTATCTGTAATCCACATAATCCAATTGGGAGAGTTTTCACAAAATCTGAGTTGGAGAAGATTGCCAATTTAGCCCACCAGTATCAGGTCTTGATTATCTCTGATGAAATTCATGGACCCCTCACTTATCGCAATTCAGGAGCGGGTTCATTTCATCCATTTCTCTCTATCTCTGATGAAGCAAGATCTATTGGAATCGCTATCACCTCAGCGAGTAAGGCATGGAACCTTGCTGGACTGAAGTGTGCTCAATTTCTCTCGCAAAGTGAGGAGATAAATGAGAAATTGAAATCACTTCCAGATGCTGTTCATTTTCGTGCATCACTATTTGGTGCGATATCTGCGGTGACAGCCTTTAATCACTCTCGAGATTGGTTAGATCAAGTCATTAAAATTCTTGAGGCTAAATCTCTTTTTCTCTATGAGCTTCTTAAAGCGGAGATTCCAGATGCTTATCTTTATCGTCCTGAATTTGGATTTTTAGGATGGATTGATCTAAGAGCGCTCTCCTTGGGAGATGATCCAGGTAAGCGTTATCTCACTGAGGCAAAAGTTGCCTTCAACTCTGGCCATACCTATGGAGATGTTGGCAAGGGATTTGTTCGACTAAATTTTGGAACAAGTGATGCAATTATCGAAGAAGCAGTGGCGCGGATGAAGAAAGTAAGTAAGGTATAAGTAAGGTGGAGCAGAGAGATTTCGATGTCATTGTTATCGGAGGCGGACATAATGGCCTGGTAGCAGCTGGATATCTTGCGCAATCAGGTCTAAAAGTTCATCTGATCGAATCCAGCCCCACTCTTGGCGGGGCAACTGCCAGTCAGCAAATTTTTCCTGGTGTAGATGCGAAGTTATCTCGATACTCCTACCTCGTCTCACTGCTCCCTGATCAAATTGTGAGCGATCTAAAGCTAGATTTTCAAGTTATTAAAAGAAAAGTCGCTTCTTATACCCCAACAAATATTGGTGGCACCTCTAGTGATCAAAATAGTGATCAAAATAGTGATCAAAATAGCGATACGGGGCTCTTAATAATCCCTAATGATGATCGAGCAAATAGAGAGTCATTTCAAGGTATTGGAGCAGAGGATGATTTTGAAAATTGGAAGAAGTTCTACCAGAAAATACTTCAAGCTGCCCCTGCTATCGCTGATACATTTCTTCAGCCACTTCCCACCCTCGATGAGTTAAAAGCAAAAATTCCAGAAGATGTTTTTCAGATGTTATTTGAAATTCCATTAGGTGAGAGCTTGGAGAAGTTTTTTACCAATGATCTTCTCCGTGGCGTAGTTTTAACCGATGGTCTTATTGGGACTTTTACCGATGCATTTGATCCATCTTTAGCAGCAAATAAGTGCTTTCTCTATCACCTTCTGGGTAATGGAACTGGAGAGTGGAATGTTCCTAAAGGCGGTATGGGCGCGCTCGTTGATGCGCTCACCCATCGGCTACAAGAGCTAGGAGTTACTTTTCAACTCGGCGCCAGAGTAAATAAAATTTCAACAGGGAAAGTTTTCGTTGAAGGATCCATCCTTACAACGAGGTTTATTGTTGTAGCCACCTCACCAAAGCAGATGGCTCAATTGCAGGGTAGGCAAGCCCCCGACCATCTTCCAGGTTCACAGCTAAAGATGAATATGGTCCTTAAAAAGTTACCGGAGCTAAAATCAGAGATACCAGCTGAGATTGCATTTGCGGGAACTTTCCATTTTGATGAAGGTTTTAATCAACTTCAGCGCGCTTATCAACAAGCTGCTGCTGGTTTCCTTCCAGATCAGATTCCAGCTGAGATTTACTGCCATACCCTCACCGATAGCTCAATTCTCGCTCCAGATTTAGCTTCCCAGGGTTATCACACCCTCACCCTCTTTGCTCTTCACACCCCCTACCAACTTTTTCTCCACGAGGGCGAGCGCGTAAAAGAGTTGGCAAAAGATCGTTTAATCTCCCAACTTAATTCATATCTTAGAGAACCAATCTGGGAGGCAATGGCTCGAGATAGTAATGGGGAATATTGCCTTGAGATTAAATCTCCGCTGGATCTAGAGCGAGAGTTAAACCTTCCGGAAGGAAATATTTTCCATGGCGACCTTGAATTTCCCATAAGAAAATCAGGTGAATTGCTCAAGTGGGGCAGTGAAAGTGATGATCCGACGATTTTTCTTGGTGGCGCAGGCGCAAGGAGAGGTGGGGGAGTATCAGGTATCGCTGGCCATAATGCAGCGATGGCGATATTAGAAATTCTTAATCTAGAAAAATGAGAGGCTAAACACTTTCAACACTTGGCCCAAATTTGACGTGGCTAATCAGCCCTCGCCCTTGTAGACTAAGTATATGTTCAAAGTTCTACGGAGAGTCTTTGCGATAGCGGCGCTTGCGCTAGTTGCTATTAAAGGTGTTTTCTCTTTTCTTTCTTGGGTTGAAAAACAAGAAGACCCGCAAGAGAGTTTATGGAACGATGATGAAGAATATGAAGATGCTTAGTAGTCGATTAAATGTCTGATACCTATATCCCAGGAACGTGTAATCTTGGAAAATCTGAAGTTCGCCGTAGGCAGATAGTTGCACTCGGTGGTGCGCTTCTGGCACTTTTTTCTGGCATTGGCTTAACTGGCGCCTCACTTGCCGCGCAAGCAACGATCTTTCTACCGTTTATGGTTTTTGCTATTGGATATGTTCAATCACGTAAGAAATTTTGTATGGCTTATGGTTTTGCTGGTGCATTTAATCTAGGCAAATTAGGTGAGATGGCAAAAGTCTCTGATCCTGCAGATCGGGCAGCAGATCGAAAAATGGCGCTGAAGATTCTTGGACAAGCCGCCCTTTTGGCGCTTGCACTTACTCTTGGATTTATTGTAATTAATTTATAACTTCACACTAAAGATTCAGCTAGAAACTATTTGTATTACCCCATCACAGGAGTACTCTCTTTCTTAGGCGTCGTTCAACCTAATTAGGTCTACTTTCCCTCGAAAGTAAAACTTAATAACTTGAGATTGTCTTGATTTTTTAGGAGAAAAATGGAAATCATTATCCACACAAAAAAGCAAACGCTAGCGGCAGATTTCAGGGAGAAAGTAGAGAAGCGGTTAGCGCGTTTAGAGAGATTTAAAGTAAGAATTGATCGAATTGAATTAACAGTAACTCACGAACAAAATCCAAGACAGGGTAAGCAAGCCCATCGCATTCTTATTACCACTTATGGTGCAGGGCCACTAGTTCGAGCAGAGGCTGCAAGTTATAACGATCTCTCTGCCTTTGATGATGCGGCAGAGGCGATGGAGCTGCAATTGAGAAAAATTCATGAACGCTCGAAAGATGTGAAGCGAGTTTAGACTTCTGTTAAACCTGTTGATAAGTATTCAGTAGCAGAGTAATAAATATCGTAAAAGGATTTATCCCAGATACCTTTTTCAGCATCAAAAAATCCCCGTGCAATTTCAATTTCGCCATTGAGATATTTGATTGTTTCTTTTGTTGATTTAATCCACTCATCGACCTCATCATTTGAGGAGAGCGTTAAACATTGGGGTAATCTCTTCATCTTTTTGTAAATAAGAAGATCTGATTGAAGAACCAGAGTCACATCTTTTGCCAGTTCTTTAACCAATTTGACTCGCTCAGATTTTGAAACACCTTGGTCATATCGGATCACTTTCTTATGGTAGATCGTCCAGTTTTTCAAACCAACGCCTTCTTCAGCAACAATAAATGTCCGTAGATCATCACAGGTGAGAACTGCTTGGCTCTGATCGTTAATATCAATATTCGTTACTCGAAACGCGCTCCAGCCAACCCCAACTAAACCAAGGATTAAAGCAATAATCATCAGCCAGACCATGGCGGGGCGTAGTTTCATTCTCTGATTCTTTCATGAGCTAGTAGAGTTAGCTTCTATGGTGGAATCAAAGGTTCTCGCAAAATTGCCAGTTGGTGAGAAAGTTGGCATTGCTTTCTCTGGCGGCCTGGATACTTCAGTAGCGGTCGCTTGGATGAGAGAAAAGGGTGCTATCGCCTGCACCTACACTGCCGATCTGGGGCAATACGACGAGAGCAACATAGCAACGATTCCAGATCGCGCTCTTGAATATGGTGCACACCTTGCTCGCTTAGTTGATTGCCGCGAGCCCTTGGTTGAAGAAGGTTTAGCCGCACTTGCTGCGGGAGCTTTTCATATTAGAACTGCTGGAAAGAACTATTTCAACACAACTCCGCTCGGTCGAGCCGTTACCGGGACGCTGCTGGTGCGAGCGATGAAGGAAGATCAGGTATTTATCTGGGGAGATGGATCGACCTATAAGGGTAACGATATTGAAAGATTTTACCGATACGGTCTTCTCGCCAATCCAGATCTACGTATCTATAAACCATGGTTAGATGAAGATTTTGTCTCTGAGTTAGGCGGACGTGAGGAGATGAGTAGATGGCTCCTTGATCGAAAACTTCCTTATCGAGATAGCGTGGAGAAGGCCTATTCCACGGATGCAAATATTCTTGGCGCTACCCACGAAGCCAAAGAGTTAGAAAAACTTAATGTCTCTATGGAGATAGTAACACCGATCATGGGCGTAAAACATTGGGATCAATCTCTATCAATTCCTTCAGAAGATGTGAAAATTTCTTTTGAGCGAGGCAGGCCAGTTTCAATTAATGGAGAGAGATTTACAAAGAGCGTTGCATTGATGCAAAAAGCCAATGAAATTGGTGGAAGACATGGTCTTGGTATCTCTGATCAGATTGAAAATAGAATTATTGAGGCAAAATCACGAGGAATTTATGAAGCTCCTGGAATGGCGCTTTTATTTATTGCTTATGAAAGATTGGTAAGTGCGATTCATAATGAAGACACGATTGCTAATTATCATGCTGAAGGTAGAAAGCTAGGAAGACTTCTCTATGAAGGTCGCTGGTTTGATCCGCAAGCTCTCATGCTCCGCGAATCACTACAACGATGGATCGCATCCGTTGTAACAGGTGAGGTGACCTTGCGTCTAAGACGAGGTGATGATTACTCCATTCTTGATACCACCGGTCCATATCTAAGCTATCAACCTGAGAAACTTTCCATGGAGCGAACTGAGGAGGCAGCTTTTGGGCCAACTGATCGCATTGGGCAGTTAACGATGAGAAATCTTGATATTGCAGATACCAGGGCCAAGCTGGAGATTTATGCCAAACAAGGCCAGATTGAGAAAAGTAACTTTAATCTCATTGAAGGCTCTGACAAATAGGCTCGATTGGTTAAAGCCCAGAAATCTCGGATTAATTGCCTAAGATGCCTCTGTGCGTAGCTCAACTGCAATTCTCAAAGAACTCGAAGATGAATCGATCGAAATTTTCCGTGAAACTGCTGCTGCCTTCCGCAAGCCAGTTCTGCTCTATTCCATAGGTAAAGATTCAGCAGTTCTTCTCCACCTTGCCAGAAAAGCTTTTTATCCAGCTCCGGTTCCATTTCCACTTCTTCATGTAGATACCACATGGAAATTTAAAGAGATGCTTACCTTTCGAGATGAAATTGCGCAGCGATATGGCCTCAACCTTTTAGTTCATACCAACCAAGAAGGCGTTCGCGACAAAATTACCCCTTTTACAACTGGGATCTCTGAATATATAAGAGTGATGAAAACTGTTGCCCTACGGCAGGCGCTTGATCAACATGGATTTGATGCAGCTATCGGTGGATCTCGTCGAGATGAAGAGCGATCTCGCGCTAAGGAGCGAATCTTTTCGGTCCGCGAACCAGGACATCGCTGGGATCCACGCCAACAAAGACCAGAACTCTGGCGAACCTACAATCCAAAGTTGAGCGATGGTCAGACGATGCGAATTTTCCCGCTCTCTGATTGGACTGAGTTAGATGTTTGGCAGTACATTCTTGAAAATGATGTACCGGTAAATCCACTTTACTTTGCAAAAGAGCGCCCCGTTGTTTATCGAGGCGATCAGATGATCATGGTTGATGATGATCGCTATCAATTGCGAGATGGTGAAGAGGCTGTAATGCGGATGATCCGTTTTAGAACTCTTGGCTGCTACCCCATTACTGCAGGCGTTGATTCAACAGCAACGACCCTGCAAGAAATTCTTGACGAGATTACTGAAGTGAAGCTCTCTGAGCGCGCGACAAGGTTGATGGATGGCGAAAAAGAAGATTCCATGGAGAAGAAGAAAGTTGAGGGCTATTTTTAATGAGCCGATCAATTATTCGACTTCTCACCTGTGGAAGCGTCGATGATGGAAAAAGTACTCTTATCGGAAGGCTCTTAGTCGAAACCGATAGCGTTCCCCACGATACGGTGAAAGCCGCTCAAAGCGTTCGACGATCTGGTTCCACAATTCCTGCAGGCGAGATTGATTTCTCACTCCTTACCGATGGCTTAGAGGCAGAGCGCGAGCAGGGTATTACCATCGATGTGGCATATCGCTCGATGTCACTTCTTAATGGAAAAAGATTAATTATTGCCGATGCCCCTGGCCATGAGCAGTACACCCGAAATATGGCGGTGGCAGCATCTCGCGCCGATATCTCACTGGTATTACTTGATGCATCTCGAGGAATTCGCCCGCAGACGCTGAGACATTTAACAATCTGCTCTCTTATGGGAGTAGCCCGGGTCATAATTGTGATCAATAAATTGGATGCAGTTGGGTATGATCAAAAAGTTTTTGAAACTTTGAAAAATGATTTAACTCCCTCCATTGAACGGCTAGGAATTAAGGATTACTCCTTTATCCCCTTAAGTGCGCTACATGGAGATAATGTGGTCTACAGAAGTGATGCTGCCGCTTGGTATAGCGGGCCAACTCTTTTAGAACATATTCAAAATTGGGAAGGTGGGGTAGCGAAAGAAAAAGCTCCTGCTCATATGGGAATTCAGATGATTTCGCGCGCTGAAAATTTTCGCGGACTCTCAGGAACAGTTCTTAACGGTGAATTTAAAGTCGGTGATGAAGTAGTTGTTCTTCCGTCCAAGCGAGAGGCCAAGGTTGCCCGGCTAGTTACATTTGATGGAGATCTTGAAGTAGCAGCTCACTCACAATCAATCACTATGGTTTTAGAACCAGATGTTGATGCAACTCGAGGTGATTCGATTGAATTGAAATCAGGTTTCACCCTTCCAGAGACCCGCTATACCGCAACTCTGGTCTGGTTAGGTGAGTCAGAGTTAATCCATAGCCGTTCTTACTTTTTTATTAGCGGTTCGACTCAGGTCACTGGAATGGTCACTTCAATTCGCCACAAACTCAATATCAATACCGGCGAACATGTCTCGGCAAGAACTCTTGCTATGAATGAAATTGGTGAGGTTGAAATTGCGCTCGATACTCCACTGGCTGTAAATAATTACAGTAATTCAAGGGAGACTGGAAATTTCATCATTGTTGATCGCGTAACAATGAACACCGTGGCGGCAGGAATGGTTGCCCATCCTCTGCGTCGATCACAAAATGTCACCGAGCATCATTATGAAATTACTAGCCAGATGCGCGCGAGCCAGAAAGGTCAGAGCGCCAAAGTAATTTGGCTCACCGGGCTCTCAGGATCAGGAAAATCAACGATCGCAAATGCTCTTGAGAAAAAACTCTTTTCACTTGGGGTCCACTCTTACATTCTCGATGGCGATAATCTTCGACTTGGTTTAAATAAAGATCTTGGTTTTACAAGGGAAGATCGAGCAGAAAATGTTCGACGAGTCTCTGAGGTGGCACATGCCATGGCTGATGCTGGTTTAGTGGTTATCGTTGCCCTTGTGAGCCCATTTAAAGCAGATCGAGATCAAGCAAGAGCGCTCTTTAACGCTGATGAATTTTTTGAAGTCTGGGTAGAGACTTCGGCAGAAATTTGCGCCGAGCGAGATCCAAAAGGACTCTATAAAAAAGCGGCGAAAGGCGAGATTCCAAATCTCACTGGAATTGGCCAAGATTATGAAGCGCCAGAGAGTGCAGAGTTAATTCTTGATGGAACAGAGGAGATCAACGCTAACGTGGAGCGATTAATCAAGGTCATTTTATGAACCTTCTCTGGTTCATTCTCGCCGGATCTGCTGCCCAGTTAATCGATGGTTCACTAGGAATGGGCTTTGGCGTTACAAGCGCCACGATCTTGCTAGCCCTTGGAACCTCTGCCGCCGCAACCTCGGCTGCAGTCCATGTAGCAAAAATTGGAACAGGTCTGGCATCAGGGATTGCTCATTGGCGCAGAGATAATGTTGATACCGCCATATTGATTCGCATTGCCATTCCTGGTGGGATCGGAGCATTTCTTGGAGCCACATTTCTCTCTGCAATAGATCTCTCCAGTGGTACATATTTTATTTCAACAATTCTTCTCCTCCTTGGTTTTGTTCTCTTATATCGAAACCTCTTTAAAAGTGATAACCAAGCCAATCTGACAACGATGAGCGATCCTAAATATCTAAAATTTATCGGTCTAACAGGTGGTTTTATCGATGCATCTGGTGGCGGTGGCTGGGGCCCAGTTGTGACTCCAACCCTTCTTGCAACAACTGAACATGAACCGAGAAAAGTAATTGGAACAGTCTCTGCTGCAGAATTTGTTGTCGCAGTCTGTGCAAGTCTGGGATTTCTTGCAGCGCTTTACCGCCTCAATATGAATTGGGAGGCAGTCTTAGGACTTTCAATTGGAGGCATAATCATGGCTCCGGTTGCCGCACGGTTAGTGGGATGGTTACCAAGAAAAGTTCTAGGAATTATCGTAGCTGTCGCTATTATTATTCTAAATGGGCTACGTCTTCTGGGTGTGATTTAAAAAAAGGAGAGATAAGTGGCATCAGAGATCTATCTCCATGCTGGGTTTCATAAATCTGGAACAACAGCGCTCCAACACGCCTTTGATCAATCAAAAAAAGAATTAAAAAAACTTGGGGTTTTTTATCCACTCAATAATGGAAGAGCCCACCATAGAGCTGCATGGGGCTTAACCGAGAGAGTCTGGGGATGGAAAAATAACGGCGGTAGGCAGATATCTGAGAAATCCTGGAGTTCGCTCGTTAAAATAATTGAACAATCAAAAAAGAGAGTTCTCATCAGTAGCGAGTTTTTCTCTGAGGCGAAAGATCAACATGTTGCAAGGGTTCGAAAAGATTTTAAAAAGACCCCCACAAAAATAATTTTTACGGTTAGGCCATTTACCAAAATTCTCGCCTCCTCATACCAACAATTTGTTAAGTATGGCATCAAGATGAGATATGAACCTTGGCTCGAGCAGATATTTGAAAAACGTGAGAGCTCAACGATTACCCCAACATTCTGGGGTCGAACTCAAGTAGATCAGGTAGTAACTCGCTGGGCTGAGCAATTTGGAGCAGAGAATGTAATTCTCATTCTTGCCGATGAGAAAGAGCCTAATTTTATCTTTGATCAATTTAATAATATTCTCGAACTTCCTACCGAATTTCTGGTGCCACCAGTCATTGGTGGAAATCGCTCCATGACTTTGGAAGAGGTAGAGCTCCTACATTTAATAAATAATATCTATGATCGAAGTGCTGGTTGGGAGCAGTATCGAGCACTGATCCGAGATGGTTACGTTCGATTTCTTGCAGACCATACTGAGGCAGACCCAAGGGCGGATCGACTTCTCACCCCGCAATGGGCGGTTGATGAAGCGAGAAAGATAAATCATGCCCATTTTGAAAATATTGCGCAGTTAGGAATAGAAATTAAAGGAAGCCTTGAAGGATTTGTTGATGCACCTGTTCCAATCGGAAATTACCTCGCTCCAGAGAAAATCACTATTGAACTTGCTGCCAGGTTTTTGGCATCCTATAACTACTCGATCATTCGCCATGTCCCACGTCATATTCTATTGAAGGAAGTGAAGCGGCGCTTTAGAGTTTCGAGTAAGCGATTTATAAAAGGGGTTAAGTAGTGTCAAGCTCCGATCAGATTTCAGAGATTTCAGAGATTGCAAGAATCTGCGACGATTACGTTACCGCTTCAATAAAACTAAGTCCGATCGCATCAACAAATCTTGGAGTTGCCGGACTAGATGATCAACTAGATGACTTCTCACTTGCCCAAGCTGGACAATCTGCAGATTTACTCCGTGAAACCATAGCGAAAATTAAGGCCTCAGATCCGATAAATGATTATGACCGGATTGCAAAAGATGTGGCGCTAGAGCGGATGCAATCGAGTTTAGCTCTTCATGATTCACAGGAGGCATATATTCTTTGGGGGGTTTTATGGTCTCCTGTCTCTGATATCCGACAAGTTTTCGAGATGATGGATCCTTCCGGGGATAACTACCAAGAAAATATCAGCGCACGGATGAATGCGGTAGCTCAATCCTATGAATCATGGAAATCTACTCTTCTTCAATTGGCAGCCAGTGGTAAAACTACCGCTACGCGCCAAGTCCTTGCCGTTGCGAGCCAACTTGAAACTTTTGCCTCTGGCTCTTATAGAGAGTTTGCCACTGGAGCAGGAAGTGATCTCTCTGCTGCAGCTCGTGCAGAAAAAGCTAGCCAAGCACTTGCCCAGTGGTTGAGAGATGTTTATCTCCCGCTATCAAACCCCAAAGATCCAGTCGGTCGCGAGCGATATCAAGTATGGGCTCGCCACTTCACCGGAGCAGATCTTGATCTTGAGGCAACATATCAATGGGGAATTGAGGAGCTAGATAGAATTAATGAGCGGATGTGGAGCGCTGCAGCGAAGTTATATCCCGATGCAAAATCACTTCGAGAGGTCGCCGATCGTTTAGAAGAAGATCCAAGATATTTAATTGATGGCAGTGAAGAATTATTAAAGCGCCTTCGAAAATTTGTTGATGATGCCCTCGAGCGACTTGATGGTAAAGAATTTGATATAGATCCCCGAATAAAATTTTGTGATTGTAAATTAGCGCCAGAAGGTGGAGCATCCGCGGCTTATTACATGGGGCCATCGGAAGATTTCTCTCGCCCAGGAACAACTTGGTTTCCCACTATGGGTAAGAGCAAATTTAGTTTCTGGCATATTGCATCAACCTGGTATCACGAAGCAATTCCAGGGCATCACCTTCAGATTGCTACCTCGATGCTAGAAAAGGAGCGACTCAATCGATATCAGCGCAATGATGCCTGGACCTCTGGCCATGGTGAAGGTTGGGCTCTCTATGCAGAGCGGCTGATGGATGAGCTGGGCGCATTTGAAGATCCTGGCTATGAGATGGGATATCTATCGGGGCAGGCCCTGCGAGCGACGCGAATCATCGTTGATATCGGAATGCACCTTGAACTCGATGATTTTGATGGAAATACTTGGAGCGCAGAATCAGCATTTCTCATTCTTCGCGATCGTGCACTCCTAGATGAAATCTCATCTCGTAGTGAGGTGGATAGATATTTAAGTCTTCCTGGACAAGCAATCTCTTATAAAGTCGGAGAGCAGGTCTGGATGAGAGCAAGATCTGATGCGAAGAAAAGATTAGGTGATAATTTCTCGCTGAAAAAATTTCACTCCCACGCTCTTAAACTTGGACCGATGGGTCTTGATCCGTTTGAAAAAGAGTTATCGAAATGGGATGGAAAGTAAACTTTTAAGAGATAAGAGTTTCTAGACCAACTTCTACCATTTCATTGAGCGTCTTCTCTCTCGCCGAAGGATCCATAGCTTCATGTGTAATGACATGATCAGAAACAGTAAGAATTGCCAGCGCTTCTCGACGCATCTTTGCAGCTAAGGTGTACAAAGCGCTCGCTTCCATCTCAAGTGCCAAGACATTAAATTCCCGAAGCTTTTCCAGCGCATCTGTTGAGTCATAAAACTGATCCATTGAGGAGACTCCACCGACATGAACTTTAAATTTCTTTGCCGCCTGATAAGCAGCGCTGAGAAGGTGAAAGTTTGCATGTGGTGCTAGATCAAGACCATTCGTTGCTCTTCTATTAACCGCCGAATCAGTTGAAGCACTTATCGCTAAAATCAATTCGCCGACTTTAACATCATCAGCAATTGCGCCACAGGTTCCAATTCGAATCGCACGCTGAACGCCATATTGAGTGAAGAGTTCATGAACATAGATGGAAATGGATGGAATTCCCATTCCAGTGCCCTGGACGGAGACTCTTTGACCTTTATAAGTACCGGTATAACCAAACATATTTCGAATGGAATTGTATTGAACTGGATTTTCTAAGAAGTTCTCAGCAACCCATTTAGCTCTTAACGGATCACCAGGCAAGAGGATTCTCTCAGAAATTTCACCAGCTTCTGCACCTATATGAAGACTCATGGAGCTATCTTATATTTGAAATCAGTGAATAAGTTGATTCTCGATAGCGGGTCGATGAAGGTTGGGGCAAGTTCTATTGATCTGATCTTGCGCACACTTTTCACAGAGTAAAAGCTGTTCATGGCAGGAGGGATCGACACAATTATAGAAATCTTTTGTTGCATCTTCACAGATATCACAGCGACCTATCACTGGTGTATTTTCATCAAAATCAATAACCACTCTGGAATCAAAGGTATATAACGATCCCTCCCAATGTCCATCAATTCCGTACTTCTGGCCATAACGGACAATGCCACCTTCAATTTGATAGACCTCTTTAAATCCACGCTCGATCATGAGTGAAGAGAGAATCTCACATCGGATTCCGCCAGTGCAGTAGGTGATAATGGGTTTTTCTTTGAGATGATCATACTTTCCACTTTCGAGCTCTGTTATAAAATCTCGAGTAGTGGATGTATTAGGTATCACGGCATTCTTAAATTTGCCCACCTTTGCCTCAAAGGCATTTCTCCCATCAAAAAATACAACTTCATCTCCTCGCTTGGCCACTAATTGATTTACCTGGTAAGGATTTAAGTGCTTGCCACCACCAACAACTCCCGAGCCATCTACTTCAAGTTGATAAGCTCGACCAAAAGTTACAAGTTCTTCTCGAACCTTCACGCTCAATCGTGGAAATTCATCGCCAGCTCCATCAGACCATTTAAAGTCAATTCCTTTAAATCCTGGGAGTTCCTTTGTTTTTCTCACATATTTCTTTAAATCTGACATTTTTCCGCCAAGAGTTCCATTGATTCCATGGCGAGAAATTAAAATTCTTCCGGTTAAGTTAAGAGATTCACAAAGCTGGCTCTGCCAGAGCTTAATTGCCTCAGTATCTGAGAGAGGTGTGAAGCGGTAGAAGAGAATAACTTTATCGAGCTCAGCTTTGGAGGGCTTAGCCAGAGATTTTGACCTCATGTCAGAGAGTTTACCTAAATCCATTTACTATGAGAAAGTGAGCGTTCCCTCCCGAGCCAAGTTAGATTTTCTGGCCATTATCTCGGGGGTGATGATTGCTGCACAGGCTCGCGCCAATGGCGAGCTCTCTGCACAATTAGGAAATAGCCTTCAAGCTGCATTTCTCTCTTTCTCTTCAGGGCTCATCATCATTATTATCATTTCAATTTTTAGTCGGCGAATAAAAAATGGGCTACGACTTCTTCAAAAGGCGATTAAGTCACAGCAATTACCAAGATGGCGGCTCTTAGCGGGAACGC
>JAQCKU010000079.1 GCA_027592195.1 Actinomycetota bacterium
GCTGATTCATAAGCGCCAGCTGATCAACTATTAATGAATTATTACTTGAATCCGTTGTTTTAACAGTGACAGAAGAGATCTTAAAAAAATTAGACCATCCTAAAAAATAAATCAAAAGAGATAAAATTGAAATTAAAAGAATTGCACCTATCTGTAAAGGTCTTCTTCTCGTTAATTTCATACTTATTTATATTTCAATTCTAATTTTTTTTATCTAATAACCCAAGAGAAATTTCTTCACTCATCAAATTTATATCTCCAGCACCCATAGTAATAATAAGATCTCCAGATCTTGCTATAGCTAAAATCTCGTCAAGCACCTCTTCTTTTGATAGAAGTTTTACCCGCTCAAGTTCTAGAAAATTTTCTGCGATCATTCTGCTACTTACCCCATCGATCACCTCTTCACCTGCACCATATATATCAAGTAGATAAACAAGATCAGCCTGCGAAAGCGCTCTGGCAAATTCCTCATAGAAGGATGCCGTCCTTGAAAATCGGTGCGGTTGAAAAATTGCTATGAGTCTTCCAGGTTTCAGCTCACCTTTCTCTAGATAATTCCGAGCAGCTCTGAGAGTCACATCTAGCTCTGTGGGATGATGGCCGTAATCATCAACAACAGTGATCCCAGAAAAAGTTGATTTGATCTCAAATCTTCTAGCCGCCCCTTGAAAGTGAGAGAGAGCCTGAGCCAGGCTGGCACCATTAAAGCCAAGGTGAATTCCTGCCGCTACCGCAAGGGCTCCATTATGAATGTTGTGGCGTCCAGGAATATTTAAATTTAAGGTAGCTAAGAAATTTCCCTGCCAGAGTAAGTCAGCTTTTGAGCTATTGCTCTCTAATTTCACGTTTTTGATGGTCAGATCGAGTTTTTCTTGGCCACTCTCCCGAAAACCCACTTTAATCACTGTAAGAGAAGGAGGAATCTTTAGTTTACTGAGTAATGGATCATCACTTGATATCACAATGAAATCTGAAACAGTCTCAATGAAATTCTCAAAAAGTTGCTCTAGCTCTTCAATAGTCTCGTAATTGTCAACGTGATCTAACTCCAGATTGGTAATGATAGCTCCGGTCGGAAAATAATGAATAAATGATCCATCAGATTCGTCAGCCTCAATGATGAATTCTCCTCCCAGACCAAGCCTTGAACCTTCGCCAAAGTTGCGTAAAGGTGCGCCGATAACATAAGAAGGATCGAGCTTCATCTCTTGAAGAGCGAAGGCAAGCATCGAAGTTGTTGTTGTTTTGCCGTGAGTTCCTGCCACAGCTATCGATCGCTTCTCCTTGAGCAGAATCGCCAGAGCTTCAGCTCTCTGGATAACTGGGATATTTTGGGCCTTTGCTGCCCCTATTTCACAATTATCTTCTCCGATAGCACTTGATCTAATAACAAGATCAGCGCCAGCGATGTTTTCAGCTCGATGCCCGTTTACTACCTTAATCTGCAGCTTTTCAAGATCTTCGATGATTGCGCTCATCTTTAAATCTGAACCAGTAACGTTATACCCTTTAGCCGCAAAAATTTTAGCGATTCCACTCATCCCAGATCCTGCCACTCCGATAAAGTGAATTTTGGCGCCATTTTGTAATGTCATAAATTGGTAGCATCTTTCGGCAAATTTTTAGCTCTATTAAGAAGATTACCCTGAAAATAAATTTCATCAGCTATAATTTTTGAAGCCTCTAACATTGGTTTCTCTGACAAACTATGAGGAAGTTTAAGGGCTCTAGCCAAGTTGGCCACCAACCATCCAGGAGTAAAATCTTCATCTTTAACAACGATTACCTGCCCACTCTTTTCAAGTTCCTCGGCATTGATCTGCTGCTCTCCATTGCCATGTGAGAGTGGAACGATAATCGCAGACTTTCCAAGCTCTCGGATCTCTGCACATGTAACCGCACCGGCACGGCTAATAACTAGATCAGCGCTCTCATAGGCACTTGCCATATCTTCAATAAATGAAACTTTTTGATATCGAGAAATATCAAAGGCTCCTAGGCGCTGGCCAATCGGTTCACGAGCGCCCGCTCCAATCGCATGAAGAATTGAAATATCAGCGGGAAGAGTAGCGAGAAAATCCCAGAGCGTATTGTTGATCCGCGCACTTCCTTGTGATCCCCCTAATACTAATATTTTTTTATCAGATCGAGCAGAGCTTTGATTGCCACCCCCTCTAGATTCCACTTCCATAGCTGATCGAATTCGCTCTGCTAAATCTTTGACCGAGGCGCTTAGTGGAATACCAACAAAAACTCCCCTCCACTGAGCGGCCAACCCTTCAAAATTGGTGAAAATTTTTGTTGCAAATTTTCTTCCCAATCGATTAGCAAAGCCAGGAAGAGCATTGGCCTCATGAATAATGAGTGGTTTATTTAGTAGCTTAGCCGCAAGATATATCGGGGTTGATACATATCCACCAAAGCCAATCACCACCCCAGTTTTCCTGACCAAAAAAATGGATTGAAAGAGCGCGATCAAGAATTTAAAGGGAAAGAGAAGCGAGTTTATTGAGAATTTTCTCGGTAAAGGAGCTTTAAGAATTTTTCTAACCGGATAAGGAATTGAGATGGCGCTCTCTAACTTGGATTTACTTCCAACAAACGTTATTTCGCCTTGGCTATCAATTTTTTTCAATTGATCTGCTACCGCAATAGCTGGACCGATATGGCCCCAACTTCCTCCTGCTGCGAACAGATATTTTGATTCACTCGTTCTCACTTTTTTCTTCATCTGCCACTTCACCGTCATCATTGGGGGGCGATGCTCCGCTGGGCTTTTGTCAGCGCTTTAGCTCGAGCTGCCAATTCGGAGTGAACTTTTGGATCTCTTAACGCTATTCCAATGACAAGTCCTAGCCCCACCAAATTTGCTATAAGGGAAGATCCACCGTAGGAGATCAGCGGCAAGGTAACGCCAATGACAGGAATAACTCCAGTAACTGAACCAATATTTATACCTATCTGTGCTAAAAACCAGACTCCAATTCCAGCAGCAAGGTAGCGTTCAAAGAGTGATTTGGCGCGAAGTGAAATTCTAAAAATGGAGAGCAGGAGGAATCCAAGGAGAAATAACACTGTCAAAGTACCTAAAAGTCCCATCTCCTCCCCGATTACAGCAAAGATAAAATCTGTATGAGCTTCAGCTAAATTGCCCCATTTTTGTTTACGCGCTCCAAGACCAGAACCAAAAATCCCACCAGATGCAAGACCCATGATGGAGTGAGCAGGTTGCCAACCCGCATTTTGATAATTTTCATCCGAGAATGGGTCAAAGAGGGCTTTGATTCGATACATCCTATCAGGTTCTGTAAGTACCGCGACGAGCATCAGAGAAAAAACCCCAGCTAAACCTAAGGCAAACCATCGAAGTGGAATTCCCGCAATAAATATAAGACCGGAGGCGATTGCAGCAAAAACTATCGCTGTACCAAGATCTTCACCAATCAGAATTAACCCAATAATAAGGACGATTCCCGGGATTATCTCTTTCGCCAAATCATTAACTTCTCCACGTAGTTTCTTACTTTCGAATCGATGGAGAACGCTCGCGATCCAGAGTATAAATCCAACTTTTGCAAATTCACTTGGTTGGAAAGTAAATCCCGCTATTTCAATCCAATTTCGATTTCCATTTACCTCTTTTCCTAACCCTGGAATTTGTGGAAGAGCGAGTATGAAAGCTGAGAGAAGTATTGAAAGTCTTCCTACTCTTTCTAAGATTCTAAGCGGTAGTCGAATAATTAAAAAAGCAAGAATAAGTCCAACAAGAAAGAGAAGTGCTTGTCGCCCAACAATACCAATTGAAGTTCCCGATTGTTGGAGTGATTTAACACTTGAGGCAGAGAAAACCATGATTAGACCAAGAACACCCAGAAACCCAGCCGGAATTAAGACTCCATAAAAGCTTGCCAGCGGTTTCTTCATCTCTCTACCTCTCCTCTGCAGAAAAATTTTCGGAGAGAGAATTCCTTACTGATTGTGCAAATAGCTCTCCTCGCTCAGAGTAGGAGGTAAATTGATCCATCGATGCACATGCTGGAGCTAGAAGTACAACCTGCCCTTTTGATGCCAGAGCAGTTGCATAATGAACCACTTGATCCATTAACTCGGCACCCTTTAGCGCTGTGCTACATTCAATAATTTTTAAATTGGAATTTTTTCTCAAAAGTGCGCTCTTGATCAATGGGGCATCTCGTCCAATCAAGATAGCTGCCTTGATTCGATGGTGAGCGGCATCCACCAAATGATCCATTGAGGCCCCCTTTGCTAGTCCGCCCGCGATCCAAATAACCTCTTGATAGGAGGTAATTGCGGCCAAAGCTGCATGTGGGTTGGTGGCTTTTGAATCATTTATCCAGCTAACTCCATTACATTCTGCAATAAGTTCTAACCGATGATGATCAATTCTAAAATTTTGAAGCCCTTGCCGAATCCAATCACTGGAAATACCTATATATTTACAGAGTGCAGCTGAAGCCGTTGCATTAAGAAAGTTATGAGGAGCTGCTTGAGAAAGATCGTTTAATTCTGCTAAAACTTGAGCGCTAGATGAATCTTCAACAAAGGCCCGATCAACAATGAGATTTTCAACGATCCCAATCTCCCCTGCTCCAGGGGCTTTGAGATGAAATGGTACAAATCGAGATATTTCAACTGTGCTAGCTTTATTACCTTTCGAGAATATCTGAGAAAAGTAATCCTTCATTGTCGAGTCACCCTCATTAAAAAGTGTGATTTTTGATAGTGAACCCAATTTCAATTTTGCATCTCGATAAGATTCAAAACTTCCATGCCAATCGATGTGATCTTCTGCGATGTTTAATATAGCAGATGCTAGAAATTGCGCTTCATCACTCCAATCAATCTGGAAAGAAGAGATCTCGACAGCAAGAAATTTATATCCACCTTCAATCGATTCTATGACTGTTCTTCCAACATTCCCAGAGGCAATCGCATTTGTGCCAGATACTCTAAAAATACTCTCAATCATCTGAACTGTTGTTGTTTTTCCATTTGTTCCAGTAACTGCGATCCACTGCTGATCAGGAGCAAGAATACATTTCATCCGCCAAGCAAAATCAATCTCACTAATTATCTCAATCTTAAGATCTCTTAAACGTTCAATAATAAAATGATCTTTTC
>JAQCKU010000080.1 GCA_027592195.1 Actinomycetota bacterium
CGGAGGATGAGGGATTTGAACCCTCGATAGGTTTCCCTATACACGCTTTCCAAGCGTGCGCACTCGGCCGCTATGCGAATCCTCCAGCTATTACCCTAAATCCCAGGAAGGGGCGGATAGGGCGATAAGTGCGAAAGTCTAGTGCTCACTTCAAACTAGTATTCCCCTTGATTCCTCGTGCGGCGTTGTTACCCCGAACCCCTCCAGAGCCGGAAGGCAGCAAAGGTAGGGAAATTTCAATGGGTGCACGAGGGATCCTTTACAACCTAAGAAGCTACAGCGAATTGCGAGCAAGGGAGGAGAAGTCAGATGTCACTAACCCTCTCTCTTAAATATCGCCCAGGTTCTTTTGTTGAAGTTATTGGCCAGGAACAGGTAACAAAACCATTAATGAATGCGCTGGATCTACAACAGATTCATCATGCATATCTCTTCTCAGGTCCTCGAGGTTGTGGAAAGACATCGAGCGCCAGAATTTTGGCGCGTTCGCTTAACTGTGAAAAAGGTCCAACTGCAAATCCATGTGGTGAGTGTCGATCATGTACTGATCTCATTCCAAATGGTCCAGGATCATTAGATGTTATTGAGATGGATGCAGCAACCCATGGGCTAGTAGATGATGCAAGAGATTTACGAGATAAGGCGCTCTTTGCTCCGGTCCAATCTCGATACAAAGTTTATATTATTGACGAGGCCCATCAACTTGGGCCAGCAGCAGCAAATGCGCTTTTGAAAATTGTTGAAGAACCTCCACCCTATGTTATTTTTATTTTTGCAACGACAGAGCCAGAAAAACTCATTGCAACTATTCGATCAAGAACTCATCACTATCAATTTCGTTTAGTTGCTCCTGAAATTCTTGCCAGCCATATCGAATCAATTGCAAAGAAAGAGGGGATCACTCTCGAAGAGGGTGTTATGCAATTGGTTGTTCGCTCAGGATCTGGATCAGTAAGAGATTCACTATCAGCATTAGGTCAACTCTTTGGTGGCGCAGTGAGCTCCAATGTTTCTTACGATATGTCGCTAGATCTATTAGGTCAGACAGGAAATAAATTTTTAACCGAGATCTTTCAAGCAATGGTTATTGGTGATCTGCCTGCCTTGATCAAAGTTGTCTCGCAGGTAATAAGCCGTGGGACAGATCCTCGAAGATTTTTGCAAGATATCCTTGATCGAGTCCGAGATATGACCTTACTTTTAGCAGCAGATTCAAAAGCCCTCGAACTTCTCCGTACCTATTCACCGCAAGAGCGGGAGAATATGGCTAAAGAGGCCGGCCATTTTGGTATCGCTCAGCTATTAAGTTTTAGTGAGATATTGGCCGAGCATCTTGTTAAATTACGCGGCCCAGTCCCAGCACAAATTCTTCTTGAAATGATGTTTGTACGTATGGTCAATCTTGGGCAAACTCCAGCTGCGAGCGCTCCAGTAGCCACTCCTATTTCAAAGAGATCTCCAGATCTGATCAAAAAAGAAGAAGATGAAGTAATTAAAAAATCACCAGATTATTTTGAGCAACCTCAAGTTAAAAAAGTTTCTCCTCTCACTAGCGAGAAGATCGTAACAATGGATCTACCCTCTGATCTTGAGGGGATGCAAAGAAATTGGCCCTTTGTCATAGAGGCAGTAAAAAAACGGCGGAGATTAACCTGGTCGCTTCTTAGCTCAAGTGCCCACATTGTTGATTACTCGGGACAAAAAGTAATCGTTAGCCTTTCAAATGCGGGAGCGCTGGATTCATTTATGCGATCAAAAAGTGATGAGATTTTACGAGATTCCTTTAAAGATGTTTTTAGTGTGGAGTTAGAGTTAGAGGTTCTCGTCGGCGCGAAGAAGAGCGCAGAACCTATTGCTGAGATGGGAAGAGTTGAAGAAGATGAATCAATTGATCAATTAAGTGGCGAAGCTCTGCTAATGCGAGAGCTAGGCGCCCAAGTTATTTCAAAGGATGAGGGATAGTGTACGAGGGAGTTATCGGCCAACTTATTGATCAATTAGGAAAACTTCCAGGAATTGGTCCCAAGAGCGCGCAGCGGATTGCTTTCCATTTAATTCAATCTGACCGAATTGAAGTAGAAGAGCTGGTAGAAGTCTTACGGACCGTTCGGGAAAAAGTAAAATTTTGCCAAATCTGCGGAAATGTTTCAGAAGAGATTGAATGTCGAATCTGTAGAGACCCCAGACGAGATCTTTCAACGATCTGTGTAGTTGAAGAGAGTAAAGATGTTGTTGCAATTGAGCGGACGCGAGAATTTAAAGGTCGCTACCATGTCTTGGGCGGTGCGATCAGTCCGATTGATGGGATTGGCCCTGAGCAGCTACGAGTAAAAGAGTTGCTCGCTCGGTTAGCCAACACAGCCATCGTGGAAGTCATTATCGCCACTGATCCCAACCTTGAAGGCGAGGCAACAGCGACCTACCTGGCTCGCTTAATTAAACCCATGGGAATCACCATCTCGCGCCTTGCCAGCGGACTACCTGTCGGCGGGGATCTGGAGTATGCAGATGAGGTCACTCTTGGGCGGGCCTTTGAAGGTCGGAGAAATTTAGAGTTTTAATCTCAAATAATGGACGCTCAACCGTCTTACTATTTGGATAATCCCTACACTTTTTAAGATTTTTTGCCACCATAGGGCGGTGGGATTAATCGTTCAAAAATATGGTGGCTCCTCAGTGGCTGATGCTGACGGTATCAAACGGGTTGCAGCCAGGATTGCAGCAGCCAAGCGGGCAGGCCAGCAAGTCGTTGTTGTCGTCTCAGCGATGGGCGATACCACCGACAATCTCATCGATTTAGCTAATCAGGTCACACCGATTCCAACTGGGCGCGAGCTCGATATGTTACTGACCGCCGGTGAGCGGATCTCTATGGCGCTTCTTGCTATGGCGATTGGAAATCTAGGTTTTGAGGCTCGATCCTTTACCGGAAGCCAAGCAGGAATTATTACCGACTCATCCCATGGACGAGCAAGAGTTATCGATGTGACCCCAGGTCGTATTACGGAAGCCCTCAATGATGGCGCCATTGCAATCGTCGCAGGTTTTCAAGGAATAAGCCAAGATACAAAAGATGTGACAACTTTAGGTCGCGGTGGATCTGACACCACTGCTGTTGCGCTCGCCGCAGCTTTAGAGGCAGATGTCTGTGAAATCTATACCGATGTTGATGGAGTTTTCTCTGCAGATCCGCGCGTTGTACCAACTGCTCGAAAACTCAAGAGCGTTACCTATGAAGAGATGTTAGAGCTAGCAGCAAGTGGTGCAAAAGTTCTTCATCTTCGATGCGTTGAATATGCTCGAAGATTTGATTTACCGATTCACGTCCGATCATCATTTTCAAATCTAGAAGGAACATGGGTTGTGAAAGACCGACCAGAGGGAGCAGATATGGAACAGGCAATAATTTCTGGAATTGCTCATGATAAAAGTGAAGCAAAGATAACAATTGTTGGAGTCCCTGATCGAACCGGGGTAGCTGCCCGAATCTTCCAATCAATCGCAGATGCCGATATCAATATCGATATGATCGTTCAAAATGTCTCTGCAGCAGATACTGGCCTCACAGATATTTCATTTACCCTTCCCAAAACAGAGGGAAGTAATGCCACAACAATCCTAAAGAAAATTCAGGGAGAGATCGGTTATCTCTCGATTCAATATGATGATCAAATTGGAAAACTCTCTCTTGTGGGCGCAGGTATGCGATCTCACCCAGGAGTAACAGCAACTTTCTTTGCAGCAATGGCTGATGCTGGGGTCAATATCGAGATGATCTCTACCTCTGAGATTCGAATCTCCATTGTCTGCCGCCAGGCAGATCTTGATTCTGCAGTTCGCGCCGCCCACTCTGCTTTTGATCTTGATTCAGATCAGATTGAAGCAGTTGTTTACGGGGGCACTGGTCGATGAGTAAAAAACCTTCATTAGCGGTAGTTGGCGCTACCGGCGCTGTTGGATCTGTGATGTTGGAAATTCTCTCCACGCGAGAAAATGTTTGGGGAGAAATTCGACTGATCGCATCCAAACGGAGCGCTGGCAAGAAACTTATCTGTCGCGGTGAAGAGTTAACTGTTGTCGAACTAACACCAGAAGCTTTTCAAGGAATTGATGTAGCAATGTTTGATGTCCCAGATGAAGTCTCAGCTCACTGGGCGCCGATTGCTGTCGCGCAAGGCGCAGTAGCGGTTGATAACTCCGGCGCATTCCGGATGGATGAAGGGGTGCCGCTTATTGTTCCTGAGGTAAATCCAGAGATGATTAAACAGCGACCAAAAGGAATTATCTCTAATCCCAACTGCACAACACTTTCTATGATCGTTGCCATCGGTGCCTTACATAAAGTTTATGAATTAGAAGAACTTGTCGTCTCTTCCTATCAAGCAGCATCAGGTGCAGGCCAAGCTGGCCTTGACACCCTCCGTCAACAAATCTCAGATGTTGCAGGAACGAGATTTGGTGAGAAGGCAGGAGATCTCCGCGATCGTATTAAAGATCATGGCCCATTTCCAGCTCCACTAGTTCTTAATGTAATTCCTTGGGCAGGATCTTTGAAAGAAGATGGATATACATCTGAGGAGTTAAAAGTTCGAAATGAATCACGGAAAATTCTTGGCCATCCCACTTTAAAGGTATCGGCAACCTGTGTACGGGTACCAGTTTTAACAACTCACTCGCTGGCCGTTCATGCAAAATTCAAAAAAGAGGTTCGGCGAAAAGATGCACAAGATCTTCTAGCTCGATCAGAGGGCGTGAAATTGGTTGATGATCCAGAGAATTATCAATTTCCTACTCCCATTGATGTTGTTGGAACTGATCCAACCTGGGTAGGTCGCGTTCGTCAGGCGATTGATAATCCTAAAGCTCTCGATTTATTTCTCTGCGGCGATAATCTCCGTAAAGGAGCAGCGCTTAATACCGCTCAGATTGCAGAGTTGGTTGCTAGAGAGTTTTCAGAGTAATTAGCCATTAAAGCTATTATTCTTTAGATATGAAAACTCTCGTTGCAGGTTCAACCGGACTTGTTGGTTCTGCAATTGTTAGAGCGTTAAAAGAATCCGGTCAAGAAGTTATTGAA
>JAQCKU010000081.1 GCA_027592195.1 Actinomycetota bacterium
CGTTCTAGATGATCTCTCCACCTCTGGAGATTTGGTAGATATATCCTTAAAAGCGAATTTTAGAAATCTAGGAGCGCGATTTGGTGGAAAAGTGCAAGCAGTGGCTAAAGCGATTGCTGAGCTAAACCCTGGAAAATTGGTGGAGCAAATTCGATCTCACGGTAGCTATCTTCTTGATCTTGAAGGAGAGGAGATCACCTTAACGATTGAGGATCTGGTGATTACTGAAACCCCTCGAGAGGGCTGGACCTATACCTCACATGGCGGTGAAAGCTTGGCGCTAGATTTAACTTTAACTCCTGAATTAATTGCTCAAGGCCATGTTCGAGAAGTTATCCGTTTTATTCAAGACGAACGGAAAGAAGTTGGTCTTGATATATCAGACCGGATAAAGATTCGATGGAATGCAAAAGAAGATCTCTGCCAAGCGATTGAAGAATCAACGCCGTTTATCAGCGATGAGGTGCTTGCGCTAGAAATGATTCGGGATAAATCTTTGGCTCTAAAAGAGAGCGAGCTTTCCTTGACCGTTAAACTTGAAAAAGTCAGAACGAGCTAGAGAGGATCTCTCCAAAGATCAGTAGCTCACCAAAGTTGAGAGAAATCGATACCTAAATTACTGAATTACAACGTTTAATTTAAATGGGCAGTGCGCGAATAAGTGGAATCAACAACCATTGAATTCCAAAGAAGAGAACGATAAAAGATAAATCCAGCGCAACAGCCCCTAGTCGCAATGGTGGAACAAACTTTCGTACAAATCCCAATGGTTTATCAGTGACGGTGTAGATAATTTCTGCTACCGGCAAGATAACTCCTCGTGGACGCCAGCCTGGTTTGAAGAGACGAACGTAATCTAAAATCAAACGGATGAAGAGAAATAATACAAAAATATTAAGTACTTGAATTAATAAAGACCCAATGCTCATGGCGCTTACCTTAGCTCTCTCACCTTACAAGATAGTATTGGGTAATTAATTAACTTTGGTTAAAAAAATCAGCAGATGCCATAGCTGCAGCAGATTTATCTTCCGCGCTGACGGTGACATTGGGTGGAGAGAGAAGAAATACCTTTGAGGTAACGCGTTCAATGGAGCCGCTATGGCCAAATACTAAGCCTGAGGCAAAATCAATAATGCGCTTGCGCTCTGAATCTTCCATATCGCTCAAGTTGATAATTACTGGAGCGCCCGCTCTAAAGTGCTCTCCCACCACTCGAGCTTCGTTGTAGAAGCGAGGGTGGAGCGTAATGATCCGATCGACGTTAGCGGAGGTCGCCATGCCCGGAAGTTGAAAACTCTCTGATGGCGAGGAAGAAGAAGTCGGCGCAACAGTTCTTAATGGCGCTCTGGTTACCGGGTTAGCTGTAGCTCTGACCTCTCCCAATGCTGAAGTGGGGCCACGGGTTTCATCTGGCTCGGTTAATCCAAGGTAATCGGTCATTTTGCGCAGGGCTCTAGACATGTCGGAATTTTATTGGGGTAAAGCACGCTTGCCGAGTATTGAGCTGCCCAGCCTGATCTGTGTCGCGCCATAACGGAGCGCCAATTGGTAATCATCACTCATCCCCGCTGAAATTGAAGAGGCGCTTGGAATAGTGGCTCTTATCTGCTGACTCAGCCTTTGGAGTGCACCGAATGCGGCGCTAATTGCTTCCTCACCAATCCCCTCAAAGTGGGGGGCGATGGCCATGACCCCTTTGAAATTGCTACCAAAATGGTTAAAAAGTGTTGCAGAGAAACCGATCGCATCATCGAATGAAACGCCAGCTCGCCCTCCAGTTACTGGCTCACTATTTAATTGGGTTGTTGATCCAAATGGATCAAGATTCACCTGGAGAAAAACTTCTCGTGATGGGTCCCACTTATCTAAATTTTGAAAATTAAGACCACCAGAGCTGAAAGATTGCTCTGGATCTTCTATTATTTTCGGAGTACTTAATGAATGGATCACATCAGCATACTGATTGAGAAGCTTGATCTTATTGCTTTGAATCTGACCTTGATAATGCCATTTTACTTTCTCAGAAAATTTAGATTCTAAAAAATCTCGTTTCTCAACTAATTCTTGAACTCTATTTTCACCAAAATTTCGCTCCCCTAGATCATAGAGAATTTCGATATCTGACACTGGGAAATTTTTGGTAACAACAATGAGCGTTACTGAATCTGGTAACTGCGCGCGAACCTTCTCCAATCGGGAGGAGATCTCCTCAACTCTCATCTCATACCTCATTCTTAAGACTACTCCTGGACTACTCCTGGACTAATAGGAAACAATCATCGCCTGCCTACCGGCTACCTTATCTCTTCGATAAGAGAAGAATTCCCTCGCACAGGAAACACAGATTCGCTCTCCAGAAAACCAGTTCCATGAGATATTAAAACTTTCAAGAATCTCAATGAGTGCTGCAGCTATATCAATCTTATTTTCTCTTTCTTTATAACCAGCAGCCGGATACTTGGCAACTATCTCTCCATAAATCTCAGGAGAAACTTGATAGCAATCACCACAGATGGATGGACCAAGGTAGACCTCTAGCTTCTCTGCCGGGACCTTGCTCAGTGCAAAATCAGCAGTTACCTCGGCAATACCTCTAGTCAGACCGGTTCGACCAATATGAATCGCTCCAATTAAATCCTCACTTTCAATAATAACAGGAATGCAATCGGCTACCTGGACTGCCAATGCAGAAGATTGGCCAGCGTTAGTACTTCGTTTAAGAAAGAGGGCATCTGCTTGAGACTCTGGCGCAGAGAAATCTTCTACCACTTCAAGATCGATACCATGTATCTGATCCATAAAACGCAACTCTTTTAATTCTAAAAGAGTTTTTAACTGATCTCTATTTCTCTTAACAACGCCAGGATCATCACCAACTCTCAGGCCTAGATTGAGAGACTGATAAGGGCCTTGAGAAAAGCCCAAATTTGCAAGACCCGTGCCCGGCCCTGGAGCTGATAAAGGATGAAGCCCAAATCGATGAGTTAACCAGATCCTAGCCATATTAAATTATTTCAATTCTCAATTTTTACAGTATCTTCAAAGAGCGGCTACTTCATGAAATCTGGAACGTCAATATCATCCTCATTAATCAACTCTTCAAATCGCACTCTTCTTTTAATGGGTTGAGTAGCCTCACCACCATTAACTTCCATCGCCACTGCAATCGGATCATTATCTGGAAAAGAATCTGCTTTACCCATTAACGCTGCATTATCAATAACAGGAACAGCAACCCGCTTTGGTTCGCCCCCTTCAAATCCCGCGGCAATCACAGTGACCCTCACTTCATCTCCAAGAGTGTCATCTATCTGTGTACCAAAAATAATATTTGCATCAGGGTGGGCATATTTGGAGACCATCTCCGCAGCTTCATGAACTTCAAATAAACCAAGATCAGAGCCACCGGCAATTGATAAAAGAACCCCATGTGCGCCATCGATAGATGCCTCAAGAAGTGGCGATGAGACTGCAAGCTCTGCAGCCTTTGATGCCCTTGATTCACCGCGCGCTGATCCGATCCCCATAAGGGCTGAACCAGCTCCGGCCATGACACTTCTAACATCTGCAAAATCTAAATTAATTAAACCAGGGGTAGTTATGAGATCTGTAATTCCTTGCACCCCAGAGAGTAAAACCTGATCAGCGCTACGGAATGCCTCCACCAAACTAATGGAACGATCAGAGATCGAGAGAAGCCGATCATTGGGAATGACGATCAAGGTATCTACTTCAGATCGTAAATTCTCTATTCCATCTACTGCTTGGATAGAACGTCGCTTTCCTTCAAAAGAGAAAGGGCGGGTAACAACTCCAACTGTTAGCGCACCAATATCTTTGGCAACCTTGGCAACGATTGGCGCTGCTCCGGTTCCAGTACCACCACCTTCACCTGCGGTGATGAAAACCATATCGGCACCGCGTAATACTTCCTCAATTTCAGAGATGCTATCAAGGGCAGCTTGCTTACCAATTTCTGGTGACGCTCCTGCACCTAATCCTTTTGTTAATTTACGGCCAATATCAAGTTTTACATCAGCATCACTCATAAAAAGATCTTGCGAATCTGTATTGATGGCAATGAACTCAACGCCTTTTAAACCAGCTTCAATCATTCGGTTTACAGCTTTTCCACCACCGCCGCCAACTCCGACGACCTTAATAACTGCAAGATAATTCTGTGGTGTGGCCACGATTTCCCTCTCCGCAATGAACTCTCAAGTAAAAGTTGAGGGTCCTTCTCAATACTGAGCGTAAAAGTAGGTTGGATCGAGCGAGCAATCAAATACCGACACGAAAAAAAGTCTCAGGTAAAGGGTCAGTGTTTACCTTGCTTTAAAGTTGCGAACGATGGGAAGGGCTGGATTTTTTACATCAATTTCTACAATTTTTCTGCTGGATTTCAAGGAGAGTAATCGTTCAATAACTGCAATTTTAAGTGAAATATCGCGGTTTTCTCCCCAAAAAATTTTAATTGCCGCTTCTGCTCTCTCCTTATCTTCCGCTCCCCCAACCTCTTGATCGCCCCCGTTCTTATTCCTAATTACTAAATTTTCACTTTCAAATTCTGAGAGCGTCGTTACTGTTATTTTTGATATCGGAAAGACTTGATCAATGGAATCATAAAGAGAGAAAACTCCTCTACGATCGGTGATGGCTCCCGATAAAAGTGAGAGCTTGGGTAAGTTTCCATATTTCTGCGAAAGATTTCCGGGCAGGGTGAAAACAGTGCCACTGCGATCAAGAAATTGAGGTTGATAGAGATTATTCTCCACCAACTTTTCTCTATTTTCTATCTGGAAAAATGGAATTCTTTCATTGACAAATAAATTAACTGAGCCATTAATCCAATTTCTTTCAAGCTGAATTTCACCTATCCAAGATTGCCGCTGCAGATTTAAAGTTACAGCCCTAACGTTAATTCTGGCAAGAGGATTTCCTACTTTTAACGGCTGATTCATAAGCGCCAGCTGATCAATTATTAATGAATTATTACTTGAGTCCGTTGTTTTGATAGTGACAGAAGAG
>JAQCKU010000082.1 GCA_027592195.1 Actinomycetota bacterium
TGGGAAGGTAACTCCAATACTCGACATCAAAGCCAGAGGTAGGTTTGCTTTAGGTAGCGCTACCGAAACTGCAGCTGGCGCTGCGATATAGGAGCCACTAGCAGAGAGCACTCCAAGAATTGCTGCTCCACCAATTGATAGCCCCACCAAACTTCCAACAACCACTCCTAGAAACCCTGCAAATATAGGAAATAAAATCCCAAAAATTATTAAAGGTCTGCCCACTTTTCTAATCTCAAACCAATTGCTTCCAGTTAAATAACCAAGATGCAAAAGAAAGAGAACTAAGATTCCGGCTTGTAAATCTATAAAAAACGGTGTCACATTATTAAATCCATTATTGGTAGTTATAAATCCAATAATTAACCCACCGCTTAATAAAAGAATGGTTTTTCCTAAAATAACCTCTTTGAGCGTTTCAAACCAATTAACAGAGAGTGATGTTTTCCGGCTACCAAGATAGATTCCAACGATAAGACCTGGAATTTCTAAAAGCGTTAATAAAGCGGTCGCAAAACCTTCCACCTCAATCAAGCTATTTTCTATAAAAATAAGAGCTGCCGAAAAGGTAACTAGTGAGGTTGATCCATAGTGCGCCGCCAGAGATCCTCTATCAATCTGATTTAAACCTTTAATTACCTTTAAAGTAAAGAAAGCAATCAACGGTATGAAAACACCTAAAAAGAGAGTTGCCACCGCAGGTGCTAGAAAATCTGAGGCATCAACTCCTTTTAAAGAGTTACCACCTTTTAAACCTATTCCAAAGAGTAAATAAACTGAGATAATCTGATAAACCGGATCTGGAATCGCCACATTACTTTTTAGCCTTGCAGCCACAACGCCCAGGATAAAAACCAGGACAGCGACAGAGGTTAAGTTTGTTAGGGCCAAATCAAAAGATTGCGACATAACCTATCTCTCAGTATATACGTGCAATATATTTCAGGTAATAAATTACATGTATAATTTCTACATGTCAAAAAGACCTTTAAAGAGAGATCCAAAGGAGAAACTTGATTGGACCTTTCTCTCCAATCATGGCCATCTTCTAATACAGATTGCTAAAAAACCTGAGATTAAAATTAATGAGTTGGCATCAGCGGTTGGGATCTCAGAACGGCGAGCTCAATCCATAGTTGGCGATCTAGAAACGGCTGGTTACCTAGAAGTAACTCGAATTGGGCGAAGGAATAGATATCAAGTAATTACCAGCGCAAAATTTAGACATCCTTTAGAATCCAATAAGTCCATTAACGCTCTTCTAAAAATATTTCAGTAATATCGAAGCGAATCGGATATCTAATTTGGGGTAGAATTTTCTTAACATTTATCTCAATCGAAAGGCGCCTTAATGAGCGATCAAAACCTAGTAACCCTTCACACCACAGTAGGGGATATAACAATGGAATTATTTCCTAACCATGCCCCGAAAACAGTAAAGAATTTTCTTGGGTTAGCAACAGGTGAGATCGAATGGCAAGATCCTTTCTCAGGAGAGAAGAAAAATAGTAATTATTATGATGGCCTCACATTCCATCGAGTTATTGCTGGATTTATGATTCAAGGGGGATGTCCTATCGGTGATGGAACTGGTGGACCTGGCTACTCTTTTAAAGATGAATTTCACCCAGAGCTACAATTTGATCGCCCATATCTATTAGCAATGGCCAATGCTGGTCCAAGTACCAATGGTTCACAATTTTTTATTACAGTTGGGAAAACCCCACATTTAAATAATAAACATACAATTTTTGGTGAAGCGAAAGATCCAGCCTCTCAAGCAGTAATTGATAAAATTGCTACAACAAAAACTGGAGCTAGAGATAAGCCAGCACAGGCAATTAAAATCGAATCTATCTCGATTAAATAAATGATCTCTAGGGTAGAAAATACTCTTACCAACCAGATTTTAATATTTCTGGTTGGAATGTATCTTGCTATCACAATCTATCCAGGCCTTGAAGAGAAACTTTTCTTATTTAATAGAGCCATTTTGAGTGATGGCTTGGTACATGGCGTTGCTGAAGGTGAGTGGTATCGATTAATTACCGCCGGATTTCTCCATGCCAGCTTGACCCACCTTCTTTTCAACGCTTTAGCTCTCTACACTCTCGGTAAACCTTTTGAAATTCTCTATGGAAGGCGCCGCTTTGCCTTTCTCCTTTTCTTCTCACTTATTACCGGATCCCTGGCCTCAGTTAATTTCAACGCTGATAACCAGGTCTCAGTAGGGGCCTCAGGGGCAATATTTGGCCTCTTTGGGGCGCTCCTAGTTGTGGGCAGAAAACTTGGCTCTGATTTCCGCTCCATCCTTACCCTTCTCGCCATCAACGCAGTCATTGCGATAGCGATCCCAAATATCGATTGGCGAGCTCATTTGGGCGGGTTAGCTGGCGGCGCTCTGGTAGCGGCGATCTATCGCCTACTTCCTACCCCCCGCAGATAGACCAACCCGGGAATAAATCCCAACCCGCCCCTGTTAACCCGTGTAGTTCAACCTTGAGCCCGCTCGACTCAATCTTTTGACCAAAGCTGACTCAAGATTGATAATACGTCCCTAACAACCGAAAAAGTTGGCCAAGGGCCGAAAAACCATAAAGAGCAGTATCAAATCAGAATCAGAGCAGTAGTAGACCAGTGAGAAATTCAAGGAGCTAAAAGATGGCAAGAGCAGTCGGTATCGACTTAGGAACAACCAATAGCTGTGTATCAGTTTTAGAAGGCGGCGAACCAACCGTTATCGCCAATGCTGAAGGCGCACGTACCACCCCCTCCATTGTGGCCTTTGCTAAAAATGGTGAGGTTCTTGTTGGCGAGGTAGCCAAGCGCCAATCAGTGACCAACGTTGAACGAACAATCCGTTCTGTTAAACGACATATGGGTACAACATGGAAAATTAATATTGATGATAAGAACTACACCGCACAGGAAATAAGTGCACGAATTTTACAGAAATTAAAACGAGATGCAGAGAGCTATCTTGGAGAAACGGTGACTGATGCAGTGATCACCGTCCCTGCTTATTTCAATGATGCGCAACGACAAGCGACAAAAGAGGCAGGCGAGATTGCCGGCCTTAATGTCCTACGTATCATCAACGAGCCAACAGCTGCTGCGCTCGCCTATGGACTTGATAAAGCTGATAAAGAACAGACCATTTTAGTTTTTGACCTTGGCGGTGGAACATTCGATGTTTCACTCCTTGAAATCGGAGATGGCGTTGTTGAAGTTAAAGCGACAAACGGTGATAACGAATTAGGTGGAGATGACTGGGATCAAGCAGTTGTTGAATATCTTGTTAAAACATTCCAATCAAAAAATGGAATCGATCTAACTAAAGATAAAATGGCGATGCAACGAATCCGTGAGGCAGCAGAGAAGGCAAAGATTGAGCTCTCTGCATCAGGACAGACATCAATCAACCTTCCCTACATCACAGTTGATGGAGAGAAAAACCCGCTCTTCTTAGATGAGACCCTCACTAAGGCGCAATTTCAACAGATGACTGCAGATCTATTAGATCGCTGCCGTAAACCATTCCAAGCAGTACTCCGTGATGCTGGAATCCCGATTGCAGATATCGATTCTGTAGTTCTTGTTGGTGGATCAACTCGTATGCCAGCAGTTGTAGATCTTGTAAAAGAGTTAACTGGTGGGAAAGAGCCAAATAAGGGCGTTAACCCAGACGAGGTAGTTGCTGTTGGTGCAAGCCTTCAAGCAGGTGTTATTAAAGGTGAAGTAAAAGATGTTCTTCTTCTTGATGTAACTCCACTCTCTCTTGGAATTGAAACCAAAGGTGGGATTATGACCAAGTTAATTGAGCGAAATACCACAATCCCAACAAAGCGATCAGAGGTCTTCTCAACTGCTGATGACAATCAACCTGCAGTACAAATTCAAGTTTTTCAAGGTGAGCGAGAAATGGCTGCTTACAATAAGAAACTTGGAATGTTTGAACTTACAGGTCTAGCACCAGCTCCAAGAGGAATTCCACAGATCGAAGTAACTTTTGATATCGATGCCAACGGTATCGTCCATGTATCGGCAAAAGATCTAGGAACTGGGAAAGAACAGAGCATGGTCATCACCGGTGGATCTGCCCTTGCAAAAGATGAGATTGATCGGATGATGAAAGATGCAGAGGCTCACGCTAATGAAGATAAAGAGCGTAAAGAAGCTGCTGAAATTCGAAACTCAGCCGACTCGCTTCTTTATCAGACAGAGAAATTTCTGAAAGATAATGAAGAGAAGTTAAGCGAAGGCGAATTAGCTACCAAAAAAGTAGAGGTAGAAGGCGCCATTGCAGAGGGCAAGAAAGCTCTTGAAGGAGATGATTCAGCTGCAATTAAAACAGCAACAGATAAGTTAGCTGAAGTCAGTCAAGCGCTAGGAGCGGCGTTATATGCAGCCGGTGCAGCAGCTGGCGAAAATCAACCAACAGATTCTTCCAACGAAGATGGCGTTGAAGATGCAGAGATCGTCGAAGAGAAATAATCCATGGTTGAGAGCTCTGGAAGTGACACATCTACATTTTCATCCACATCAAAAAATGAAAATCTAGATGAAAATTTGGCTAGCTCTGAAGATGATCTAACCAAGAGTGAAAATAGTGAAGAAGTTGCAGTTGAGGTCAGCGATGAGAAAAAAATCGCTGACCTCACTGGAGATCTTCAACGACTTCAAGCTGAATACAGTAATTACCGTAAACGGGTAGAGCGTGATCGAGCGTTAGCTCATGAGATCGCTATCGCATCAGTTTTATCTGATCTTCTGCCGATTCTTGATGATATTGAACGAGCAGTTGGCCACGGCGAATTAACAGGTGGATTTAAAGCCGTTGCAGATCAATTATCGAGCACAACAACACGTCTTGGTCTAACGAAATACGGCGATGCTCCCAGCGCTTTTGATCCAAATATTCACGAAGCGATGCTCCACGAAAAATCGCCAGATGTGAAAGAAGAGACTGTGACTA
>JAQCKU010000083.1 GCA_027592195.1 Actinomycetota bacterium
GCCTATCCGCGGAGTTGGAGCGAGAGTTGTAGCTAGCATGGAGGCATCACTTGCTGTGCCAACTGCAACTTCGGTCAGGGCTATTCCTGCAAAATTACTCATTGATAATCGAACAGTAGTTAATAATCACTTGAAGAGAGCTCGTGGTGGAAAAGTTTCATTTACCCACCTCATTGGATATGCAATGATTAAAGCTCTCCGAGATATGCCAGAGATGAATTCTTTTTACACCGTACTTGATGGAAAACCAGCTCTAGGCCATCCAGAACATATCAATTTAGGAATTGCTATCGATCTTGCAAAAGCCGATGGTTCACGACAACTTCTCGTACCTTCAATCAAGGGTTGCGAAGATATGGATTTTGGCCAGTTTTATACTGGTTATGAAGCGGTCGTTGGTAAGGCGCGTAGCGGTACTCTCACAGTAGAAGATTTTGCAGGAACCACAGTCTCGCTAACCAATCCAGGAACAATCGGCACTGTCCATTCAGTCCCACGTCTTGTTGCAGGTCAAGGACTAATCCTTGGCGTAGGCGCAATGGATTACCCAGCAGAATTTCAAGGCGCAAGCGAGGAGACGCTCGCCCGACTTGCTATCTCAAAAGTTGTCACATTAACCAGCACCTACGATCATCGAATAATTCAGGGAGCACAATCAGGAGATTTCCTCCGAAGAATTCATGAAATTCTCCTAGGTGGAAATAATTTCTATGAAGAAATTTTTGCAGCGCTTCGAATTCCATATGAACCAATCCGATGGGTTGCCGATATGGAATTTTCAAAAGATGACGAAATCAATAAGACAGCCCGAGTTCAGCAATTAATTAATGCCTATCGCACCTCTGGCCACATCATGGCTGATATTGATCCACTTGAATATAAGCAACGTTTCCATCCAGATCTTGATGTAGTTACTCATGGCCTCACGCTCTGGGATCTGGATCGAGAATTTGCAACTGGTGGATTTGGTAATGAGCCATTTATGAAGTTGCGAAAAATTCTTGGAATTCTCCGTGATTCTTACTGCCGCTCTATAGGAATTGAATACATGTATATGGAGGATCCGAATGAGCGTAAATGGATTCAAGATCAGGTCGAAGTTGGCGCGCCCAGACTTCCGCGAGAAGAGCAATTACGCATTCTTCGGAAACTAAATAGCGCAGAGGCATTTGAATCATTTCTTCATACAAAATTTATTGGTCAAAAGCGCTTCTCACTCGAAGGTGGAGAATCGGTCATTCCACTTCTCGATGCAGTCCTTACCGAAGCAGCAGAAAGTGGCCTCGATGAAGCCTGTATCGGAATGCCTCACCGAGGCCGGCTCAATGTTCTCGCAAATGTTGCAGGAAAATCTTATGGCCAGATTTTTCAAGAGTTCGAAGGTCACTATGCAGAAAATGCCGTCCATGGCACAGGAGATGTGAAATACCACCTGGGGACTGAAGGAGTTTTCCAGTCAGAATCTGGTGCAACTACTAAAATTTATCTTGCCGCAAATCCCTCTCATCTAGAGGCTGTAAATCCAGTACTTGAAGGAATTGTTCGGGCAAAGCAGGATCAAATGAATATTAAAAACCACTTCTCGGTTCTGCCTATTTTGATCCATGGTGATGCCGCATTTGCTGGACAGGGAATCGTGGCCGAGACGTTGCAACTCTCACAACTTAAGGGTTATCGCACCGGTGGAACCATCCATATTGTGATCAATAATCAGGTTGGGTTTACCACCTCTCCTGGATCTGCGCGATCATCTAGATACTCCACAGATGTGGCAAAGATGATTCAAGCCCCGGTATTTCATGTCAACGGAGATGATCCAGAAGCCTGTGTTCGGGTAGCGCAGATCGCTTTTGCATATCGTCAAGCGTTTAATAAGGATGTTGTCATTGACATGATCTGTTATAGGCGCCGAGGCCATAATGAAGGTGATGAACCAAGTTTCACCCAACCATTAATGTATGAATTAATCAACAGTAAACGTACAGTGAGAAATCTTTATGCAGAAGCGCTCGTTGGACGAAAAGATATATCACAAGATGAGGCAGATGAAATTGCAAAAGATTTCCAAACTCAGCTTGAATCTATCTACCAAGAAGTTCACAATACAAAACCCGAAGACAATCATCCACCAGCTCCACAGACGCCTTCTACAAAGATGATAAACACTGCTATCACTGAAGAAATTGCGAGAAAAATTGCTGCAACTCAAATAGCGATACCAGAAGGATTTAATGTTCATCCAAAGATGCTGCCGCAGCTTAATCGTCGCACTGAATCTCTCAATGATGGAACGATTGAATGGTCAGGTGGAGAACTCCTAGCCTTCGGTTCAATACTCCTTGAAGGTCATCCGATTCGACTTGCTGGTCAAGATGTTCGCCGCGGTACTTTTTCAAATCGACATGCAGTTATTATTGATTCAAAGAATGCTGCTGAGTGGACCCCACTGCGTGGGTTGATCTCGGATGAAAATCAATTCTTTATCTTTGATTCACTCCTATCTGAATATGCAGCCCTTGGTTTTGAATACGGATATTCAATAGCTCGTTCAAATGCACTTGTTCTCTGGGAAGCGCAATTTGGTGACTTTATTAATGGGGCGCAGACCATCATTGATGAATTTATCTCTTCATCGCTGCAGAAATGGGGCGAGCGCTCATCGGTGGCTCTCCTTCTTCCTCATGGCTATGAAGGACAAGGTCCTGATCATTCATCTGCAAGAATTGAAAGATTTCTTGCTCTTGCTGCTGAGAAAAATATGACGATTGCTCAGCCCTCCTCGGCTGCTTCATATTTCCATCTTCTCCGCTGGCATATTAAAAATCCTGCTCGCCGCCCACTTATTGTCTTCACTCCTAAATCAATGCTTCGTCTTAAAGCTGCTGCATCGAAGTTAGAAGAGTTCACCTCTGGAACGTTCCGACCGATAATTGATGATCCAACAGTTACCAATGGAACAAGAGTGATTTTCTGCTCAGGAAAAATCTACTGGGAGCTTCTTGCAGAACGTGAAAAATTAGGCGAGAGTTCAACTGCAATAGTTCGCATGGAACGCTTCTATCCATTCCCTGCAGAGGAATTCCAGGAAGTTATCAATAGGCATCCACAAGCTAATCTGCTCTGGGTTCAAGATGAACCAGCAAACCAAGGTCCATGGCCCTTCATCGCTCTTAATTCTGCTGAAATTTTACAAGGACGGACTCTGCGTCGAGTTTCTCGACGGGCTACAGCAAGTCCAGCCACTGGTAAACATCATGTTCATGAAGAGGAGCAGAAAGCTCTCCTTATAGAAGCCTTTATGCGTTAAAGCACCTCTCCTATAATTACGCTTTTATTCATCCATCCAAATTTTCGAGAATCATTTTGTAGATCATTTAACTCTGGATTTTTATTATCCCCTTCAATCCAGATCAACTCTCCATCAATTTTCTTAATTCTCTTTATGAGATAGATACCTGGAAGCTCTTCACGTTCAATAAGAACAACTTTCTCCTTTAACCGTTGAAGATCTTCATCCTTCAATGTTCTACTGAGCATCCGAATTGCAACTCTCTCCTGATCACGCAAAGTTGGATACATCGAGGATCCCTCAACCTCTGCTAAAACGATAGAGAAGAACTTTTTGAGAACTTTTTCAGGGATTACCCCCAGGAAATTAAAGGCAAGGTTTTCAAAGTTGGCAAAAAGACCCATTTTAGAAATCTTGCTACCTCGATTGAGACGCTTTATTGCCAGAATCAATGAAGGCTCCTTCCTCTGGGCCGATCTATGCTTAACCCCTGCTGGATGAGCATAATTTCATAGTAAAAGGTACCCTTGCGAAAAGGGCGAGCCCTAGATATCCAAAGGTTTTCAAAATTTTAGAAGGGGATAAAAATTATGATCAAAGTCTACGCACATTGTGATCTTCCATGTGGTGTTTACGATCCAGCTCAAGCTCGTATCGAAGCGCTATCTGTTAAGGCATGTATGGAGAAATATGCTGCAAGCTCAGATCCAGATTTTAAATCACGCTCTGTTTCGATCAAAGAAGAGCGATCGCATCAGGTGAAAGAGCATCTCTGGGTGCTTTGGACCGATTACTTTAAGCCAAACCATTTTGAGGCTTACCCAAATCTCCACCAGCTATTTAACGACGCTACCAAGCTTGCTGGAGCCGCTGGAACAAAAGGTAGTAATGATCTGACTGTTGCCGACAGTCTCATTGCAAAAATTGATGAGATTGCAGAAATTTTCTGGGCGACAAAGAAGTAAAAACTATCGCCATAAGGCTCTGAATAGCGAGATCTATCTAACGATTTTCTTATTCAGAGCCTTGGGCTAAAAGTGAAAAGGCTGCAGTTTTTGCAGCATAAGAAACTCTCTCGACTATCTCTCTGCGCATCATTCCATGAGCTACCCGTCTTACGCCATCATGGATTTCACATTCAATTAAAAGCGCTTCGCGGATTTGATCCTTCTTCTCTTCTTCATAACTTGCCCCATCAAGAGCAACAACGGTCGCTGTAGCATTGAGATCAATTCCAATTCCAACCGATCCCTCTATGTTGCATTCGAACTGAGTCAAAATTGTAGTTTCCGCTAGGGATAAAAATTCTGACAACCCAGCTAGCGCAGCGCTCTCCATCAAACGTAAATAAAAAGAGTTAGAGAGAATTGCAAGATCACCATCTCCCATGGCAGCTGCAGTATCACCAGGTCTTGTAACCATTGTCGTTAATCCAACTGCCCCAAGGAGATTTTTTCGAGTGGGCTCTAACGCACCATTAATATCTCTCACTGGAAGATTCCTTACTTTTTATTCTCTGTAATTTCATCAAGTCGAATTAGCAAGTCATCTACCTGCACCAGATCACCTGGCTCAACTGGTATCTCAGCCACCACCCCATCAATTTCACTTAAAACGGGGATCTCCATTTTCATAGATTCAAGAAGAAGAAGAGTTTGCCCAGCCTTT
>JAQCKU010000084.1 GCA_027592195.1 Actinomycetota bacterium
TGAGCTCTCGGAAATTTTAAAATTTATTGATGAACGAAAAGATCAAGCGCTAACTCTTACTCATCTGGTGGGCGCTGCGCTGGCAAGAGCGATTGCGGCCAATCCCGAGGTAAATGTTCGCGTTATCTTTGGCCGGGTAAAACCTATGCCAAGAATTGACCTCAGCTTTGCCGTTGATTTAGAGAGCGGATCTGATCTTGCTCAGTGTCGAATTAAAGATGCAGATAAAAAAACTTTACTTGAGATTAGTCAAGAGTTAATTGCTGGTGCCGGAAAATTACGGGCCCGAGAAGATGAGAATTATCAACGATCAGTTATTTGGGCAAAATCTGTGCCGCTTTTTCTGATGCGACCAGTTATCAAATTTTTATCGCTATGGAGCGGCGGTCTAGGAAGACGTGCATTTGGACAGCCTGGCCATCCTCTGGGTTCAGCATTTATTAGCAACGTTGGACGCTTTGAAATGCAAGAGGCATATCTTGCGCCACTTCCCTTCGCCCGAACGCCGATCTATATGGCAATCGGAGAGATATATGAAGCTCCAGTTGCTATTGATGGCGAAGTTGTGGTTCGCAAAGTTGTTACGATAACTGCAGTTGCCGATCATAGATTAATTGATGGCGCTCATGCCGGTAAGTTAATCAAATCTTTTAAACATTATTTAAATCAACCTGCACAAATGATGTAAAGATTGAATTGCTTCACAACCGTAAAATCACTCTACTAATCCTCGCAAGAAAGATACGCATTGCGCACAAAAAGCACGTAAAATATAATGCCCTGAAAGAAACCTCAAAAAATCGTTGACATCAAAGGCCACCTTTCTTAAGATTTCGAGTTAGTGAAACCCTCACCTTTTTGAAAAAGCAAATGAGAAGGTAAATGAGCGAAACGTTACTGAAGATAAATAATGTCACAAAAGTATTTGGTACTCATGTCGTTCTTAAAGATATCGATCTTGATATCGTAAAAGGGGAAGTTGTCTGCATTATTGGACCCAGTGGTTCGGGTAAAAGCACCTTACTTCGATGTATCAATTTCATCGCCCCGCCAGATCAAGGGGAAATTATTTTTGAAGGGAAGACGTGGAAGAGGTTCCACTCACGCTTCAACATTTTTGCCAACCGAAAGTATGAGGGCGAATTGCCACGGTTAAGGTCAGAAATTGGGATGGTCTTTCAACATTTCAATGTCTTTCCACATATGACGGCGGTTGAGAATGTCATGCTTGGATTAACAAAAGTTCGAAAAGAAGGCAGGGCGAAAGCTCGGGAGATTGCCGAACAGTCCTTAATTCAGGTAGGCCTTGGTGACAAGTTAAATCAGTACCCTGAGAAACTTTCTGGAGGTCAAAAACAGAGAGTTGCAATCGCACGAGCGCTGGCTCTCAATCCTAAAGTCATGCTTTTTGATGAGGTTACCTCATCACTGGATCCAGAACTAGTCAGTGGCATCTTGGATGAGATACGACGCCTTGCCAAAGATGGAATGACCATGGTGATCGTTACCCATGAAATGAATTTTGCTTTTCAAGTTGCAAACCGAATCGTCTTCATGGATGAAGGGCGAATTGTGACAATGGGAACGCCTGATGAAATACGGAACACTACCGATCCACGTGCGCGAGCTTTCCTCAGCTCGATTTTAGGATAAAAGGCATCTATGGACGGTTATATATACAACTGGAATGTGGTCTGGGATTCCCTCCCCGAACTTCAACAGGGATTGATCATAACGCTGCAAATTTCAATTGTTGGCATGGCGCTCGCTATCATCTTTGGACTTACTTTTGCGATGGGGCGGATGAGCAATTACGGGTATGTAAAGAAGTTCTCAACTGGAGTTGTTAACTTTGCTCGTTCTATCCCACTCTTTGTACTTCTTTTCTGGATTTATTACGGACTCTCACTAAAATTTGCGATTAACCTCACCGCTTTTCAAGCGGGAGCCATTGCGCTAGGAATTACTGGCGGTGCCTATATGGCGGAAGTGTTTCGAGGTGGCATAGAAGCGATTGACCTAGGACAGAGGGAGGCGGCTCTGGCCATCGGGTTAAGCTCATCGAAGGCTTTTACCCTTGTCGTTCTTCCACAAGCAATTCGGATTATTGTTCCACAAGGTGTAAATGTTTATGTTGGCCTTCTGAAAGGTGCCACGATCGTCTCAGTGATAGGCGTTGCCGACATGATCTATGTCGCGCAATACATTTCCCTGAACTCCTTTACTCCTTTTGAAATGTATTCTGCTGTTGGTATCGCATTTATTTCTTTAACACTCTCAGTAGCAGGATTGGCCTATCTTTTAGAGCGGCGTCTGAATCGAAGTAGCGCCAATGTCTAATTCCCAACCATTTTTTGACTTTGCCCCTATCTGGCAATCTAGAGTATTGCTTATAGAAGGATTTGGGATTGCTATGTTCTCGGCTGTTGCTGGAATTATTTTGGCAATTATTCTGGGGCTGATAATTGCTCTCATGCGATTATCTCGATTTAAAATTCTACGAGGTTTTGCATTTATCTACACTCAACTCTTCCGTGGAGTCCCCCTCTATGTACTAATCCTCTGGATTTATTTCGGTTTAGTGTATGCAGTTGGAATTGATATCCCAAGAATCCCTTCTGGAATCATTGCACTGGCGCTTTTAAATAGTGGTTATCTCTCTGAAACTTTCCGCTCAGGTATTCTTGCTGTAAGTAATGGTCAGCGAGAAGCTGGCCAAGCGTTAGGCCTTAAGGGTTGGCAGGTAGCTCGCTACATAATTCTTCCGCAAGCAGGGAGAATTGTGATTCCACCAACCGGGAATCAATTTATTGACGCAATCAAGGATTCAGCCATTCTCAGTATTATTGGAGTTCCTGAGTTGATGAAAGTTGCTCAAGAGCAAGCAAACCTCTTCTATCGACCATTCGAATTTTATACTGTTGCAGGATTGCTCTATCTCGTAGCGGTGTTGATTGTTTCTCGAGGAATCACAGCCTTGGAAAATCGCTTCGCAAAGTACTCTCGAAAAAGTGGGAGTTCGGAGAATTCTGTCGTTACAACAGCAACGACAGATGCAAGTCATTGATTGAAGCACCGGGCTTCTCTCAATTCTTAAGATGAAAGAAGGAAACATGGAAGAGAAAACCATTTCGGTTGACTCCACCGCGAACACAAAGGCTGATCGTCGGGGTTTTATTAAGGGTGCAGCCATCGCTCTAGGAGCGGCGGCAGCTGGCGCAATCACACCTTCCTCAGCACAAGCTGTGACGGCAGAACCACCAGCTCCTCGCGCAACAGGTGATTCTTTACTTGAAAAAATCATCTCAACAAAGAAGATTCGATTTGGCGTCGATCTTGGATTTCCTCCCTTGCAGTTCAAGAAGGCCAATGGCGCCCCAACTGGGTACATCATTGAACTATCTGAAATGTTGGCAGCTTCCTTAGGAGCAACACCTGAATGGGTTGAAGTTCCTTTTGCCAACCTCTTCGCACAGCAGGCAGCTGGACGGTTCGACATGTCTGGAATCTCTGCAACCATTCGACCAGAGCGTGCACAGAGAGTGCTTTTTGCCGGTGCGCCATCTTTTGTTGAATCAAATGTCGTACTTCTCAAGCCACGCAGTACTATCAGACGACTATCGCAACTAAACAACAGCAGATTCACTATTGCAGTAGTTGTTGGATCTTCCCAAGAAGCTGCAGCAAAAATTCTCTATCCAAAGGCCAGGCTCAAGCGTCTTACTAATCAAGAGGCGCTCGCCGATGTTGCTGCGGGCCGCTCTGATTGCATGATCGTCGGAGAATTCTCTGTGGCAGGTGCAATCAAGGCTAATCCAGCTGTAAAAGTTCTGAAGGGCGATCCCGTCTTTGTGGATGAAAATAGCTATTTCATGCCACTGGGTGAATTCGAACTGAAGCATTATGTTGATACTTGGCTACGTTATCAAACATCACATAATGAACTTGGCGCACTCTGGGATAAGTACATTGGAAATGATGCCCGCAAGTTGGGACTGAAAACCGTTTCCATTTACTCACCTTGGAAAGGTGTATAAATCTCTACGTACCAAATAATCTAAAAATCCAAGTAGCTCACAGGAAAATTCTTGTGAGCTACTTGCTTTATAAGAGAAAAATTTTATTAAAATTAAATCAATGGCAATTTTTATTAATAATCTAAATTTACTGATGAGTGCTAGCACTCTTTAATAATCACGCTATCCTCACTTTGAGCGTAAATCTGCCGCTGTGATTTTGCAGATAACTAAAAAGATTTGTAGATCACTTACATAATTTTAAAAAAGGCGTACCTTCACTGTTGTAGGACACTCCTACAAACCTAGGAGGGTTACAATGAATAACAAAGCAATTAGACAAATTTCGATGATACTGATGGCTGTAGGTGCTCATGATCGAGAAGATCCGTTCCGTAGCAATGAATAGGGGGCCTGTTCAGCAGGCGCCCTGTTCATTTTCATCGACAATTCCTTGGAATTAGATCTGAATAAAGCTAAATTCCCGAATATATTCTCATTGAACGCTACCCTCAGCTCTTATGCACCCTTTAACACCGTTGAGATGGATGAGCTACATGCTCATCGCCCTTGGACTTATCAATTGGACCTATCAATCAAGTGAACCTGGAGCGACTGCTAGCTCTCTTGCAATTATTATTATAGGAGCTGTTCAACTCGGATTTACTTTTATGCCTGGGGCGGAGAAATTTTTAACTCAGAGTTTCCTTAAATTTTCACTCTGGATTGTCTCTGTTGCTGCAGTTATTTTTGCTATTATAAATTAAGAGGAAAGATGTCTTTAGATTTACAGACTTTAAAATCACAATGGAATGAGATTCTTGATGAATTAGAAGGTGAGAATCGAGTTGCCTGGC
>JAQCKU010000085.1 GCA_027592195.1 Actinomycetota bacterium
GAGGGGGTTCGTTGTGGCTCAATCAAACCTTCAGACTCTAAGAATCTAATTTTTGAGATAGTAACATCTGGAAATTCTGAACGAAGCTTGCCTAAAACTTCACCGATACTTAAATACGCTCGTGCAGGAACGCTCATTGCCACTTATCTCCTTATTTCTGTTTAAATGAAATTATCTCAGCAAAAAAAGTAAATTTGTACTTTCCAATCTGTAACTCATCTCCGCTATAGAGAGCCGTGCGCTCTGTAAGAATTTCATGATTATGGTAGATACCATTGAGACTATTTGTATCGACAACATCAAATCCAGTGAGAGTACGTTCGATCAAACCATGTTGACGCGAAACGGTAATATCATCGAGAAAAATATCTGAATCCTGAGATCGACCTATAACCTGCTTCTCTTGATCGAGAAGAAAACGGAAACCTTTTGCCGCTCCTACAATTCCCACAAGCATCGCTGTCTTTGGCTGAAGCGATGAAACAATCTCTCGCTCTTCTTCGGATAATTGGGCAAATCCTTCATTCGCTAGCTCTTGTGAGCCCTTGCCTACGATGAACGCTTCGGTCTTTAGATCATTGCCTTGATTGAGTTTAGGAATTGAAGTAGTCACCTCGGGTGATTTTTCATTTGGCATAAATCCCCCTCCATAAACCTCATCCTCAACCTGAGGCTAAAACTATTCGCTTCTTACTGTGGGGTCAAGTGATCCTTTAGGCGGTGAATTACGGATTGATTAGAAGGTTATATTGAGAAGGGCTGAGCAGTTCAGGCAGATGATCAATTTCAACCTCTGCTATCCATCCACGAGAGTAGGGCTCTTGGTTTATCAACTCTGGTGATGAATTTAGTGATTCATTAACAAGAAGCACAGTTCCGGATACTGGCGCAAATATTTCAGAGACGCTTTTGGTGGATTCGACTTCACCACAGATTTGCCCGTACTGAATCTGATCATTGATTTTTGGTAATTGAATATAAACGATATCGCCAAGAGCTCCTTGAGCATAATCTGTAATTCCAAATCTTATTCGGGTTGGGGATAAAACCTCTACCCATTCATGCTCTTTGGTATAACTCAATACCTCTGGTAGATCTGACATCACCGGCTCCCTTTTTTATCATTTATATTCTACTTATCAAAGAAAATAGATCTTTCAGAAACTTCCTCTACCCTTCGAGAGTTTAACGCCCTCTGAAATAGCCTACCCTTTACCTAAAATTTCTCCACCTTTAGTAATCTGATCCCTTTAATTAAGTAATCAACTGCAGTGGTGAGGTAGAGGGCTATCCCCCAGATAGAAAATGCCCAACCGATAATAAATGCTATTTCCGCAACCGCTAACGATGCTATATCACCCTCCACCTTTGTTAAAAGAAGTAACGGGAATGCATAGAGAAGATTAAAGGTGGCGGCTTTTCCTAAGAAGGTAACTGGAAGTGGCGCAATCTTGGATCTTTTCAGAAGGAGAAGAAGTATTGTCAGAAGTAAATCTCTCGAGAAGAGAAGTAGCAGGATCCATAACGGTATAATTTCCAGATAGTAGAGCGAAATCAAGACCGAGATGATATAGAACCGATCAGCAGCTGGATCTAACAGCTCGCCCAACCGACTCATCTGATTAAATTTCCGTGCAATCTTTCCATCCAGGTAATCGCTCGCGCCCGCCAGCGCCAGAAGGGCAACGCCCCAGAGATAGCGCTCATTAGCAATCAACCAGATAAATAATGGCACGCCTAGGAGTCGAGCAACCGAAAGCATATTCGGAATGGTCCACATCTGAGATCTCATTTTAGTGAAGAAAGGAATTAAGCCCAAAGAGAGTAAGGCCACTACTGTTAAACGCCATTGTTATATATTTCCATAGTTGAACTCTACGGCGAAATCAAAAAATGCTGCCATGCTCCCTTTAAGAGTACGCTCTTTCCGCAGCCTTGGATCTCTTACTCTCCTAAGCTCCATTCGGACCAGATTAAATACCTGCATTGAAATAAGGAGAGAAATGCAGGTTGAAGAATAAAAGTCCTAGCAACCAAGAATATGTCGGGACGACAGGATTTGAACCTGCGACCACCAGACCCCCAGCCTGGTGCGCTACCAAGCTGCGCTACGTCCCGTTGAAGGTTGTTGAATTCTACCTGTTTACACTCTTACAGATCTAGCCTGGACGGTTTACTGAGCAGCTCTATCGTTTCTCATTTCTTAATCTCACAGAGATTCGAATTGGCGAACCTATAAAACCAAATTCCTCTCGCAATCTCCGTTCAATAAAGCGACGATAAGATCCTTCAATAAATTCGGTTGCAAAAATAACAAACGTGGGCGGTGATGTGGATGCCTGTGTTGCAAATTGAATCTTTGCTTGTTTTCCACCACGAATCGGTAGTGGATATGCGGCAACTAAGGCACCAATGACAGCATTTAATCTCGAAGTTGGGATTCGTTGATTCCAGGAATCAAGGGCTTTATTGATCGCAGGAATTAATCTATTTTTATGCCACCCGGTTTTAGCCGATAAATTTATCCGCTCTGCCCATTCAACTTGGCTAAACCCACGATCTATCTCTTTCTCGATCTCGATCCGCCGTTCCTCCTCTACCAAATCCCATTTATTCATTGCAATCACTAAAGCTTTCCCCGAATCATCTGCCATGGAAACCAGCCTTAGATCCTGTTCAGTAATAGTTTTTGAAGCATCAATTACTATTATCGCAAGATCTGCCTGATCAAGTGCTCGCTCGCTACGTAGAATCGAATAATAATCAGCCCCATCACTTTGATGAGCTCTCCGTCTTATTCCTGCTGTATCAACAAAACGAAAGGTTTTCTCATCGATTTCAATCAGCTCATCAATAGGATCTCTCGTTGTGCCCTCTGCATCATCAACTATTGATCGTTCATTGCCTGCGAAGGAATTGAGTAAACTAGATTTTCCAACATTAGGTTTACCTATGATCGCAATACTTGGAATTCCATCTCGTTTGATTCCACTTCCAACGGTAGGTAAAGATGAGACAAGAGCATCAAGTAAATCACCACTTCCCCGGCCATGTAGAGCAGAGATGAAATGTGGTTCGCCAAGGCCTAAATTCCAGAAGCTATGAGCAATTGACTCATCATTTTCATTATCAACTTTATTGACGATGAGAAAAGTTGGTTTTCCTGATTTTCGAACGAGATTTACTAAAGCGCTATCTTGATCTAATAAACCAGTGTGACAATCAACTACCATTGCAACAACATCTGCATCTTTAATTGCACGTTCGGCGTTTTCGGTGACTTGAAGAGAGAGTCCAAGCGCCCCGCTCTCCCATCCTCCAGTGTCAACCAATATGAATTCACGAGAGTTCCACTCGGCGCTATGAAGGACCTGATCTCGGGTGATACCTGGAAGATCTTCTGTGATGGCATCACTTCTTCCTGTTAATCGATTAACCAAGGATGATTTTCCTACATTCGGTCTACCAATAATCGCAATTTTAGGTAGCCCCACAACTCCATTTGTTTCCAACAATTCCCATATAAAATCTCTCGTCTCATCAAGTGACATAAAAGTAGAATTTACATAATGGGCATCATCGTTGATCTGTAATGGCGAAATGTCTCGATTGCTATCAATCTCATCTCTATAATTAAGGGATTCTCGGGTTGCATTTTGATCTGAATCTGAAATTTCACTAGAACGGCGCTCACTTCGAACTTCAAGATCTGCGTCGAGATAAATCTTAAAATCTGCATCAGGAATTACCGTAGAGCCAATATCCCTTCCTTCAACAACAATTCCATCTTTAGCACTGTCAATAAATGATCTCTGCAAGGTTAGTAAAAACTTCCGAACATTTGCCATAGCGGCTATTTCACTAACTTTATTTGTAACCTCAACAGATCTTATGAGATCTGATACATCTTCGGAATTGATTTTAAAAAATTGCAAATTTGGATCAAGAGATACTTCAAATTTATTAACTTCGAGCAGCTCAAAAGCAGTCAGATCTGAAAAATTCGATTCTCGCATAGCAATAACTGTGGCCATGCGGTAAAGAGCGCCAGTATCAAGATACTTCCATCCAGCTTTGAGAGCTAATGATTTAGAAGTGGAAGATTTTCCAGTACCGCTAGGTCCATCGATAGCGATCTTCTTAATTTGCACTAAATTCATCCTTAATAAAAAAGCGCCAATTCTCTCTTGTTAATTCATCTGCAAGTATTACATGATCTTCGGGAGCGATTGATAGCGTTATTAATCCAGTTTCTTGATTAGGGCTATGTTCTAAATGGAGATCTTCAATATTAACTTTTACCGCCCCGCAGAGCGCAAATAGTCTTCCAAGAACACCCGGAGAGTCATCGATAACAATCTGGACCTGAAGATAATTTCTCGGAACTTGACCATGTTTCCCAGCAACTAATTTTCTGCCTTCTGATCCATCATGAAATAAGTTGAGAATTTCATCAAACTGATCTTTATCGATATATTGATAAAACTCCTTTAACCGCTTCTCCAAGCCATCAAAGGCAGCAAGAATATTTACTTTATTAGCCTTGATGATTTGCAACCAGAGTTCAGGTTCTGATTGAGCCAATCGAGTCATATCGCGTAACCCTTGACCCGCTAGCTCAACGCCTGAGCCGATATCTTTTAAGGTAGAGGCGATAGCGGTGCTAATTATCTGAGGCAGATGAGAAATCCGGGCAAAGAGCTGATCGTGTTCTCTGAAATCCATCTCGTACGAGATTGCCCCCATTGACCGAAGAAGTAGTGAAGCTTTCTGGTAAGAAAATTGGGCTCTCTTAGCTTCATCATCTAGATGGCAGAGTATCCATGCTCGACCGAGAAATAGATC
>JAQCKU010000086.1 GCA_027592195.1 Actinomycetota bacterium
CTCTATCCCACCTCCATCCCATAAGCTCTCTCTATGCTGGAAATGAGAGTGGTAGCTTCAATTCTTGGAGTGGCCTTGGTGCTTATCTATGCCATTGGTTCTGGCTACTGGATTGATAACACAGGATGGTACAGATCCCTCAATCGTCCATCTTGGCAACCGCCTGATTATATTTTTGGAATTATCTGGCCCTATAACTTTTTAATGCTGGGAATTTCTTCAATTTTTGTCGCAAGGAATCTCTCTAAAAACCTGATTGCTATCTTTCTTTTATTCTTGGCAGTAAGCGTTATCTCGGCTCTACTTTGGTCTTATTTTTTCTATCAACCACATAATTTTAGCGCCGCAAGTATTTCACTTGCCTCAGCAGCTATAGCAACCCTGCCACTTGTCGTGATAACTTTTCAAGCATCACGCCTGATAGGAGCACTTCTCATCCCCTATCAGGCGTGGTTGATAATTGCCATGTTCTTATCGATAAGTTATGGAAAAAATAACTAGCTAAGAATTTTAATTACCACCGAAAAGTCTGGAGAAAAATCCCCCTTTAGAGCTTTCATTTGAGAAAGAACAGCTACAGATTTGATTCTCTGGCACTCCATAAAGTGCTTCTTCAACATGTTCACCACATCCTGACCAGGTGAACTTATTGCAAGTTCCACATCGAACTCGACTACACATGATTTATTCTCCTTCTATCTCTATTTTGATTTTTCTCTATATCTTGCTCATTTAATTATTAACGAAAAAGTGGCTTACTAGCAGCTGCCCAATCGATGACTCCGCCATCCATATCGTATAAATTGGTAAATCCTAGTTTTTCCATAACTTTGACAGCTTGAGAAGAGCGATTGCCGCTACGACAGTAGACCGCTATTGGGGCATCTTTATCTAAATCCAAAACTTCTTTCTCAAAGTTACTTCCTTGGAAATCAATATTTACTGCTCGATCTATATGGCCTTGAGCAAATTCCATGGGAGTTCTTACATCTAATACAGTGATTGAGGTATCGGTGATTTTCTCAGCAAATTCTTCAATACCTAGTTTTTCAGTGGCTGAAGTTCCTGAACTACATCCCGTTAACGTTAGCCCCATAACAAGTAGCGCTGCGCCTACAGACTTCTTCATTAATTCTCCTTTAAAGGGTTAGACAAGAGTTGTGAATAATTTTTGTAATTGTTTACTAATAAGCTCTGAATCTGACCGATCCTGCTCCATGCATTGTCGAAGATTTGCAGAAATTAGAGAGAATGCAGCGGTATTTACTGCCTTGGTAACAGCTGCCATCTGTGTGACAATTTCATCGCAGTTGCGACCTTCTTCAAGCATCCTAATCACCGCGCCTAGTTGGCCATTGGCTCTTTTTAAGCGTTTGGAAATTTCATCGACTTGTTCACTGTCGGTGAGTACATAACTATTTTTCTTCTTGGTTGCCATAGCGCAGATCCTACCATATACCCCCTGGGGTATATGGACCTTCTAGCTGATCGGTTAGCCGCTGGCTTTGCCCAGATCACTCAGCGCAACTTCACTCAAACGATAAACAGTCCACTCATCCATTGCTTGCGCGCCTAGGCTCTTATAGAACTCGATGGCAGGATCATTCCAATCAAGGACCCACCATTGAAATCGTGGATATCCCTCTTTCACGCAGATCTCAGCCAAGTATTGAAGGAGAGCCTTGCCAAAACCTTGGCCGCGAAATGCTGGCCGGATAAATAGATCTTCCAGATAGATCCCATGCTTTCCTTGCCAAGTAGAGAAATTCAAAAACCAGAGCGCTAGGCCGACTACCTCTTCCTCAACTTCAACCAGGTGACAGAAAACTTTCGGATCCTCTGCAAAAAGGGCCTTCTCTAAATCTTTTACAGTGGCGATCACTTGATCTGGAGCTTTTTCGTATTCAGCTAGCTCAATGATCAAATCTAAAATTACTGGTAGATCATCTTTTCTAGCTGGACGGATTTCCATCGGTCATTTCCTTAAAGTAACTTATATCTATTTTAAACCTACACAAAAAATGAAAATTTAAGCAAGAAGATACTCTCCGGCCTCATTGAGAGCCAAAGTAACTTGATCAGGGTTGAGTTGATTACCCTCTGTGGTAACTATGCTTATTTCGTTCGCATTGAGAACTATCTCTACTTTTTCTACCCCTTCAATTTTCATTAGTTCAGCTGTGACCGAGGCGATACAATGACCGCAGGTAAGCCCTTTAACGCTCCATTTCTGCTCCATAGAAGAAATATAGCGGATCAATCAGAGGTGATCTTGAGCGTGAATTTGCTGTGATGGATGAGACAGGGCTATTTCTTTACCTTACTGGCCAGTCATTCTTATAGTAAGGCTCTTGCAAAGGAGGATCAATGGCAATCCAAACTCTAACGGTCGAAGCTTCAACCGCGCTCTTGCGTAGCACCGCTCTTGCTCAATGGGTAAGAGAAGTCGCCACACTCACAGAGCCAGAGAATATTTATATTGCAAATGGTTCAGAAGAAGAGTGGAAAGCCATAACAGATCTTCTTGTAGCAAGTGGAACATTTGTACCTTTGAAGAAGAAACCTAACTCATTCTGGTGCGCTTCAAATCCAAGCGATGTTGCTCGCGTTGAAGATAGAACATTTATCTGCTCAGATTCAGAGGAAGATTCTGGTCCAACAAATAATTGGATGGCTCCTGCTGAGATGAAAACTACGATGAGCGCCCTTTACAAGGGTTCTATGCGTGGTCGAACCATGTTTGTTATTCCTTTCTGTATGGGATCTCTGGAAGCGAAAAATCCAATGTTTGGTGTTGAGATTACAGATAGCGCCTACGTTCTTGCCTCTATGCGGATCATGACAAGAATTGGAAGTAAGGTTCTTGATCGAATGGGCGAGGATGCGAAATTTGTAAAAGCTCTTCACTCCGTAGGGGCACCGTTATCTCCAGGTGAGCAAGATGTTGCATGGCCTTGTAACGATACAAAATATATAAGCCACTTCCCTGAAACAAGGGAGATCTGGTCTTATGGATCAGGCTATGGTGGGAACGCGCTCCTTGGAAAGAAGTGTTACTCACTTCGTATCGCATCAGTGATGGGACGTGATGAAGGTTGGCTGGCAGAACATATGCTGATTCTTAAGTTAACCAGCCCTGAGAAAAAGACTCACTATATTGCCGCTGCTTTCCCTTCTGCTTGCGGAAAAACAAATTTAGCAATGCTTGAACCAACAATTCCAGGATGGGAAGTTGAAACCCTCGGTGATGACATCGCCTGGATGCGATTTGGTGATGACGGCAGACTTTATGCAACTAACCCTGAATTTGGCTTCTTTGGCGTGGCCCCAGGAACAGGATGGGCGACCAATTCAAATGCGATGCGCACCATTGAAAAAGGTAATTCAATCTTCACCAATGTTGCGCTGACAGATGATGGTGACATTTGGTGGGAAGGTGCTACCGAAGAAGAACCTGCGCACCTTATCGATTGGAAAGGTCGCGATTGGGTTCCAGGTAATGGTGAGCTTTCTTCACATCCAAATTCACGGTTCTGTACCCCGGCTGATCAATGCCCCATTATTGCAAAGGAGTGGGAAGATCCAAATGGAGTTCCTATCTCTGCAATTATCTTTGGTGGCAGAAGAAAAACCACAATTCCTCTGGTAATGCAATCTCGCTCTTGGAGCCATGGCGTCTTTATGGGAGCAACTCTCTCATCTGAAACAACTGCTGCTGCAACTGGCGCAGTGGGAGTTGTCCGAAGAGATCCTTTTGCGATGCTCCCATTTATTGGGTATCACGTTGGAGATTACTTTAAACAATGGCTCACCATTGGAAAGAAAACAACAGAAGATAAATTGCCAAAAATTTTCTACGTCAACTGGTTTAGACGAGATAAAAATGGTGGTTTTCTCTGGCCAGGTTATGGAGAAAATTCAAGAGTTTTGAAATGGGTTATCGATCGAATTGAAAATAAAGTTTCTGCTGATGAGACGGCTATTGGGCTTGCACCTAAAGCTGAGGATTTGGAGCTATCTGGACTCTCACTAAGTAGTGAGCAGATCAATGAGGTTCTTGCAGTCAATCTTGAGGAATGGCGCGAAGAAGTTCCTTTGATCCAAGAGTGGTTTGAAAAGATCGGCGCAAAGCTGCCTAGTGAGCTTGTAGCTGAACTTGAAAACCTTAAAAGAAAGATAAGCTAGAAAATCTCACCTTTTTAAGCCTTGATTTATAAGCCTTTATATACCCCCCGGGGTATGTTACCCTTCTGCCATGGCACTGAAAATTATTAATCTTGATACCCCATCTCTTGGAGATCGTTCCTATATCGCTCATGATGGCAAAATGGCTGTAGTTATAGATCCCCAGCGAGATATCGACCGCATAACTGCGATCCTGGCAGCAGAAGGGGTCGAACTTGGCGCAGTTGTTGAAACGCATATGCATAATGATTATGTCAGCGGTGGCCTTGTCTTGGCGCGCGAATTTGGAGCGAGATATATAACGAGTAAAGAAGATCCAGTTAAGTTCGAGCGTACCCCTGCATCTGATCTAGAAGAATTTCTTATCGGCGACTTTGCTCTCAAAGCCTTAGCAACCCCAGGTCATACCTTTACCCACCTTTCTTATATTCTCCTTAATAAAGCTGGTCTTGCTGAAGCGATCTTTACAGGCGGATCTTTATTACATGGATCAACAGGTCGACCAGATCTACTTGGCCCTGATCACGCTAAAGCTTTAGCCACTCACCAACACTCCAGCGCTCACAGAATCGTTAAGATGTTAGAAGATACTGTTTCAATCTATCCAACACATGGTTT
>JAQCKU010000087.1 GCA_027592195.1 Actinomycetota bacterium
AGTTTTTCAAAGAGTGATCTCTTTAAAAGTCGCTGAGCAACGAGATAACCGCTACCCCCGCCAAGGCCAGGACCGGGATGAGTTGATGCGCCGATATGCCAGAGCCCTTGGATAAAAGTTTTATGACCGGTTGCGGCGCTCAGTGGTCGCCAGAGCGCATATTGATCGATCCGACAATCTCCAGAGTAGGGATCTCCGCCAACGAGGTTGATATTGAGCGCTTCAATTTCACGAGGGCCCAGTACCAACTTGGCCTTAATCAAAGATCGCAGGTTGGGAATTTGAATAGCGATCTGATCAATAACGCGCTCGCTATAGCGCTCTAAAACTTCGCTACTCCAGCTGCCATCACCTGGATCAATCTCACCGGCAAGATCGCCTTGAATCTCTTGTGGGTTTTCTTGGAGCTGAATCCAGAGAATCGATTTACCTTCAGGTGCACGCGATGGATCGATAACGCAGGGCTGTCCCACCACAATCGTCGGCCTTGATGGCAGATACCCCCGATTAGCTGCATTAACAGATTGTGAGAGCGAGTTAACGCCATCGAGTATATGAACAATGGCCACATCGTTAAGGCGCCGATCGCTACCCCACTCTGGTTTTCCATCGAGTGCTAAATGGATCTGTATCGCAGCCCGGCCATAGCGAAAAGAGGCAACGGAGGTAGCAACATCTTCGGGTTTCTCCTCGCCGGCAAGAAGTCCTTGATAGAGCGCATGAGGCGTTGTCGATGCAAGAACTACGGGGCTAGAAAATTCTTCACCGCTTGTTGATCGCACGCCGGTAACTTTTTTCTTCCGACCACTACCTTCGGTGAGAATTTTTGAGATATCAACGTTGGTAAAGATTTCACCGCCGTTATCTCGAATAATTCCAGCGAGCGCATCCACTAATTTCACACCGCCGCCAACTGGAATTGGCATTCCGCCAAATGAAATGGCAAGTGAGATAACTTTGGTAATAAAAGCGCTCGCTGCATCATCAGGGCCAATTCCATTATGGAGCGCCCATGGTGCAAGAAGTGATTTTGTTACCTCGGATTTAAATTGGCGATCAAGCCAGGAGGTAGCAGGCTCTAACGATTCACTTATGGCAGTTAGTGATCCTCGTCTTCCAAGTCTTTTCTGAACTGTGCGAGCGAAGGTAATTGCAGAGGGGCGCCAGAAATCTGTTCCAAGAACTCCAAATGCAAGATCGATCTTTCCGCCAAAATCTTCAATAAATGAATCCCAGTTTTTACTATCTCCTAGGCGCTCCATCTCTGCTCTATGAAGATCTGGATCGGTAAATAAAATTCCACTTCCTGCTTGGCAGATAACTCACGCTGGAGCGCTGGTATTTTTATAGTGAAGACCACGTTTTTCTAACTCATCTTTTAATTGCCCATAGGCAGGGCCACCAAGAAAGAGTGGATGCCAGCTCGATAAGAGCTCGTGGGTGAAGCCAGGAAGGGTTGCCTCTTCGGTTTTAATCGCCCCGCCCAATTGGGGATTTCGCTCAAAGAGTTGAACTTTCTTTCCTGCCCTTGCGCAGAGAGCGCCGGCAACAAGTCCATTAATTCCGCTTCCGATAATAATGAGATCTGATTGCTCTGCCATAAGCCCTATCTAACCGAGAAATCGCGTGGCAGGATAGAGCGTATGGCAAATTTTGATTCCATCATTATCGGTGGCGGCGTAAATGGTTTAAGCGCAGCAGCGCTCTTGGCAAAAAAAGGCCAGAGCGTTCTCCTTCTCGAGGCCAATGAGAGATGTGGTGGTGCGATACGGACCGAGGAGGTAACGCTCCCTGGATTTCGACATGATCTCTTTGCCACCAACCTCAGCCTCTTTGCCGGTGGTGTTGTTATGGCAGCGTTGAAAGATGATCTGATTAAAAATGGGTTGGAGTTTGTCCCAAGTGGCAAACCTTTCTGCTCTCTCTTTCCAGGAGGCAGAGCGCTTGGAGTTATTCAAAGCGTGGAGGCAACTTTAGAAAATATTGCACGGATTGCTCCCTTGGATCAGAAGGCTTGGCAAGATCTCACTGCCCGCCTAGAAAAATTAGCGCCTCATCTCATTCCACTTTTAGGGAGTGAGCTGCCTTCATTAAAAGCTGCGAGATCACTTTTTAAGTCATGGCGATCACTTGGAAGTAATGAATTTTTTAATTTGATCCGGCTCCTTCTCCAATCCACGCGAGCCTTTACCGAAGAACATTTTCACCATCGAGAAACGAAAGCGTTAGCGGCAACTTGGGGGATGCATCTTGATTATGGTCCTGATATCTCAGGAGGTGCGCTCTTTGCCTTTTTAGAAGCCATTGGTGGGCAACTTTTTGGGATGGTTTTAGGTAAGGGTGGCGCTGATGTGATCCCAAATGCGCTGATTAAAACCATTGAAAGCTATGGCGGGCAGGTAAAAACCTCATCTAAAGTGATTGAAATTGCTAGCGATAATGGAAAAGTAAGTGGAGTAAGAATTGCAAGCGGTGAATTTTTTCAATCAAAGAACGTCATTGCCAATATCAATCCCTCACTTATCCCTGCGCTATTAAATAGTGAAGAAAATAAGCGAAGTGAAGTTGCAGAGATTGCAAAATTTCGTCCAGGTCTTGCAACGATGATGATTCATTTGGCGATGGAGAAGCTACCTGAGTGGAGCGCCCAGGAGGCAAAGGGTTATAACTACATACATATCGCGCCCTATCTAGATGATATGGCGATGGCCTATACCCAGGCAGCTAGTGGCCAACTTCCTGGCTCACCAACCTTAATTATCGGACAGCCAACTCTGACCGATCCAACAAGAGCGCCTGATGGAAAACATATTCTCTGGATTCAAGTGCGGGTTTTGCCCCTTGATCCAGTGGCTGATCCAACAGTAGATCCAAAAAATATTTTAGATTGGGATGATATTGGTGAGGGCTATGCCGATAAAGTTATCGATATTATTGAGAGCTATGCCCCAGGATTTAAAAATTTAATACTGGGAAGAAAAGTTTTAACGCCAAAAGATTTAGAGCGCTATAACGCAAATCTTATTAAGGGAGATTCACTGGGAGGTAGCCATCATCTGGCACAATTTTTCTTCCTCCGTCCCACGCCATCATGGAGTAGACATAGAAGCCCAGTAAAGAATTTATGGGTTGTTGGCTCGGGAACCTGGCCTGGCGGTGGAGTTGGTGGAGCAAGTGGTGCGATCGTTGCGGAGGCGATTAAATGATCAGATCAGGACATATCGATACTTTTTCTCGAGATAACCTGCCGCCAGAAAATTTGTCGCCAATTCTAGAAGATCCAGATCAGCGTATCTCCTACCCTGATCGTCTCAATGCTGCAGTTGAACTATTAGAGAGCAGTTGCCAGCGCCTTGCCGAAAGTGGTAACGAAAATAAAATTGCGCTCTTTGGCTCTGAAGGATCGATGAGTTATAAAGATTTTGATCGCTATGTGAAACAGATTGCCAATTATTTTGAAGATTTGGGAGTAAAACCAGGAAACCGGATATTGCTTCGTGGCCCCAATAATATTTCTATCGTTGCGCTCTGGTTTGCAGCGCTTCGGGTAGGAGCGGTAGTGGTAACAACTATCCATCTCCAGCGAGCAAGTGAGATTGAGAAAATTGTTGAGATTGGAAAGATTCAATTTGCCGCAGTAGATCACCGCTATCTGGAAGAGTGGAGCGCGGTAGCTGGATTTAGTGGATCGTTACTGGTTTATGGCGGCGATGAGAGTTTTCTGGAGAAAGTTACTTCCTATCCCGGTGAGCATCGCCCCTGCGATACGGCAGCAGATGATGTTGCGCTCTTAGCATTTACCTCAGGATCAACAGGTCAACCAAAATCAACGATCCATTTTCATCGCGATCTTTTGGCTATCGCCGATACTTTTGGAAGAGAGATCGTCCAGGCAGATGAGAGCGATATTTTCTCTGGAACTCCACCTATCGCCTTTACCTTTGGGTTAGGCGGCCTTGTTATCTTTCCTTTTAGGGTGGGTGCATCAACAGTTCTTCTTGAGGCAACGCCACCTGCACAGCTTCCCGATGCGATTGAGAAATATCAGATCACCGCGTTATTTACTGCACCAACTGCCTATCGCGTTATCTTGGCAACGTTGATAAAAGATAACTCGCTTCCTAAAATAAAATCGTTAAAGAAATGTATCTCTGCTGGTGAGCATCTTCCAAAATCAACATGGGAATCTTTCTATGAAGGTACTGGAATAAAACTGATCGATGGTATTGGCGCAACGGAGATGCTCCATATATTTATCTCAGCAAGTGGTGATGAGATCATCCCGGGAATGACGGGAAGGGCGATTAAAGGATATCGAGCAAAAGTTGTTGATGAAGATTTTAACGAAGTGGCCGATGGTGAAATTGGTCGCCTTGCTGTCTATGGGATAACTGGTTGTCGATATTTAAATGATGAGCGGCAGAAGGTCTATGTTAATAATGGTTGGAATCTCACTGGTGATCTCTATATCCGCCATTCCAATGGATACTTCCAATATCAATCACGATCAGATGACATGATCATCTCTAGCGGCTATAACATCGCAGCTCCAGAGGTGGAGAATGCGATCTTGACCCATCCCAGCGTTTCTGAAGTGGCCGTTGTTGGCCAACCCGATGGTGATCGCGGAACAATCGTTGCATCCTTTATTGTCTTAAAAGAGGGTCTTGAGGGAAGTGATCTTTTAGTGAAAGAGATCCAAGATCATGTGAAGAAGAAGATTTCACCTTATAAATACC
>JAQCKU010000007.1 GCA_027592195.1 Actinomycetota bacterium
TCCCAGCGCAAAAGCTGGTGGACCAAAGAAAATAATTATTAGTATCCAGCCCCACTTTGGAAGATTGCGGACCTGATCTTGATCAGTTTGAGCACATTCAACAAGGGCATAGATCGTTAAAACAAATGCAATGATGAAAAGAATACGGAGCATGAGCAAAGGTTACAGTGAAGCCAGAATCAGCGCCACGGAAAGCGTGAGCGCATAGAGAAGCTGAAGTTTCCCCGTTCGCTCCAGCGCTCTTACCAACTCACCTTCCTTGATCAGAGCGCGAAGTGAGAGGAAGAGCGGGGCTAGAGCCAAGATAAAAAAGTTAAAAGGAAGCGCTGGACCAGTTAAGAAAATCAGAAGCGATATGAAGAGAAAGAAGGTATAGAGCGCTTTGCTTGGAAGTAATCCAATTCTTACTGAGAGTGTTTTCTTTCCTGATAAAAGATCCGTTGATCGATCACGGATATTATTAAGTAAGAGAATGCAGCATGCTAAAGAGCCCATAGCCACGCCATACAGGGTAATTTGTAGATCAATCTCTTCACTCTGAACAAAATATGATCCAACTGTTGCTACTAAGCCAAAGAAAACAAAGACTGATACCTCTCCAAATCCAAGATATCCATAGGGATTTTTCCCACCCGTGTATTGCCAGGCAGCAACTAGAGCTGCAAATCCAATTGGAAAGAGCCATAGCGAAGTTGTTAGCGCTAAATATGATCCAAAAATTATTGCTATAAAAAATGAAATATTTGCAGCTCTTTTAACCAGGTGAGCGGGGATAAGAGCGCTGGCAACTAAACGGACAGGACCCAGACGATTGGTATCAGTACCTCGAATACCATCAGAGTAATCGTTAGCGTAATTAACTCCGATCTGTAGAGCTAGCGAGAGTATGAGCGCTGCGATGGCTTTGTAAAGTGAGTAATTTGACCCTGCATATGCTGTAGCGACTAAAACTGGAGCAACTGCTGCCGCTAGAGTTTTTGGGCGTGCTCCTAATATCCAAAGTCTGATCTGAAATTTAGAAATTTTTCTTCTTCTCTCTCATAGCAATTATTGAGCTTCTATCAAGTTTTCCTAATGAAGTGCGGGGAATCCTATCCACTTTCTGGAATTCTTTAGGTACGGCATACCCACCATAGAGCTGGGTGATCTCACTTTCAATTTCAGCTCTCTTTACGAAAGAGAGATCTTTATCAGCAGCGATCACTAATTTTTCTCCCCATTTTGGATCTGAAATAGAGAAAACGGCAAAGTCGATATCTGGTTCTGCCTCACGGTAGATGCTTTCAATCAGCGAAAGAGAGATTTTCTTTCCTCCAGAGATAATAATGTCATCAACTCGCCCTAAGACTTTCACTCGATTCTCTTCCCAGAATCCAAAATCAGAACTCTGATACCAACCATCACTATCTGTAAATGTTTCTGTAGATATATCAGTACCAGAATTACTTACGGCGTAATAAGAGGCGAGAGTATCTCCCTTAAGAAATAATTGATTATCGACGATTTTTACCTCTACCCCATTAAGTGGCACTCCATCGTAGAGACATCCACCTGATGTCTCAGTAGAGCCGTACGTTTCAACTAGAGAGATTGATTTTGCTTCAGCTTTCGATTTAAGTGCCAGATCAAGAGGACCGCCGCCTATTAAAACTTTTTTCACAGATTGTAAATGTTTAAGAAGTTTCCGATCGTCCTCTAGTTTCCCAAAAATGGCTCGATGAAGTTGAGCAGCAACAATTGCAGTAAATCCAATTCCATCAAGATCTTTATCGAAGGTATCTCTTAAATCAACGGGAGCTTGGTTAAAAATCAGTGATCTCACCAGAACATTTACTCCTGCAATATGGGTCAATGGAAGTAAAAGTGACCAACGATCTTGACTGGTTGCCCCAAGATAATCTGCCGATGCTCTGGCGCTAGCGAAAAGGGCGCTGGCAGAGAAGCTAACTTCCTTTGCCTTACCTGTTGATCCGCTGGTAGCAACGACCAGTGCGATCTCACTGGGAACGATAGATAGATTGGGATTATCTTTCTCGGCAAATCGAAGCGCATCGCCACTACCGTTGAGGGCAAGCTCGAGCGCACCCATAATTTGTGGCAGATGCCACGTTGGGCTTACCTGGGTAAGGCTCCGCTTGGCGCTGAGATCCATAACAGCCGTAGGCTATCGGCTTGCTATGAGTAAACCAATTAAAAGAGAAGCTGGATCTCGAGAAATCCCAGATTGGAAATCAGCTCCTGAGGCTGCCGATTTCACAGATGTTAAATATGAAACTGCCGAAGGTATGGCAAAAATTACTATTAACCGACCTCATCTTCGAAATGCTTTTAGACCAGAGACATTAGCGCAACTTCAGATTGCATTTAACGCAGCGAGAGATGATGAGAGCGTTGGCGTTATTATTTTTACCGGAGCAGGAGATGAAGCTTTCTGTTCTGGTGGTGATATCTCAGTGCGTGGAGATGATGGTTATATTGGAAATGATTCATTAGGAAAAAAAGGAATTGGACGCCTAAACGTTTTAGATTTACAGGTGCAGATTAGACGAACTCCTAAACCAGTTATTGCGATGGTTGCAGGTTGGGCTATCGGCGGTGGGCATGTTCTCCATGTGGTCTGTGATTTAACAATTGCTGGAGATAATGCAAAATTTGGCCAGACAGGTCCGATGGTTGGATCTTTTGATGGCGGCTATGGGTCTGGATTACTAGCAAGGCATGTTGGCCAGAAGAAAGCTCGCGAAATCTGGTTTCTCTGTAGACAGTATGACGCGCAAGAAGCTCTTGATATGGGTCTTGTAAATACCGTTGTCCCGGTAGATCAACTTGAAGCAGAGACAGTTTCATGGGCCAGAGAGATGCTACGCCACTCTCCAATGGCGCTACGACTTCTTAAAGCAGGTATGAATGCTGCAGATGATGGCCTTGCCGGTCTGCAGCAATTAGCTGGAGATGCGACCTTACTATTTTATTTAACTGAAGAAGGTCAAGAGGGACGGGATGCCTACAAAGAAAAGCGAGAGCCTAACTTCAATAGGTTTCCCAAACGTCCTTAATCGGGCTAAGGATTAAAAATTGCTCACACTTGAAGAAATCTTTAAAGATTTTCATCTTGTAAAACTCAATTTAAAAACTCCATTTCGTGGCGTGAGCTACCGTGAAGTCGCGTTATTAAAGGGCCCATCTGGGTGGGGAGAATTTTCGCCATTTCTTGAGTACGACCAATATGAATCAGCAAGCTGGCTTGCTGCTGGTATTGAAGCTGCCTTTGGAGATCAAACCCCGCTAGAGCGTGATGAAATTTCAATTAATGCCACGCTACCTGCGATAAATGATCGAGAATCAATTGAGAAGATAATGGCACTTTACCCAGGAGCCAAAACTGTAAAAATTAAAGTTGGTAACGATAAGAAAGTAAATTTAGCAAGGATCGCTACTGTCAAAGAGATAGATTCAGATTTAAAAATAAGATTAGATGTCAATGGCTCATGGAGCGTTGAAGAGGCAGTTGATAATTTAAAAGATATCCAGGATCAAATTGAATATGTAGAACAACCATGTAGCTCATTAGATGAATTGAGAGCGCTAAAGAGAAGAATTGATGTTCCAATAGCAGTGGATGAACTTCTTAGAAAAAACTCAGATCCCTTTTCATTAAACCTTGAAGATGTTGCAGATTTCCTCGTTTTAAAGGTTTCACCCTTAGGCGGAGTAACGAGAGCAAAAAAAATGGCGGAGCATTATCAAATCCCTGTGGTGGTCTCAAGCGCACTGGAGAGTGCGGTAGGTATCTCGCAGGGGTTACAACTGGCTGCAGCTCTCAAGGGCTACAGCAACGATTCTGGTTTAGCAACCGGTGTACTTTTTGAGAGCGATGTTGGAGCTCATCCAATTATTGCTGGAAAGATCAGAGTTTCTATGATTGAACCCATCGGATTATTGGCTAATAGCTGCTCAGTTGATCGAATAGAGTGGTGGCAGAGACGGGTTAAAGATTCTTTTGAGATATATAGAAAGCTGTGTAAATGAGCCAATCGACAAACGTTGCACGATCAACAGTGCGACAAATCATTGAATTGGGAATCACCGATGTCGTGATTTCTCCTGGGTCTCGAAACGCACCGCTCTCGCTTGCCTTTGCCGAGGCAGCATCAAAAGATCTAATTAAAATGCATATAAGAATTGATGAAAGATCCGCCGCTTTCTTTGCTCTTGGATTATCTAAAGCAAGCAATCGCTATGTTCCAGTTTTATCTACTAGCGGCACTGCAGTGGCAAATTACTTTCCAGCCCTTTTAGAGGCTTATCACAGCGCAAATAAATTACTTCTTTTAACAGCTGATAGACCGGAGCGCTTACGGAAAACTGGCTCTAATCAAACAACGTTGCAGAGTGGAATCTTTGGAAATTTTGTATCAATATCAATAGATAGTTCAAGTATTATTGATATTTCTCATTTCTTAAATGGAGCTGGACCTATTCATATCAATCTTCAATTTGATGAGCCATTGCTTCCATCTGATCAGAATGATTGGTTAGCTGGATTGAAGATCCAACCTCTCGCCGAGAGATATGTAACTCCTAGCGAGATTTCAATAACTCAGAAGCGAACACTGATAATTTTAGGACACGATAAAGGTGGTTTTGAAGTAGCTAAGCTCAATGAATTTATTGAAGAGAGTAAAGCAGTCCTATTAAGTGAAGATCCACTGGCTTTTCCAGATGCGATAACTCATCACCCAATAATTCTTTCCAATGAAAAGGTGAGATTGGAGCTCACGCCAGATCTTGTTATTGTCATTGGAAGAACAACTCTAACTAGATCTACAAATGCTCTCATTAGCGGTGCAAAACGGATCATTGTGATTGATCCAAAAATTTCGGAGATAGATACAAGAAGAAGCGCTGATGAAATTCATACCTCACTTCCGAAAGTTTTGGCAACTGAATCTGATCCAAGTTGGCGAGGTGAGTGGGAGAGATATTCCAAACTTGCATCGAGAGCACTTAAGGCAGGAGCACCATGGAGTGAAACACGGATTGCAGAAACTTTGTCTCAATTTAAATTTGATGCTTTATTTATTGCATCCTCTCGACCTATTCGCGATATAGAAGCTGCTTGTGTTTCCAGTAGTTCTATCAATACCTTTGCTAATAGGGGTTTAGCAGGCATAGATGGGAATATCTCCACTGCAATGGGGATAGCTACTCAATTTGATAAATCTTTAGCAGTACTTGGCGATCTTGCATTTTTCCATGACATTTCAGCACTTACCAATGAAATTGACGAGAGTTTGACGGTACTTGTTGTTGATAATAACGGTGGGGGAATTTTCTCGACCTTGCCACAGCGAGGAGTGCCCTATTTTGAAGAGGTATTTGGTACCCCACATAATAAATCAATCAAAAAAATCGTATCTGGTTTTGGTATAAAGGTTGTAGAAGTTGAGAGCGTAGAGGAGTTAGAGAGCGCTCTTTCAAACTCACTTGCAAACCCTAAAAATAAAGGTGTGACTGTAGTTGTCGCAAAGGTTCCAGATCGGGAGAGTAATGCAGATAATCTTGCCTTCATTGCCTCAGAATTTAATAATTTAATCTCTTAATGCTCTTCAAGAGCTTTTTGCATGGGGTGTAATTTTGCTTGACTCTCAGCAAATTCTGCCTCAGGATCAGAGCCAGCTACGATCCCACAACCTGCATAGATTCGAATTTTCTCTCCTGATTTATCTAACTCCCCGCATCGAAGCGCAATGGCAAATTCGCCATCTGATCTGATATCAATCCATCCAACTGGACCGGCATAGCGTCCCCGTGAAAAACCTTCAATCTCACTGATGGCTGCTGCTGCTGCTGAACGTGGTGTTCCGCAGACTGCTGCTGATGGATGGAGGCTAGATACAAGTTCAAAAATATCAGAAGGAGTTGCAGCATCAGATAGAACACCAGTCACATCGGTAGCAAGATGCATAACATTTGATAGATGTAAAACAAAAGGTGATTCAGGAATATTTGTAGATGAGCAGAGTGGCGTGATCGCATCGGCTACAGAACGGACTGCATATTCGTGTTCTTCAAGATCTTTAGATGATCGAGCAAGTGAAGCTGCTAGAGCTAAATCTTTCTGATCGTCGCCTGATTTTTTAATAGTTCCGGCAAGAACTCTTGAGGTGACTAGTGATTTACTCAACCTGACTAGCAACTCAGGGGTTGCGCCTACAAGACCTGAATTTGAAAAACACCAAGTCGTTGGATATTGGCTATGTAGAAGTTGAAGAATTCTTCTTGAATTTATCGGCTTATCGGATGATCCATCAATTGAGCGAGCGAGAACCACCTTCTCAACCTTCTCATCTTTTATCTGATTGACAAGATGAGTTACCCGCTTTCGCCAATCTTCACCGCTATCTCCCTGCCATTGGAGGGTAATTGGGGAAGGCTTTTTAATGAGCTCGGTAATAGCGGGCTCTTTTTGATCACCAAACCAAGTGATCCATGTTTTTTCGCCACGTTTTCCAATTAGCACTTGCGGGATAATTAATTTTGAAATCTCTGATTGATCAAAAGAGAACGAGGCAAAGAGAATTGGACCAGTTCCAGAACCATGTACATTATTTTGAATTTCAAGGTTTTGTAGCTGCTGTTGCCACCATTTTTTTGCGGTGAAAAAACGATCTTCTCCAGAGATTTCAATGGCGGCAAACTCACCAAATCCAATAAAGCCCTCATTGCCACGAACCCAAGCGATTGGCTCACTATCTGGATTTGATTGAAGGGCGATATTTAGAAGGTCCGGAGCGCCACTTAAGAGATCAGTGCGAACCCTAATTTTCATCTGATCCCTCTCGCTTCTGTAATTTTCAACCTTGTAAGTCTACCGATTTGTGGGAAAAGCGCGCCCGCGCGAAGATAGGGCTATGACGCGGGCTGATTTAAATAAAGAACCCGAAGATGTCTCTGGGATGTTTGATCGGGTAGCAAAGCGATATGACTTGCTTAATGACCTTATGAGTCTAGGTCAGAGTAAGCGCTGGAGAAAAAAAGTAACCGCAATTATTAACCCAGAGCCTGGAATGAAAATATTAGATATTGCTGCAGGAACTGGAGCATCAAGTGAACCACTTGCTAAGGCTGGAGCGGAGGTTATTGCTTTAGATTTTTCAGAAGGAATGCTGGCAGCTGGACGAAAAATGAGAAGTGGTATCAAATTTCAATTTGGTGATGCGCTCAACCTGCCATTTAAAGATGGCGAATTCGATATAACTACAATTTCATTTGGGTTACGAAATACCAATGATGTTGGATTAGCTCTCAAAGAGGCGTTGCGCGTCACAAAGAACGGCGGGTCTATCTACATTGTTGAGTTCTCTCAACCCACCTTCTCGCCATTTCGCTATATTTATATGAAATACTTATTGAAAGCTCTCCCAGTTATCGCCAAACGGCTCTCTCCCAACCCTGATGCATATATCTACCTTGCGGAATCGATCCTTTCTTGGCCTGCACAAGGTGAGCTAGCCTCAATTATGGAGGAATCTGGTTGGCGCTCGCCCAGATGGCGCAATCTCACTGGCGGGGGTGTCGCAGTTCACATCGCTCAGAAGTCGCTCTAATTTCCCCCATTTAAGGCCTCAGCTTAGGATTAACCCTCGTGAACCCTTATGTCCCAATCATTGCAGTTGGTGCAATCGGATTTGGGTTCGGATTGATCTCTTTAGCCGCAGGAGCCCTCACGGGACCGAAGCGATACAACCGAGCAAAGTTAGAGGCCTATGAGTGTGGAATTGAACCTAGCCCACAAGCTCAAGGTGGGGGACGTTTCCCAATTAAATATTTTTTGACCGCAATGTTATTTATTATCTTTGATATAGAAATAGTCTTTCTCTATCCCTGGGCTGTTACCTTTGATCAATTAGGAGTTTTTGGCTTAATTGAAATGGCCCTATTTATCCTAACGGTTTTTGTAGCTTATGTTTACGTTTGGCGACGTGGCGGATTGGAATGGGATTAAATGGGCGTTGAAGAGAAACTTCCCAGCGGATTTCTACTGACAACAGTTGAAGACCTTGCAAATTACATGCGTAGCAATTCGCTCTGGCCAGCTACCTTTGGATTGGCTTGTTGCGCTATTGAAATGATGGCAGTTGGCGGCGGTCGATACGATTTAGCAAGATTTGGTATGGAGGTCTTCCGAGCATCCCCTCGGCAAGCAGATTTGATGATTGTTGCGGGAAGAGTTTCTAACAAGATGGCTCCTGTTCTTAGACAAATTTATGATCAGATGGCTGAACCAAAATGGGTCTTATCAATGGGCGCATGTGCATCCTCTGGTGGAATGTTTAATAACTATGCCATTGTCCAAGGCGTTGATCATGTTGTTCCGGTAGATATTTATCTCCCTGGATGCCCACCAAGGCCAGAGATGTTGATGGATGCGATATTAAAACTCCATGATCAAATTAAGAATACAAAGCTTGGCGTAAATCGAGAAGAAGTTGTGAGAGAAGTTGAAGCTGCAGCAATCTCTGCGATACCAACCCATCAGATGAAGGGTTTATTGGCATGAGCGATATTAATTCCGGCTCAGGGCTATTTGGAGTTAAGGGAAGCGGCGATACCTCTGGTTACGGTGGGTTAGTTCAACAGAGCCTCAATCAGGGATCAAGTGAGCGGCCATATGGTTCTTACTTTGATGAAGTTGCAGATGAGTTAGAGCGCGCATATCCACTCTTTAGCGATGCTATCGAGAAAGTAATTGTCGATCGAGGAGAGCTGACGCTATTTGTAAAACGAGAAAGAATTCTTGATGTTGCAAAAATTCTTCGAGACACTCCAACATTGAGATTTGAGATCTGTCTTGGAGTAAGCGGTGTGCACTACCCAGAAGAAAAGGGTCGAGAATTACACGCAATCTATCCATTACTTTCAATCACTAATAACCGCCGTATCCGTCTTGAAGTCACCGCTCCTGAATCTGATCCGCATATCCCTTCTCTGGTTGAAGTTTGGGCGGGCAACAATTGGAACGAACGAGAAACTTTTGACATGTTTGGAATTATTTTCGACGGACACCCTGCGCTTACACGAATTTTGATGCCTGATGATTGGCCTGGACATCCACAACGGAAAGATTATCCACTTGGTGGAATCGAAGTTGAATATAAAGGCGCAGTTATTCCACCACCAGATCGCCGAAGGTCGTATAAATAATGAGTAGTAACGAAACTTATTTTGATCCTTACGCATCTTCTCGCGAGACAACTGAAGGAACTGTCTATTCAGTAACCGGTGGCGATTGGGATCAAGTAGCGACAGAGATTGGTCAGAATAAAGAAGAGCGAGTTGTTGTAAATATGGGACCACAGCACCCATCGACCCATGGAGTTCTACGTTTAATGTTGGAGCTAGAGGGCGAGACAATTACAGAATGTCGTTGTGGTATTGGATATCTCCACACTGGAATTGAAAAAAATTGTGAATACCGAACTTGGACTCAAGGGGTCACATTTGTAACTCGAATGGATTACCTAGCCCCGTTATTTAATGAAACGGCTTACTGCCTTGGTGTCGAGAAATTACTTGGCGTCACAGAAGATGTCCCGGAGCGGGCTACCGTAATTCGAGTCATGATGATGGAGCTCAATCGGATCTCCTCTCATATGGTCGCCCTGGGAACTGGAGCGCTAGAGCTAGGAGCGCTTACCCCGATGCTCTTTGCATTTAGAGAGCGCGAGAAGGTCCTTGATCTATTTGAGCTTATCTCTGGCTTGAGAATGAATATGGCCTATATCCGCCCCGGTGGAGTTGCTCAAGATTTACCCGCTGGCGCCCTCTCTAAAATTACTGAAACTATAAAAGATTTAAGAAAAAACTTTAAAGATAATGAAAATCTCTTAGTTGGTAACTCCATCTGGATGAAGCGAACAAAAGATGTTGGTTATTTAGATCTTGCCGGTTGCACCACTTTGGGAGTAACTGGCCCAGTCCTTAGAGCCACTGGGTTACCTTGGGATTTAAGAAAGACTCAACCGTATTGTGGTTATGAGAACTATCAATTTGATGTGATTACGGCAACGAGTGCAGATTCCTATGGGCGCTTTCTCATCAGAGTGAATGAATTAGAGCAATCACTCCGGATAGTTGAGCAATGCGTAGCAAAATTAGAAAAGTCAGAAGGATCGCCAGTAATGATTTCAGATAAGAAAATTGCCTGGCCAGCACAGCTAGCACTTGGCGGAGATGGTCTTGGTAATTCTCTTGAGCACATTAGAAAAATCATGGGTGAATCGATGGAAGCTTTGATACATCACTTTAAGCTAGTGACTGAGGGCTTTAGAGTTCCTGCAGGGCAGGTTTATACCGCCGTTGAATCTCCTCGAGGCGAGCTGGGAGTTCATCTGGTTAGCGATGGTGGAACGCGTCCTTACAGAGTTCACTTTAGAGAGCCATCATTTAATAATCTGCAATCAACTGCGGCAATGTGCGAAGGTGGCCAGATTGCCGATGTTGTTGCCGCGGTTGCCTCTATTGATCCTGTTATGGGAGGTGTCGATCGATAATGAATCAACCTATCTCATCTCCATATAGCGATAAAGATCTTGCGGTAATGGATTCAATAGTTAAAAGATATCCACGTACTCGATCTGCAATTATGCCGCTGCTTCACTATCTCCAATCAATTGAAGGCTATGTAACTGAAACTGGAATTGAAACAATTGCACAAATTCTTTCATTAGAGAGCGCTGAAGTTAACGCTGTTGCAACTTTTTATACTCAATATAAGCGTAAACCAGTGGGCCAATATCATGTTGGAATCTGTACAAATACTCTCTGTGCCGTAATGGGTGGAGATGCGATTTATCAGAGCGTTCTAGAACATCTAGGGATTGAAAATGATGGCGTCACTGATGATGGAAAAGTTTCAGTTGAGCATATTGAATGTAACGCTGCATGCGATTATGCCCCGGTAGTTATGGCTAATTGGGAGTTCTACGATAATCAGAACGTTGAGAGCGCAAAAGATCTTGTTGACTCAATGAGGCAAGGAAATCCACCGCCACCTACTCGCGGTCCAGATCGTCTTGTTACCTGGAAAGAAGCATCTGCGGTATTAGCGGGAATTAACGATGGTTTAGCTCATCAAGGAGTTCAAGCCGGTGATCCAACACTTCTTGGATTAAAGATTGCAAAAAATAGTAAAGGGGGCGAGTAATGAATACCCTAACTCCAGTTCTCTCTGCATTCTGGGATCAGAAAGATTCCTTCACTATGGAGGGATATAAGCGAAATGGTGGATACCTTGCTCTAGCTAAAGCGCTAGCGATGGATCCAGATAAAATTATTGAAGAAGTTAAAGAATCTGGCCTTCGAGGAAGAGGCGGCGCTGGTTTCCCAACCGGGATGAAGTGGGGATTTATCCCACAAGGCGATCAGAAAGATCATTATCTCGTTGTTAATGCAGATGAATCTGAGCCGGGAACATGTAAAGACACCCCGTTACTTATGGCTAATCCTCATGTATTAATCGAGGGAGTGATTATTGCTTCCTATGCGATTCGAGCTAACCATGCCTTTATTTATATCCGCGGTGAAGTTACACATGTTGTAAGGCGGGTTCAGCAGGCAATCGAAGATGCATATAGCGCTGGCTTGTTAGGAAAAAATATTTTAGGCAAAGGATTTGATTTGGAGCTCGTTCTCCATGTAGGGGCAGGTGCATATATATGTGGTGAGGAGACTGCCCTTCTTGATTCACTTGAGGGCTTCCGTGGTCAGCCTCGATTAAGGCCGCCCTTCCCAGCAATTGCAGGCCTTTATGCCAGGCCAACAGTTGTTAATAATGTCGAGTCAATTGCTTCAGTGCCATCAATTATCGCTAACGGTGCGCAGTGGTTTGCCTCCATGGGTACAGAAAAATCGAAGGGTTTTACCCTTTATTCACTCTCTGGCCACATCACCAATCCAGGTCAATTTGAGGCACCGCTTGGAATCACCTTGCGGGAGTTAATTGATATGGCAGGTGGCGTGAGGGCTGGCCATAAATTGAAATTTTGGACCCCTGGTGGTTCATCGACTCCGATGTTTACCGATGCACACCTTGATGTACCACTTGATTATGAAGGCGTTGCCGCAGCTGGTTCAATGCTTGGAACAAAAGCGCTCCAGATATTTGATGAAACAACTTGTGTTGTACGTGCAGTTCTACGCTGGACAGAGTTTTATAAACATGAATCCTGTGGCAAATGCACGCCATGCCGTGAAGGAACTTGGTGGTTAGTGCAAGCGTTAAAAAATCTAGAAAATGGTCAAGGCGCACCAGAAGATCTAGAAAAACTTCTAGATATATGCGACAACATTATGGGTAGATCTTTCTGTGCCCTTGCCGATGGAGCTGCCAGCCCGATCATCTCATCCTTGCAATATTTCAGAGATGAATATCTTGAGCACTTAAAAAATGGGGGCTGTCCATTTGATCCAGCTGCATCAACTATCTTTGCAACGGCAGGTCTGCGATGAGCATTCAAGAGATAAAAAATCAGGAGATAACAAGTAGCCAAGGCGCAGATAGCGCAATCGAAATGATCACCATAATTGTAGATGGGTTCGAGGTGAGCGTTCCAAAGGGAACTCTTGTTATTCGAGCAGCTGAAAAATTAGGTATTCAAATCCCACGATTTTGCGATCATCCACTTTTAGATCCCGTCGGTGCTTGTCGCCAATGTTTAGTAGATATAGAGATTAACGGTAGGAAATTTCCTAAGCCGCAAGCCTCTTGCACCATTCCAGTCGAGCCCGGAATGGTAGTCAATACCCAATTGACTTCTCCTGTTGCAGAGAAAGCCCAAAAAGGAGTTATGGAGTTACTCTTAATAAATCATCCACTTGATTGTCCGGTCTGCGATAAAGGTGGCGAGTGCCCATTGCAAAATCAAGCGATGTCGAATGGTGGCGGTGAATCTCGTTACGAGGGAGTAAAGCGCACCTTTGAAAAGCCAATAAATATCTCCTCTCAAGTTCTCCTTGATAGAGAGAGATGCATTCTCTGTGCTCGATGTACGAGATTTTCTGAACAGATTGCAGGAGACCCTTTTATTACTCTCAATGAACGGGGCGCTCTCCAGCAGGTAGGCATTTATGAGAAAGAGCCATTTCAATCGTATTTTTCAGGTAATACTGTTCAGATCTGCCCAGTAGGTGCCCTCACGGGAGCTTCTTATCGATTTAGAGCAAGGCCATTTGATCTAGTTTCAACGCCATCTGCTTGTGAACACTGTGCCTCTGGTTGCGATATGAGAGTTGATGTTCGTCGTGGGAAAACGCTACGTCGGTTAGCAGGAGATGATTCAACTGTTAATGAAGAGTGGAGCTGCGATAAGGGTCGATGGGCATTTAAGTATGAACACCGCGATCGATTAACCTCACCGCTTATCCGAAATGAAAGTGGTGAGCTAGTGGAGGCTTCATGGCCAGAGGCTCTGGCGCATGCCGCTCACGGACTCTCTATTAATAGAGCTGCGGTTTTAGTCGGTGGACGATCAACTATTGAAGATGCCTACGGCTACTCTAAATTTGCCCGGATTGCGCTCAATACCAATGATATTGATTTCCGTTCCAGAACAAGTAGCGATGAAGAACGAAATTTCTTAGCAGCTCTGCTCCTTGGTAAGAGCGTTACTTATCTAGATATTGATAAGGCAGATCAAGTAATCCTCCTTGGCTTTGAACCTGAGGAAGAGTCACCAATTATTTTCCTAAGAATTTTTAAGCAAGTGCGAAAGCGTGGTTTAAAGGTGAGCGCGCTCGCTCCCTTCACTAGCCGCGGTAATGAAAAGTTAAAAGCAACTGTTATAAAAAACGTCGGCAATGAAGTTGAAGATATTTCAAAATTTGCTCTTACCAATCGATCAGTGATTCTTGTTGGTGAGCGCCTTGCTGAGGTATCTGGAGCTTTAACTGCAGCCTTGAAGTTGGCAGAGCAAAGTGGTGCAAAGTTGGCTTGGATTCCTCGTCGGGCTGGTGAACGAGGCGCACTTGAAGCTGGCGCAATTGGCAACCTGCTGCCTGGCGCAAGGCAGGTAGCTGATCCAAAGGCCCGGCAAGATATAGAGCGCGCTTGGGGATCAGGGCCACTTCCAACTCAGACTGGTCTTTCTACCGATCAAATTTTGGATGCGCTCCATAAAGGGGAGATCGAGGCGCTTCTGGTGGGCGGTGTAGACCCTGGCGATATTTCAGCATCAGCTATCGACGGGCTCCGTAAAGCATTTGTCGTCAGTTTAGAAATTCGCAATAGCGCAATGAGTGAAGTTGCAGATGTTGTACTTCCAGTAGCTGCAGTTGTTGAGAAGAGTGGGTCATTCCTCGATTGGCAAGGTCGCGCTCGCAAATTTGAAGCGGCAGTCACTAATTCACTCCATAGAAGTGATGTAAGAATTCTCTCTATTTTGGCTGATGAGATTGGCCGACCAATTAATCTTGGAACTGTTGAGAAAGCAGCAAAGGAACTTGCATCTTTTGGAGATGGATCATCTGATCAGAAATCTGCTCTAGCTTCCCTATCTGCAGATCAAGCGAAGATTAAAGAACCAGGTAAAAATCAAGCAATCTTAACTTCATGGCGGCTACTTCTTGATAATGGATCTCTTCAAGAGCATGAACCTAATTTGGCAGGAACGGCTCACCCTTGCGTTGCTGTAATTTCAGATGATCGAGCTAATCGACTAGGAGTTGTCGATGGTGATCTCATTAAAATTTCTAATTCAAACGGTGAGATTATTCTCCCCCTTCAGATTGGCGATATTGATCCCCGCGCGATCTGGATTCCAAGAAATTCTGAAAATTCTCGACCGCTCCTTGCCTTAAAGAGCGCAACACATTCTCTTGTATCGGTGGTGAAAGCATGACAACTGCAGAATTAATCGGCCAAGACCCAGGCTGGCTCATCACCGTAAAAGCTTTTATGGTCTTTGGCCTATGCGTTATTTTGACTCTTATTGCAATCTGGGCAGAGCGTCGAATCGTTGCGAGAATGCAGATGCGGCTTGGCCCAAACCGGACTGGAAAGTTTGGTCTACTCCAAAGCCTTGCAGATGGAGTAAAGCTTGCATTTAAAGAAGATCTGATCCCTAAAGCTGCAGATAAAATTATTTTTGTCCTTGCTCCACTCATCAGTGTGACTGTCTGTTTTCTCGCTTTTGCCGTTATTCCAATCTCAGGGCCAGTTTCACTTTTTGGTAGGCAGACGGCAATGCAGTTAACAGATTTACCAGTTGCTGTTCTCTATATCCTTGCCGTTACCTCTATTGGCGTCTATGGAATTGTTCTCGCCGGTTGGTCCTCTGGATCGGTCTATCCACTGCTTGGCGGATTGCGATCAAGTGCTCAGGTAATTTCCTATGAAATCTCTCTAGGGCTTTCACTGGTAGCCGTTTTTATTTATGCCGGCTCAATGTCCACATCAGAGATCGTTGCAGCACAAGATCGATTCTGGTTTGCGCTAGTTCTTTTCCCCTCCTTTGTTATTTTTGTTATTTCAATGGTTGGTGAGACAAATCGAGCTCCATTTGATTTAGCTGAAGCTGAAGGAGAGCTTGTTGGAGGGTTTCATACCGAGTATTCATCGTTAAAGTTTGCACTCTTTTTCCTTGCTGAATATGTAAATATAATCTCGGTTTCAGCCTTAGCAACCACTTTATTTTTAGGTGGCTACCGTGCAGTTCCAGGGCTTGGATTTACAGAAGCCTGGTTGGGTGGTTGGTTTACCGTATTCTGGTTTTTAGGAAAAGTTTCACTCTTCTTCTTTTTCTTCATCTGGCTCCGCGGAACACTTCCTCGGTTGCGATATGACCAATTTATGAAACTTGGTTGGAAGGTATTAATCCCTTCATCTCTTGCCTGGATTCTTGTTGTTGCCACGCTCCGAGTCCTAACAGCAGAAGGTGCATCACAATTTATTATCGGAGGCTTCACTCTTGGAGTAGTTCTCCTTGTTCTTGCTGCATCAACTCTCTATGAGAGATCAAAAGTTAAGAGGCAGGCCTTCCTCCATAATATTGGTGAGATGCCAGAACCATCCTTTCCTCTTCCAGTAATGCCCACCGCTCGAAAAAACGAAAGGCTGGTAATTGAGAGCCATGAATAATGAATCTAACTCCAATGAATTAGAGCCGTTAAACCGAGCCGAGCGCGAGAGCCATGAAGTTATTGATAATGGTCCATCTGGCTTTGCTTCACAGCTCAAAGGTTTCTGGGTCACTTTTCGAACTATGTTTAAAAAAGTTAATACTGTTCAATATCCGGAGGTGAAAGAAGCAACCGCGCCAAGATTTCATGGTCGCCATCAATTAAATCGTCATCCAGATGGGCTTGAGAAATGTATTGGTTGTGAACTCTGTGCATGGGCTTGTCCTGCAGATGCCATCTATGTTGAGGGCGCAGATAACAGTGAAGGTGAACGATTCTCTCCAGGAGAGCGGTACGGCAAGGTTTATCAGATCAATTATCTCCGATGTGTCTTCTGCGGATTATGTATAGAAGCGTGCCCAACAAGAGCGCTAACAATGACTAATGAATACGAATTAGCAGATGATCAGAGGCAGAAATTAATCTTTGAAAAAGAAGATTTACTTGCACCCCTTCGAGCCGGCATGCTTCTACCTCCTCATCCCATGTATCCAGATGCAGATGATCAGACCTACTATCGGGGAGAGGTTCCTGGCGCCAGCCCGTTGCAAGAAAATATTGCGGAGCCAAATAAATGAATTTAGCACTTGAGGTAGGCCAGGTTGGAACGGCCGAAGCGGTTCAATTTTTTATTCTGGCACCGATCGCAGTTATTGCAGCGTTGGGTATCTTATTTGTGAAAAAAGCAGTTCATGCTGCGCTCATGCTTGTCTCAATAATGATCATTTTAGCCATCTTCTATATCGCTAATGGAGCAGCGTTTCTCGGAGTAGTTCAGATAATTGTCTATACCGGTGCGGTGATGATGCTCTTCTTATTTATTTTAATGCTTGTTGGTGTTGATTCATCTGATTCTTTAAAAGAAAATCTCAAAGGTATTCGTCCAGTTGCAATTACCTTGGCAATTGGAATTAGTTTGCTACTAATATCTTTACTTTCTCGTGCTCAAATCTCGGAGCAGGCACCTGATTTGGCTGTACTAAATAGCGAGGGAAATGTTGAAGGGATCGCAAGATTGTTATTTACAGAGTATGTCTGGGCTTTTGAAGTTGTCTCTGCTCTACTAATAACAGCAGCAGTTGGAGCGATGGTTCTTGCTCATTCAGAGAAAAGTAGAGAAATAAGCAGAACTCAAAGATATAAATCTGTAGCAAGGTTTAGAGGCGATTCCCTCGCAACAGCAGCAGGTTTACCTGGATCTGGCGTTTATGCACGACATAACGCACTTGATGTGCCCGCACTTTTACCTGATGGAAGCGCATCAGAACTTTCTGTATCTAAAACGCTGCAAGCTCGAGGTGATGTTATTGATCAGAGCAAATTTGCACTTGACCAATTGCCGGGAGTAAATGAGGCCGATGAGAGTAGTGCAGTAGAGAGAGAAGAGGAGAGATAAATGGATATTTCATATTACCTTTATCTTTCAGCAGCGCTTTTCGTGATCGGAGCTGTTGGCGTTGTTATTCGAAGAAATGCAATTGTGATCTTTATGTGTATTGAGCTAATGCTCAATGCATCCAATCTTGCCTTTGTAACTTTTGCCAGAATTCATGGAAATTTAGAAGGTCAGATGGTTGCTTTCTTTACTATGGTGGTTGCAGCTTGCGAAGTGGTAGTTGGGCTGGCAATTATCGTGATGATCTATCGCTCTCGTAGATCTGCATCAGTAGATGATGCAAGTTTGTTGAGGAGGTAGCCAGATGCTGGAGAGTGAAACTTTAGTAGTTCTCATCGCCCTTCCACTTTTTAGCTCTGGATTTCTTCTTCTAGCAGGGAGGAAGGCAGATAAGTGGGGCCATCTTTTTGCAACTGCAATAGCTGGATCAACCTTTCTACTTGCAATGATCGAAATGTTCGCGATGGTGGGCAGGGAAGAAGCTAATCGCGCTCTCTACCAAAAAGTATTTACTTGGATTTCAGTAGGATCATTTAACGTTGATGCTGCGCTACTACTAGATCAACTATCAATCTGTTTTGTACTTCTCATAACTGGTGTTGGAACTCTGATACATATTTATTCCATCTCGTATATGTCTCATGACCCTGATCGCCGTCGATTCTTTGCATATTTAAATCTCTTTATCGCAGCCATGCTTCTACTGGTTTTAGGAGATTCATATCTCAACCTCTACGTTGGCTGGGAAGGGGTAGGTCTTGCCTCTTATCTTCTTATCGGTTTCTGGAATAAAAAGCCAGAGTATGCAACAGCAGCGAAGAAAGCTTTTGTTGTAAATCGAATAGGTGATCTAGGTCTATCTATTGCGATCATGGTTGCCTTTGCTGTTTTTGGAACTGTTACTTTTAAAGGGATCGAAGAGCAGGCCAATTCAGCATCACAAGGAGCCATGGTGGCGATTGGTTTTGCTTTACTTCTAGCTGCAGTTGGCAAATCAGCGCAATTCCCACTTCAATCATGGCTGGGTGATGCGATGGCAGGTCCTACCCCGGTATCGGCTCTGATCCATGCAGCGACTATGGTGACTGCAGGTGTCTATCTCATAGTTAGATCTAATTTTGTCTTTGATAATGCTCCTATCGCCCAGTTTGCAGTTGTTATTGTTGGCGCAATCACGCTTCTCTTTGGTGCGATTATTGGTATGGCAAAAGACGATATTAAGAAAGCTCTAGCTGCATCAACTATGTCTCAAATTGGTTACATGATTCTTGCAGCCGGTCTTGGTCCAATTGGATATGCATTTGCAATTATGCACCTACTTACCCATGGATTCTTTAAAGCTGGAATGTTCTTAGGGGCAGGCTCTGTCATGCATGGCATGAGCGATGAAGTAAATATGCGTCGATATGGTGGTCTGGCTCGATATATGCCGATCACAACAATTACCTTTGGTTTTGGATATCTGGCGATTATTGGGGTTCCGCCATTTGCAGGTTTTTACTCTAAAGATAAAATTATTGAAGCAGCCTTTAATCTAGGTGGCGCAAAAGGTATAGTTTTTGGAAGCATCACTTTACTTGGTGCAGTAATCACTGCCTTTTACATGACTCGTCTTTTTATGATGACCTTCTTAGGAAAGAAGCGTTGGTCAGAGGGGCAGAGACCTCACGAATCTCCATTTCTTATCTGGGCTCCGATGGTCATTCTCTCGCTTGGATCGATAGGTTCAGGTTTCCTACTTTATAGCGGGAAGAGATTGGAATACTGGCTCAAACCCGTTGTCGATAAGGGTGGCCATAAACATGAAGAATTTATCTCTCATGCAACAGTAACAACTATGGCGCTAACTGCTGTTCTGATTGGTGTGGCAATTGCGATTGCGAAGTATCGAAAAGATATACCGATCGAGGCTCCAGAGAAGGTCTCAATTTTTACTAGAGCGGCGAGAAAAGATTTGATGCAAGATCAGATAAATGAGACGCTCTTTATGAGACCAGGGTTAGCAATTACCTCTACTCTTGTGAAAACTGATGAGAAGGTTATTGATGGATTAGTTAGAGGCGTTGCGCAAGTCTCGCTAGGTTCAGCTAAGGGCTTGAGGAGAATTCAAAGCGGATATATCCGTAATTATGCGCTCTTAATATTAATCGGTGCCGCAGCGCTTATTGCAGCAATATGGGTGGTAACGCTATGAGTCTAATAACAGTACTTGGCTTACTGCCACTGCTGGGCGTTCTGGCTCTTGTATTCCTTAAAAAAGATGATGCGCTAGGAGTTAAACGTCTAGCGTTTGCTACATCGATCATTGTTGCACTTCTTGGTATTTGGATTGCAACAAAATTTGATAGAGCCGAGAGCGAATTTCAATTTGTTGAGGTGAGAGAGTGGATTCCAACTTTTGGAATCAATTACAGCGTTGGAATAGATGGAATCTCTCTCCTTCTGATTCTTCTCTCTGTGATTCTGGTTCCTATTGTGATTCTTGCCGGCTGGAATGAATCCGAGGGAGGACGTTGGAGTACAAAAACCTTTTATATGCTCATTCTCATTCTTGAAACCATGATGATTGGCGTCTTTGCTGCGACAGATGTCTTCCTATTTTATGTATTTTTTGAAGCGATGCTCATTCCAGTCTATTTTCTCATCGGAGGTTATGGCAGCGGAGAGAGAATTCAAGCAGCTGTTAAATTCCTGCTTTATAGTCTCTTCGGCGGTTTATTGATGCTTGCCTCCATCATTGGTTTATATGTCATCGCAGGTAATCAGATTGGAAGAACCTTTGATATTTCATCTCTGGCAACGTTGCAAATTGATTCACTCACTGAGAATTTCCTCTTTTTAGGATTCTTCATAGCATTTGCGATAAAGGCGCCTTTATGGCCATTACATACATGGCTTCCAGATGCAGCAAAGTCAGCGACTCCAGGTACTTCAGTATTACTCTTAGGTGTTTTAGATAAAGTTGGAACTTTTGGAATGATGCGTTACTGCCTTGAACTCTTTCCAAATGCCTCAAAAACTTTCACACCAATGATTATTACCCTAGCGCTAATTTCGATTATCTATGGAGCGTTTTTAGCGATTGGTCAGAAAGATATAAATAGGTTGATTGCTTTCACCTCAATATCTCACTTTGGTTTTATAACAATGGGAATCTTTGCAATGACTACTCAGGGCCATACCGGAGCAGTTCTTTATATGGTCAATCATGGCTTTTCAACAGCGGCGCTCTTTTTAGTTGCTGGATGGATGATCCATCGAAGGGGATCATCAACGATCTCTGAATTTGGCGGTCTGCAGAGGGTTACTCCGGTAATGGCATGGAGCTTCTTTATTGCAGGACTTTCAGGGCTAGCTCTACCTGGGTTATCAAGTTTTGTTAGTGAATTCTTAGTCCTCGTTGGAACTTTTACTCGATATCCAGTTGCTGCGATCATTGGAACTCTTGGAATAATTCTAGCTGCGCTCTATATTCTCATCCCAGTTCAGAAAGCGCTCCATGGTCCAACCACTGCCGGGAATGAAAATCTTAAAGATCTAAATCTTCGAGAGAAGATTTCTATTGCTCCTGTAATCGTTGCGATCGTAGCTCTTGGCTTTTATCCAAAGCCAGCACTTGATGTGATCAATCCAGTTTCAGAGCGAGTTATTACTAAAGCAGGGTTCTCTGACCCTGCACCAACACTGGGAAAGTAGGTAGGAACTAGCCATGACCGGTTTTGTTACTCCAAAACTAGAGTATGTCGCGCTCTTGCCGATGCTCATTATCTTTGCCGGCGCAATTATCGGAGTCCTTGTTGAAGCTTTTGCAAAGCAATCTCTTCGAAAATTCATTCATTCGCTTTTAACACCAACAACTCTTCTACTCGCTCTATTTCAGGTTTTTGCTAATAAAGATTTGGTCACTACCAATGCAGCGATTAATTCGGTTGTTATTGATGGACCGGTCATTATCGCTCAAGGAACAATTCTGATACTCACCCTAATCAGCCTTCTATTTATCTTAGATGTTGACTCCTTTGCGCCAGAGGCATCGGCTCTGCCTGGCTCTGAAGAGGAGCGGAAAGCTCTAGCAATTGGAAAGCAACAGACTGAAATTTTCCCACTCCTGCTCTTCTCTGTTGCGGGCATGATGCTCTTTCCAGCAGCCAATGATCTTATTACCCTCTTTATAGCGCTAGAAGTACTCTCACTTCCTCTCTATCTAATGGCAGGGTTGTCTCGCCGCCGAAGGTTATTTTCACAAGAATCTGCGATGAAGTATTTTCTTTTAGGCGCTTACTCTTCAGCATTCTTTATTTTTGGAGCGGCTTTTCTCTATGGATATTCAGGGTCGATACAATTTTCGCAGATCCGAAGCGCTGTAGTTGGAAGCTCTGGTAACGATGTACTTCTTCTCATTGGAATTGTCTTTCTCTCAGTAGGTCTACTCTTTAAAGTTGGTGCTGTTCCCTTCCACGCCTGGACCCCTGATGTTTATCAAGGTGCGCCAACTCCTATAACTGGATTTATGGCTGCCGTTACAAAAGTTGCAGCATTCTTAGCGGTATTGCGGATTTTTTATACAGTTTTAGATGGCGCTATCTGGCAATGGAGACCATTGTTGACTGCTGTTGCGATTTTAACAATGGTTGTTGGATCAGTAGTAGCGTTAGTACAACGCGATGTTAAAAGAATGCTTGCATATTCATCGATCGCTCATGCTGGATTCTTATTAACTGGCGTCATAGCCTTTAACAAGGCTGGCCTTGAGAGCTCTCTCTTTTATCTATTGGCGTACGGAATCGCAACTTTAGGAGCTTTTGGAATCATTACTTTAATTCAAGATAGCCAAGGCGAGGTGACAGATCTCAATCGCTGGGCAGGTCTTGGGAAGAAATCTCCAGCTATCGCATCAGCCTTTGCATTCTTCTTATTAACATTTGCAGGAATTCCTTTAACATCAGGTTTCATTGGAAAGTTTTCTATCTTTAGCGCTGCCTATGAAAGTGGAAATATTGCAGTTGTTGTAGTCGGAGTGTTAACAAGCGCTCTCGCTGCATTTTTCTATATAAGAGTGATCGTGCTCATGTTTTTTACAGATGCAAAAGATGCCACCGTTACTGTGACTTTGCCAACACTCCGATCGTCAATTGCCGTTTGGGGAACTGCTTTTCTTACTTTGATACTTGGTGTACTTCCAAATTCAACCCTCTCCTTTATTGAAAATCTCGCTATCTTTACCCGGTGAGCGCATCCCAATTAGCAATTCCAAACCTTGATCCGGGCTTAGCGGCTGAACTAACTCTGGGTTTAGAGCGCGTCGAAGAGTTACTGAAAACTCATATTGAAGGGGATTACCCGCTTGTAGAGGAGACTGCGCGTCATCTGGTTTTAGCCGGTGGCAAAAGATTGCGACCACTTCTAGTACTTCTCACCTCCTATCTGGGAAGTGAGCGTGGGATTAATATTTATAAAGCAGCAGTTGCTTGCGAACTTACACACCTAGGAACTCTTTATCACGATGATGTGATGGATGAAGCCGCTCTTCGCCGTGGAGTTACAAGTGCAAATTATCGTTGGGGTAATGCTGTGGCTATTTTGACTGGTGATTATCTTTTCGCGAAAACATCTGCACTTTTAGCAGAGGTTGGTCCTGAAGCTGTTTTACTCCAAGCCCTCACTTTTGAACGTTTAGTTGTGGGACAGATTCAAGAAACACAAGGTCCACAAGATGGCGAAGACCCGATGGAACATTATCTAAAAGTTGTGGCTAATAAAACGGCATCACTGATTTCAACCTCAGCGAGATTTGGCGCAATGATTTCAGGAGCAGATCCAAGAATTACAGAGCTTGTAACGCAATTTGGTGAATTAATTGGAATTGCTTTTCAGTTGGCAGATGACATCATTGATATTGCCAGTGAGACTATTCAATCAGGGAAGACCCCTGGAACTGATTTACGGGAGGGAATTGCAACTCTTATCACGCTCAAGGTTTTGCAATCTGAAGATCCCGCTGATGATCAATTAAAGCTTCTCTTAAGTGGCCCAATCACTGATGATGAAATCCTAAAAGATGTTTTAAATCAACTGAGACAACATAAAGCACTTGAAGAGAGTAGAGAAGAATTACGAAAGATTGCAGATAAAGCTCATCAGCTTTTAGCAGATCTTCCAACAACTCCAATCAAAGAAGCTTTATCAAATCTTTGTCTTGCCATTATCGAACGTAGTACTTGATTTCAATAGATCTCTACCTAAGAGAAATAGCGCCAGCCAGATAGATAAAAACCCAGCAAATTTCACAGGGCTCATAGCCTCTTTATTTACCCCAACTCCTATAAAAAACATAATAGTTGGCGTTATGTACTGTAAAAGACCTACTGTAGAGAGAGGGAGGCGATTGGTTGCGCCATTGAAAAATAAAAGTGGAACAATCGTTGCGACGCCAGCACCAGCAAGAAGAAAAGTAGTAAGCCAATTACTGCCAAAAACTCCAGTATTTGACTGGGCTAGAAACCAGATATAAATCAAATTTGGAAGGAAGGCGATAAGAGTTTCAATACTCAGGCTCTCCAACGCTCCTAGCTCCAATTTCTTCTTAATAAGGCTATAGCCACCCCAACTACCTGCCAAAGCCAGTCCAACCCAAGGAAAGTGACCATAACCAAGGGTTAGGGTAAGTACGCCAATTCCAGCAATTATTACTGCCGCCTTCTGCAGTTTAGATAGTTTCTCTTTGAGGATAAGAACTCCAAAGAAAACTGTCATCAACGGTGAAACGTAATAACCTAAAGATGCTTCTACAACACGATTCACAGTGACAGACCAGATATAAACGCCCCAGTTAATTGTGAGAAATCCAGCTGCAATTGCCAGAATAGAGACTGTTCTAAAGTTACCAATAACTTTTGCAAAAACATTTAGCTTTTTGATAACAATCAGAGAGATTATACAAAAGACTAGTGACCAAACTCCTCGGTGAGCAAGTATCTCTGTTGCACTAGCTTCATCAAGCCATTGCCAATAAAAAGGTAAAAGCCCCCAACTAATGTAGGCAGCCAAACCAAAGAAAAGACCTTTCCTATATTCTTGACGATTATTTTGAATTTTAACTCTTTTCTTTCTATTTTTTATCTGTAATTAGTAAATTGAATGGCAAAATCTAGGTTAGCTCCTTTAATGAGCGCGATCACCTCTTGAAGATCGTCTCTGCTCTTACTCGATACCCGAAGCTCTTCTCCCTGGATCTGTGTTTTAACAGTCTTAGGTCCTTCATCCTTTACTAGTTTGGTAATCTTCTTAGCGTTTTCCTGGGTAATACCCTCTTTTGTTGCAATATTGATCTTGAAAATTTTTCCACTGAGCGCAGGCTCTGAAGGATCAATATGTTTAAGTGAAACTTGCCTTTTAACCAACTTATCTTTAAATACATCAAGGGCAGCTTTTGCTCTCTCTTCTGTCTCAGATTCAATAAGAATTTTTCCACCTGAAAATTCAATTTTTGTTCCAGTATTTTTGAAATCAAAGCGAGTATCAATCTCTCGTGCCGCTTGGTTAATTGCATTATCAAGCTCTGCCTTATCAATTTTTGAAACTACGTCAAAACTGCTATCTGCCATGGCTCCTCCAAAGCTCACCATAGATACGAGATCTGATTTCTTTTACTAGCGCTCCTAGGCTAATCTCTCCTCTGGAAATCGCGTAATTAAAGGCGGGTTGCCCGAGCGGCCAATGGGAGCGGACTGTAAATCCGCCGGCTATGCCTTCGAAGGTTCAAATCCTTCACCCGCCACCAGATTGCGTATCAAGTTGCGCTTGAAGTCGCGAAAGGTGCGCCTCTAAATGAGGTGTACCTTACGCGTTAAATGGAGACTCTCACAGTTGGCTTTCTTCTAGCGATTTCGGCTGCCAGCGCAACATTAATTGGTTGGGCGCTCATAGCGTTAAAGAAGAATATCAGTGAAAAGTTTGTCGCCTTTGCCTTACTCCTTGTTGCTGGTGCGATGATTGCAGTAAGTCTTGGACAGATTCTTCCAGCAACGATCGAAGCAAATTTATCTTTTTATGAGATTTTACTCTGGTTAATTATTGGCACAGCTCTAGTTTTTCTTTTGACTCGAACTGATGATCAGATTGCAAATGAGAAAAAACGATTAAAAAATTCATCTTGGATTATTATGATTGCTATCGCGCTACATAATTTTCCTGAAGGAATGGCACCAATCGCATCTACTCTTGTTGATTTTAAAACTGGGCTTACCACTGCAATAATTCTGGCACTACACAATATTCCGGAAGGTATTGCAATTGCCGCTACCGCTAGGTTGGCTGGATATTCAGTTTCAAAGGCTTTTTACTTCACAGCAATTGCAACTTTGTCAGAAATTCTTGGCGCTGTAACAGTTTATGTATTTGGTGGAGGTTTCGATGAGATATCAACAGCAAGGTTATTAGCTTTAGTGGCAGGGATAATGATCACAATTAGTGGGAAAGAGCTTATTCCCTACTCCTCTCGAATTTTACTCAGGGAGCGAAAGCGGTAGCGTATCCCTCTAGAGATCTTGAAATTAATTGAAAATTGAGTAAAGCGCTAATGAGGAGAGGTGGATAAATGTCTGGGCCGATCAAGGCAGTTGATTGGATTGATGAGAAATTAACTCTTCTTGATCAAACCCTCATTCCACTTGAAGAGAAATATCACTCTTATCAAGAAGTAAACCTCATCATTGAAGCGATAAAAAAACTTGTTGTCCGGGGAGCTCCTGCAATTGGAGTCGCTGGAGCTTATGCAGTTGTTACTGCTATAGATCAGGCTAAGCGTGAAAATCTTAATAGTGATCAACTGGAAGATTTAATTGATGCTATTGGAGATGCTAGACCAACCGCCGTCAACTTATCTTGGGCCGTTGAGCGGGTTCGAAAATTTCTCCCCAGCGGTCGTAGCGCTGTTTTGGAGGAGGCGCATCAAATTGCCAGAGAAGATCGCCTTTCCGGTGATCTTATGGGAGCAATTGGTTCGGATTGGTTAATCGAAAAGTTAGGAAAGAAACCTCTAACTCTTCTCACTCACTGCAATACAGGATCTTTGGCAACGACAAGTATCGGCACTGCGCTGGGAGTTATTCGAACAATGCAGAGCCGGCAAGCGTTAAAGGAAGTTTTTGTCGATGAAACTCGGCCATTGCTTCAAGGAAGTCGATTAACTGCTTGGGAGTTGATGAAATCTAATATTAGCTATCGAATTCTTCCTGATTCAGCAGCAACGATGGCGATCATGAACGGAAAAATTGATGCAGCTCTCATTGGAGCTGATCGAATCGCACTTAATGGAGATAGCGCAAATAAAATTGGCTCTCTTGCCGTCGCGCTAGCCTGTCATGAAGCTGGAATCCCCTTCCTTGTTGTTGCTCCCGAATCCACAGTAGATCGCAACCTTCAGGATGGAAGTTCAATACATATTGAGATTCGATCTGATGATGAAATTAACTACTTTAAAGGAATTCAGGTAGCTCCCATAGGTTCGCAAACTTTTAATCCAGCCTTTGACCTCACTCCGGCAAAATATATAAGTGCGGTCATAACTGAGAAACGAGCCTATGAAATTGCTAAAGCATAACATCTCTGGAGCCGTATTCCAATGCT
>JAQCKU010000008.1 GCA_027592195.1 Actinomycetota bacterium
CACCTGTCCGCATATCAAATTCAGTTCCATGTAACCAACATTCAATCCTTCCAAGACTCACTTCACTTTCAGATAGTGAGGCTTCGTCATGGCTGCAGGTGTCATCGAAGGCAAATACATCAACGCCTTGTTTCACCACGCAAATCTCTCTTCCATTTACCTCAATTTTTACCGGTTTGTTTTCGATCAGCTCGGAAAGTTTCAAGGTACTCATTTACTTTCCTACCCGCTCTAACTCCGAATCAATTCGATCACTGAGGCGATGAGCTATGGCTTCAATAGGAATTTTATTAAGCACTTCATCAAAAAATCCTCTGATTACCAATCTTCTCGCTTCAGACTCGTTAATTCCTCGAGACATGAGATAGAAAAGATGCTCATCATCAAATCGACCAGTAGTCGAGGCATGTCCTGCGCCAACGATCTCACCTGTCTCAATTTCAAGATTAGGTACAGAATCTGCTCGCGCACCATCGGTGAGCAAGAGATTTCTATTCATCTCATAGGTATCGGTACCTTCAGCGTTTTTCCGGATAAATACATCGCCAAACCAGACAGTCCTTGCACCTTCTCCAGCAAGGGCTCCCTTGTAATTTACCCGTGATCTGCCGTTTATTTCGTTATGATCAACATAAACGCGATGTTCAAGATGTTGACCAGCCGTTGCAAAGTACACCCCATGCATATCTGCACTTCCACCAGGGCCGTCATATTCGACCGAAGGCAGTAACCGGACAACTGAGCCACCGATGGAGACCAGAATTGAGGTGAATGAAGCATCTCTACCAACAATTGCATGATGGCGACCTAAATGAACACTCTCCTCATCCCACTCTTGGAGAGCGATAAATGTGAGATTAGATCCAGGTTCTAAGATTATTTCAATCTCCTCACCTAAAATCGCTTTGCCGAAACTTTCAACGATGACAACCGCTTTACTATGCGGTTTTGCAACAATCACTGTTCGGGAGACTTCAGCGCTTCCCAGATTATTTCTACGGAGCATAATTGGCTCGGCAACAATCTGATCCGCGAGAATTTCTAAATATGTAACTTCAGTGACATTGTCCCTAACCCGCTTAACAATTGCATCCTCGCTCAATGAGCGAGGCGCTATCTCGTTATGAGCCTTAATTGTGAGAGAAAATCCCTGTTGCGCGCCAGAGAAGACCGTTGAACAATTAGATGTGATCGCAGTTGCACTCTCATGGAGTCCGCCAAGGCGCTTCATTGGGGTGAAACGCCATAGCTCTTCTCTACCAGTTGGTTCCAAGTAATTTGTAGTTAAAGAAGACATTAACCTACGGCACCTTCCATCTGAAGTTCGATCAAGCGATTTAACTCAAGGGCATATTCCATGGGAAGCTCTTTTGCAATCGGCTCAATAAATCCACGGACAATCATTGCCATTGCCTCATCTTCTTCAAGTCCACGCGACATGAGATAGAAGAGTTGATCATCACTTACTTTAGAAACGGTTGCTTCATGGCCCAAAGTGACATCATCTTCTCGTACATCTACATAAGGGTATGTATCAGATCGTGAGATCGTGTCAACTAAGAGCGCATCACATTTAACAGTGCTCTTTGAATGATGGGCGCCTTCTTGTACTTGAAGAAGTCCTCTATACGATGTTCTTCCACCACCGCGTGCCACTGATTTTGAGATGATGCTCGATGATGTGTACGGAGCTGCATGAACCATTTTTGATCCGGCATCTTGATGTTGACCTTCACCTGCAAAAGCGATGGATAGCGTCTCACCTTTTGAATGGGGTCCCATTAAAAATACGGCAGGATATTTCATAGTTACCTTAGATCCGATATTTCCATCGATCCATTCCATCGTTGCACCTTCAGCACAGACAGCGCGCTTGGTCACCAAGTTATAAACGTTATTTGACCAGTTTTGAATTGTTGTATAACGAACCCGCGCATTTTTCTTGACGATGATTTCAACTACTGCAGAGTGGAGTGAATCAGATGAATAGATCGGAGCAGTGCACCCTTCAACATAATGGATATAGCTACCCTCATCCGCAATAATTAGAGTTCGCTCAAACTGACCCATGTTCTCGGTATTAATTCTGAAATAAGCCTGGAGTGGAATATCAACATGGACCCCTTTAGGAACATAGATAAAAGATCCGCCGGACCATACCGAGGTATTGAGCGCGGCAAACTTATTATCACCAACAGGTATCACCGTTCCGAAATACTCCCTGAAAAGTTCTTCATGTTCTCGCAGAGCAGTATCGGTATCGAGAAAGAGAACGCCTTGTTCTTCAAGATCTTCTCGAATCGAGTGGTAAACCACCTCTGATTCATACTGAGCAGCGACCCCTGAAACCAACCGGTTCTTCTCTGCCTCTGGGATACCTAAACGATCATAGGTATTTTTAATATCATCAGGAAGATCATCCCAAGTCTGCGCCTGCTTCTCAGTAGAGCGGACAAAGTACTTAATATTGTCGAAATCAATACCTGACAAATCAGATCCCCAATTGGGCATCGGCTTTTTTCCAAAGAGCGACAATCCCTTAAGGCGCATATCTAGCATCCAAGCAGGTTCGCTCTTTTTGCTGGAGATATCTCGCACGACTGCCTCACTAAGCCCGCGTTCAGCGTTAGCTCCTTTATCGTCCTTATCGGACCAGCCGTACTCGTATGTGCCTAGGCCTTCGAGTTCTGGATGAGCTATCTGTGTCATCGCTTCACTGCCTTTCGTATCGCTTGCCGGTTTGCTTGATTTTTTTTGACTAGATCAAATTCTGGAATAAAAGTAGTGCAAACACCATCACCATCTGCAATTGTTGCTAAACGTTGAACATGTGAACCCAAGATATTTGAGATTGCAATTGTCTCTGCTTCGCAAAGTTGTGGAAATTCTGAGGCGACATGTGCGATCGGACAGTGATGTTGGCAGAGTTCTTGGCCAAGGTTCTGCTTATGCACCGTTGCCGCATAGCCATCTTTTGTGAGAAATTTTGCGAGCGCATCAACTTGGGAGCTCTGTTTACTTTGACCAACTACTTTTCGCTCACTTACATCTTTTCTATATTTTTTTAAACGACCCTCGCTCGTCGCCGCACTTGCCCTCCGCTCTAAATCTTCTGCGCGAAATTGAGCAAATCTATTGATCATTTCATCGCCAGAATCAGAGGCCATAAATTTAATGGCCATGACGGCAAGATCATCGTAGGAATGCTCAAATAACTGCCTGCCGCGATCGGTCATAATAAATACTTTTGCAGGTCTGCCACGAGTTCTTCCAGCGATACTTCTTGCATGTGGCTCTCTCGCTTCAAGGACTCCTTCTTCAACAAGTCCATCTAAATGGCGACGGACCCCCGCTGGGGTAATCTGAAGCTGTTGCGCAAGATCAACTGCAGTAGCAGGGCCCCGCTCCAAAATGGCCCGAGCAACCAGCTCTCTGGTCCGGGTCTCATCGGAGATGATGTTTTTCACAACAGTAGTGTTGCGTAATTCCCAAGGCGACGCCAGTTCAAAGGGCGAGATAGGCTTTTTTCATGTCGTTACCTTCCTCATACTTCACGCTCCCCGCTCGAATGAAGGCCCCCGAGCGCGCTTTTCCCTACCTTTCTCGGGTCGGACGAGGACGGAAAATATTTTCGATTTTATTATTCTTTCAATCTCTCATCGTTATTACTGGCGGAATCGTCCGTATTACCGGCTCGGGGCTGGGTTGTCCTACCTGGCCTGAATGCGCAGAGGACTCACTCACTCCATCACCAGAGCAATTAGAAGATCCACTTCATATTTGGATTGAATTTGGAAATCGACTTTTAACATTTGTCCTTGCTCTAGCGGCCATCGTTGCCTTGGGATATGCCATCCGCCTTATCCCAAATACCAGAATCCGAGTTCTCGCTCTTCTCCAATTTCTCGGCATTATTGCGCAAGCGATCCTTGGTGGGATTACCGTACTCACCGGACTTCACCCAGCCACAGTGGCCGCTCATTTTCTCCTATCAATTCTGCTGATTTCAGGTGCGCTTTCATTACGCCAGCGAGTCTATGGAGCAGCTCCAGCAGAACTTTTGGTCTCACCATTAACTCGAATTTTATCTAAGGCACTTCTCCTGGTTGGTTTCACTTTAATTTTTCTTGGAACTCTGGTGACAGGAAGTGGGCCTCATGCTGGTGATCTCAGCTCACCTCGCTTTAGCTTTGATATCCGATTGATTTCCTGGCTCCATGCCGATCTACTTATCCTTTTCCTTGGAATCTTATTTGCCACAATTATCTCGATTCGGTTAGGAGAGCTTGCCCCCACTCGGATCCGACTTCAGCGCCTGATTTTGATCCTACTTCTTACCTCTCTTGCCCAGGGGTTGATCGGCTATATTCAATACTTCACTGGAGTCCCTGAAATATTGGTGATCTTCCATCTTCTTGGCGCAATTCTTGTGTGGCTCAACCTCTGGAACTTCTACATCGCAGGTAACCTGTCCCCCGTAAATCCTTAATAACTAATAAAAAATCCAGGATAAAGAGTGGGCTTCTCTCGATGAGAGGAGCAAGATAAGGGGCGAGATGAGTAAGCACCTTCGAGATAGCCAGTGGAGCAGCCTCGATGATGAAGCGATCATCTACGCCAGAGCCTTGGCTATGGATGCAGTAGAGAAAGTGGGAAATGGCCACCCCGGAACGGCTATGAGCCTTGCTCCTGTGGCCTATACCCTCTTTCAAAAAGTTCTCCGACATCATCCTGACAATCCTCACTGGTTGGGTCGTGATCGATTCATTCTCTCGTGCGGCCATTCATCACTCACGCTCTATATCCAATTATTTCTTGGTGGTTTTGGGCTAGAGCTAGAAGATTTAAAAAAATTTAGAGCTCATAAATCTCTCACACCAGGACATCCTGAATATGGCCACACAGTTGGAGTAGAGACCACGACAGGTCCACTTGGACAAGGAATTGCTAATGGCGTAGGAATGGCGATGGCTTCGCGATTTGTCGAAGGGCTCTTAGATCCTCAGAGTGAGATAGGAAGTTCGATATTTAACTCCAATATCTGGGTTATTGCATCCGATGGAGATCTACAAGAAGGAATCAGCTCAGAAGCTTCATCTCTAGCTGGAGTTCAAGCGCTAGGAAATCTAAAAGTTATTTATGATGATAATCGAATTTCAATTGAGGGAGATACCCATCTAGCCTTTACCGAAGACGTTTCGGCTCGGTACCGTGCTTACGGTTGGGAAGTTCTCGAAGTTCCTATGCAAAAAAATGGTGATATTGATATCGCTGCATTTCATAACGCAGTTGATCAAGGACTTCTCGTTAACGATAAACCAGTACTAATCAGGATAAGAAGTACCATCGCCTGGCCTGCCCCAACAGCACGCAATACTGCTAAATCTCATGGTTCTGCCTTGGGAGCAGAAGAGATTGTTGCGACAAAGATTGAACTTGGTATTGATCCAGAGAAATCTTTTCAGGTGCCAGATCATGTTCTAGCTCATACCCGAAAACTAAGAGAGCGTTCTTGGCTCATTCATCAGGAATGGATGGAGAAATTTGCGCTCTGGAGTAAGAGCAATCCCGATAAATTGGCTCTCTTACAGCGATTGGAATCAGGTGAGCTTCCAGAAAATTGGAATAGTGATCTTCCCTCCTATGAGGCCGGCACTTCGGTAGCAACTCGTAAAGCCTCTGGAGATACCTTGCAGAAAATTGCCGCAACAATTCCAGAAATATGGGGTGGGAGCGCAGATCTTGCGGAAAGTAACAACACCCATCTCAATTCGAGCGGTTCATTTCTTCCGCAGATAAGCAAAATGAATGGCGCCACACCTTATGGAAGAAATATTCATTTTGGTATTAGGGAACATGCGATGGGCGCCATTGCCAATGGCATAGCCCTCTTTGGTCTATCCAAAATTTATGTGGGTACATTCTTAGTTTTTAGCGATTACATGCGTGGCGCTGTTCGGCTAAGCGCTCTGATGAATTTACCTGTTACCTATATCTGGACCCACGACTCCATCGGTCTTGGTGAAGATGGACCAACACATCAACCAATAGAACATGCTGCTGCCCTGCGAGCTATCCCCAACCTTGCAGTTATCCGCCCTGCAGATGGAAATGAAGTTGTTGCTGCCTGGAGAGCAATACTTAGTAAATCTGGGCCATCGGCCCTCTTGCTCTCTCGTCAGAATTTGCCAGCACTTGATCAGAAAATATACGGGAGCGCTCAATTGTTAGAGCGTGGAGCTTATATTCTCAAAGATTTTGGTACTCCAACAGCGATAATCATTGCTACCGGATCAGAAGTTCAATACGCCCTTACTGCTGCTCAAATATTAGAGAGCGAAGGAATTGGAGTACGAGTTATCAGCGCTCCATGTCTTGAATGGTTCTATCAAGAAAGTGAGCAGTACCGAGAAGAGGTTCTGCCTTCATCGATTAAAGCTCGAGTCTCTGTTGAGGCAGGGGTTGCACAAGGTTGGCGCGAGCTTATTGGAGATGCAGGGGTTGCAATCAGCTTAGAGAGATTTGGCGCATCAGCTAGCGCTGGAGAGCTCTTTAAAGAATTTGGATTTACTCCGGAAAAGGTAGTTGAGGCCGTCAAAAAGTCGCTAAGAAATCTTGCCAGGATATAGATAAAGGATCTTATGAGCGATATTTTTCGTGAGATCACTAAGGCAGGTACCTCTATCTGGCTCGATGATCTATCGCGAAATTATCTCTCCGGCCCGCTCCAAGGCTTAATTGAGAACTTTCAAGTTCGAGGAGTAACAACTAATCCCGCAATTTTCTCTACTGCGATCAGTAGCTCGGATTTATATCAGGAAGATATTCTGCGACTTAATAAGAATGGTGCTGATATTGATCAGATCCTTACAGCGCTGATCACAGATGATGTGCAGCGGGCTTGCGATCTCTTTCTCCCAATATATGAAGAGAGCCACGGAGTAGATGGACGAGTCTCACTCGAAGTTGATCCGGCATTTGCCCGCAACACCTCTCAAACGATTGCCCATGGCCTAGAGCTATATGAATTAATTTGGCGGCCAAATTTACTTATTAAAGTACCGGCCACTCTTGAAGGGTTAGATGCAATCACATCCTTAACCGCCGCCGGTATCAGCGTCAATGTCACTTTAATTTTTTCTATTGAACGGTATCAACAAGTTCTTGACGCCTATATGAAAGGCCTAGAGAGCCGTCTTGCTATAGGCAAATCCATTTCTATGATTCATTCAGTGGCATCATTTTTTATCAGCAGAATTGATACCGCGATCGATCCACTCCTCTCAAATTTGGAAGTGGAAGAAAAATTAGTAAAAAAACTCTCGGGTAAAAGCGCGTTAGCAAATGCAGTCTTGGCCTACCAACTCTTTGAGAATTCATTAAAGAGCAGCAGGTGGCTTGCACTTTCTGCTCAAGGAGCTAATCTTCAACGCCCGCTCTGGGCATCAACTGGGGTAAAAAATCCTCTCTATCGCTCTACTCAATATGTAGATCAACTTATCGCGCCGCTGACGGTCAATACCATGCCAGAGAAGACCGTCTATGATCTTCAAAATTTAGATACGGTAGAGCGATCGATAACTGATGAGAGCTATGCTGATGCAAAGGCGATTTTCGCCCAGCTTTCAGATTCTGGCATCTCCATAGAGCTCATTGCCCAACAACTTGAAGAAGAGGCGCTTGTGAAATTTTTAGATCCATGGCAGAAACTTAAGATGAATCTAGCCCAGGTAACTGGTCAGGGATTAGATGATGAGAGATGAGTGAGATCTAGATGTCGGTAATCAGACTCTCTCCAGCTCTTGCCTCGCAAGAGGTTTTTCCGCAGCTGCCTGCGATATCAGCTGCCTTAGCAAGAAAAGATTCCACTATCTGGGGCGCTCAATATAGCGAGGAAATTTCTCGCCGCCTTGATTGGATCGATCTCTCTCATAGTTCGAGAGAGCTTCTACCCTTACTTGATTCACTCTGGGTTTGGGCTCGAGAAAGAAAATTTCAACGAATTATTCTTGCTGGAATGGGTGGCTCATCGTTAGCGGCCCAGGTAATAGCTCAATCTCATAATAAAGATCTTCTGGTTCTTGATTCCACTGATCCAGACTCTGTGAATGGCGCTCTTGCTCAAGATCTGGGTGAGAGCCTACTTATCGTCAGTTCCAAATCAGGTACAACGATTGAAACCCTCACGCATTGGGCAATATTTGAGGCTGAGATGAGAGGTGTTGGGATCGATCCTACCGAGCAGATAATTATCATTACCGATCCTGATTCCCCGCTAGATATTCAAGGAAGAAAATCAGGATATCGAGTTTTCCATGGCAACCCCAAGGTTGGTGGACGCTACAGCGCACTCTCCATCTTTGGTTTATTACCAGCGGCGCTTTTAGGAATTGATGTCTCACTTCTCTTGGATGATGCCGATGAAGCCCTGATAGAAATTTTGCAGGAGAGTTCACCTGCTACCAAAGTGGCGAGCTACTTAGCTCAAGAACGCTTCTTTCTCATCAAAGATAGCGCCAACGCGCTCGGTGGATTTGGCTTATGGGTTGAACAATTAATTGCAGAATCAACAGGGAAAGATGGAAAAGGTATTCTTCCTCTAGCTAGGAATGAGAACGCGTTTGGGCTACCAACTATTGATCTTGCTAGCGATCTCATTGCCCCCTTGGGGGCGCAATTTATTTTATGGCAATGGATAAGCGCGCTTCTTGGCGCGCTCTTGGAGGTTAATCCCTTTGATCAACCTGATGTTGAAAGTAGCAAAAAAGAGACGGTAGCACTTTTAGAGCTTGCTTCAAGAGATCAAAAGGTGATATCTGGCGAAGAGCTACTGGAGAGACTCGAGCAAGTATCTCAAGTACGAGATATTGGCTATATCTCGCTACAGATTTATCTTGATCAAAGAAGCAATGAGAAGATCGAGGAACTTCAAGTTTTACTTGAGAAGCGATATCAACGACCTGTCTCTATTAGTTGGGGACCAGCACTTCTTCACTCCACAGGACAATTTCATAAAGGTGGACCACAGGTTGGGGTCTTTATACAGATCACAGGAGATTCTGAAATCGATATCGCTATTCCGGGAAAGAACCAGAGCCTGCAGCAATTAATCTTGGCGCAAGCAGATGGTGATGCTAAAGCTTTAGAAGCGAAAAAAAATCCCGTTTACCGAGTTCACCTCAGTAAACGGAAATCTGGGATCGAAACACTTTTGAAGATATTTAAGAGCTAGGGTTAATCTTCATCCTCGCCACGTAATTTTTTTAGCGCATCTTCAAGAATTTTCTTAGATTCAGCCTCAGTTCTACGCTCTTTCACATAAGCAAGATGGGTTTTATATGGCTCATTCTTTGTGGGGCTGGGGGGATTGGCTTTATCTTTTCCAGCAGGGAAACCGCATCGCGGGCAATCCCATGTTTCAGGAATATCAACGGTGCCATCATCGGCAAAGGAGGGACGAGTCTCATGGTTATTTTGACACCAGTAGGAGATCCTGAATCGAGCAATTGCTTCACCGCGCTCTGCCTCGCCCATTGGGCCTGCTCCAACACGAGAGCCTCGAATTGCGCTTCCACCTGCCATGACTTCCTCCTGAGAAAGCTAGTTATTACTTGAGAAATAAACCGAGAGCGACGATCAGTGCAAACCAGAGCCCACCTGCAACGATGGTAATCCGATCCAAATTCTTCTCAACAACTGAAGAGCCACCATATGATGATGAAACTCCGCCACCGAATAGATCAGAGAGACCACTGCCTTTACCTTTATGCAGAAGCACCAAAATAATCATCAGAATGCTTACTACAACAAGCGCGATAGATAAGGTGATTGTCACCGTAGCTCCTTAGATACCCATTTGTCATCAATCAAAATGATTGAGAGATAACAACCTTACTTCATATTTTAGCCAGGAGCGGAGCTTACCAGCGGGCTCCTGGAACTAACTCCACCGCGTTGCGCAAGAATCGAGCAGTTTCCGCCTAGATCACACGGTGAAATTTGCAGATCCGAGCAAACTCATCAGCTTCCAAGCTTGCCCCACCAACTAGAGCCCCATCAATACTGGGCTCTCTCATAATATCTACGATATTGCCAGATTTAACAGAGCCCCCGTAAAGAATTCGGGCGTTATGTGAAATCTCTTCTGTCCCAATTTTTATTAACTCTCTTCTGATAGCGCTACAAACCTCTTCAGCATCTTCAGGGGTCGCTGTTCTACCGGTTCCGATCGCCCAAATCGGTTCATAGGCAATGACCACTTTCTTGAGATCAGGCTTATGTATCCCTTTAAGTGCGTTGCGTAGTTGGGTAAGAACATACTGAACATGCTCACCTGATTCACGTATTGCTAAATCTTCACCGATACAGAGAATTGGCACCATATCCATGGAGAATGTTGCGCGAAGTTTTCTGTTAATCAATTCATCGCTCTCACCATGGTGTGCTCTTCGCTCTGAATGTCCTACCAATACAAATGTGCACCCCAATTTACTTAACATCAACGCAGAGATATCTCCAGTATAGGCTCCAGATTTTTCAGGCGAAATATCTTGCGCCCCGTAAAGTAAACGGAGTCGATCACCATCAACTAATGTCTGAACTGATCGAATATCAGTAAATGGTGGGATGATCGCGACATCAACTGCATCGAAATCTTTATCCTCGAGTGAATAAGAAAGTTTCTGGGTTACTGCAATTGCTTCTAGATGATTTAAATTCATCTTCCAATTACCAGCAATAAGGGGCTTTTTAACTTCGAGCTGGTCCATTAGATCCTCCTATGATTTGTTGAGAGATAACTACCGCTAAAACGAATTCACCCTTCATTGCGCTAACGCTTCCACGCCAGGCAAGATCTTTCCCTCTAAATACTCAAGGCTTGCACCACCACCAGTTGAAATATATCCAAATTGATCATCAGCAAAACCAAGAGTTCGGATCGCTGCCGCCGAATCACCACCGCCAACAACAGTTAGACCATCAACTTTGGTAAGCGCTTGAGCTACCGCCCGGGTTCCTGAGGCATAGTTACTAAATTCAAATACCCCCATCGGTCCATTCCAAAACACTGTCTTACACTTCATAATCTCTCTGGCAAATTCTTCACCACTTCTTGGCCCAATATCTAACCCGATATCGTCAGAACCGATTTCATCGACTGATAACTCGGTTGCGGGAAGATTTTTAAATTCTTTGGCAACCAAAATATCTATTGGAAGAAGTACTTTGACTCCCCGCTGCTTAGCGCGCAAGAGAAGCGCTTGCACCATTTCAATCTGATCTCTTTCCACTAAAGATTTACCAATCTCTTTCCCTTCAGCAGCTAGAAAGGTAAAGAGCATGCCACCGCCAATGATAAGAAGATCAACTTTTTCGATAAGCGCCCTGATCACCTGCAATTTATCAGATACTTTTGCGCCACCGAGTACAACGCCATAGCTGCGTTCTGGGTTCTTGGCTAATTGATCAAGAATTTTTAATTCATTGAGAAGTAAAATGCCTGCAGCGTGTGGAAGCTTTATCGCCAACTCATAGACCGAGGCATGTTTTCGATGAATCGCACCAAATCCATCCCCGATATAGAAATCACCATAACTGGCTAATTGCGCTGCCAAGGTTTGGCGATCTGCCGCCTCTTTGCTCCGCTCCCCTGTATCAAAACGAATATTTTCCAACATCAGTATCTCACCTGGCATGAGCGCGCTTACACGCGGACCGGCGCTACGTATCTGAGTTGAGAACGAAACTTTAACCTCTAGTAATTCAGATAAGCGCTGAGCAATGGGAGCTAGCGATAACTCCTCTTCAAATTCAGATTTTGGCCGGCCTAGATGAGCGATGATGACTATCGAAGCGCCCATCTCTAATAAAGCTTTTATCGTTGGAAGTGATGCTTTGATCCGGCCATCATCTGAGATCTGGCCAGCTTTCATGGGAACATTTAAATCAGCGCGTAAAAGAACCCGTTTTCCTCTCAGATCAAAATCAAGAAAAGATTTAAGCTCTTGCATTTAAAGTTTTTTACCAAGAAATGCAATGAGATCTACCAATCGATTTGAATAGCCCCACTCATTGTCGTACCAGCCAGCAACTTTTAAAGATTTACCAATCACTTTGGTAATTCCACCATCAAAAATACAGGAGTGAGGATCAGTAACAATATCTGAAGAAACAATTGGATCTTCTGTGTAGTAGAGAATCCCTTTTAAAGATCCTTCTGCCGCCGCTTTAATGGCGTTATTTACCTCAGCAACGCTTACTTCTCGCTCTAGTTCAACGGTCAGATCAGTGATCGAACCTGTAGGAACTGGAACTCTTAGCGCATATCCATCAAGTTTTCCTTTGAGCTCTGGCATCACTAAACCAATTGCTTTAGCCGCTCCAGTTGACGTTGGAATGATATTAGTTGCAGCTGCACGAGCTCGCCGTAGATCTTTATGAGGAAAATCTAAGATAACTTGATCATTGGTATAGGCATGTACTGTGGTCATAAATCCTCGGGTAATCCCAAAATTTTCATGGATGACTTTAGCCATAGGTGCTAGGCAGTTTGTAGTACAAGATGCATTTGAAATCACATGATGAACTTTTGAATCATAACGATCCTCATTGACCCCGAGCACAATTGTAATATCTTCATCAGTAGCAGGAGCTGAGATGATCACTTTTTTTGCTCCGGCATCAATATGTTTCTTTGCATCGGCCGCCTTGGTGAAATACCCAGTTGATTCAATAACAATATCAACCCCTAAAGATTTCCAAGGTAGATCTGCAGGATCTCGCTGAGCAAAAGTCTTGATGATTTGGTCACCAACTGTGATGGAATCGTCGGTATAAGAAACCTCTGCATCCAGTCGACCTAAGATGGAGTCATATTTTAAAAGATGCGCAAGAGTTGCATTATCTGTAAGGTCATTAACTCCAACTATCTCAAAATTTGCCTTTGATTTAAGCGCAGCTCGAAAAAAATTTCGGCCAATTCGGCCAAACCCATTGATTCCAACCTTGATCATGTTTTTATCCCATCTTAGATTTTTTTGATTTCCTAAGGCGCAGGTTCGCTGCTCTTGAGTCTATCAAGAGCTAATTAAGCATCTCTGGAGAGATCGAGCTCTCAGTATCAGGAATTCTCAGCTCTGCTGCCCGTTTATCGGCCATAGCAAGAAGGCGTCGAATCCTGCCGGCGATCGCATCTTTTGTCATCGCAGGAACAGCGAGCGAACCTAACTCCTCTAAACTGGCTTGGCCATGTTGAATCCGCAACTCGCCCGCTTCGCGCAGATGCTCAGGTATTTCATCTCCCAAAATCTCAAGGGCGCGTTGAACTCGTGCTGATGCGGCAACTGCTGCTCGTGCAGATCTTCGAAGATTTGCATCATCAAAATTGGCTAACCGATTAGCGGTAGCGCGAACCTCTCGACGCATCCGCCGTTCTTCCCAAGCTAGGACGCTTTCATGGGCGCCAATTCGAGTTAAGAGCGCACCAATTGAATCACCATCTCTAATGACTACCCGATCAACCCCGCGGACCTCGCGGGCTTTGGCAGAAATTCCTAACCTTCTAGCTGAACCAACTAAGGCAAGGGCTGCCTCTGGTCCAGGACAGGTAATCTCAAGGGCCGAAGATCTTCCCGGCTCAGTAAGCGAACCATGTGCTAAAAAAGCTCCGCGCCAAGCAGCTTCGGCATCACAGATCGAAGCGGAGACAACTTGCGGTGGAAGACCTCGGATCGGTCGGCCATTTGAATCAATAATCCCTGACTGCCTCGCTAACGCCTCGCCATCATTGATGGTCCGGACGATATAGCGATTGCCTTTACGTAAACCACCTGCACTGATAATGGCAAGATCGGATTCGTGCCCATAAATATCTGCAATATCTTTTCTCAATCTCCGAGCAGATTGTGCTGTATCAAGTTCGACCTCAATGGAAATTCGACCAGAGACAATATGAAGCCCTCCGGCAAATCTCAAAATTGCTGAAACTTCAGCCTTTCGACAACATGGTTTATTAATCGAAATTCTACTTAATTCATCTTTAACAGATGCAGTCATTGCCATGAGGTTATCTAACACTTTCGCTGGCAAAAATGTGGCTAAATGCCATGGCTAATTTTTCACTATCGTGGTAAATCTTTGATTCCTTATCTGCTAAGTCCCAGATCATGAGTTGACCACCCATATCTCCAACGAGATCATCGAGCTTAGCCCTATATCTCTGGGCGCTCTGATCGGCTAGAACTCTATCAACCTTCAATTCTGGCGCAAATCTTCTTAGCACCTCGAGATGGTGAGTTGGTGATCGGTGATCTAACTCATCTCCTTCAGGGTTTAGAAGATTGAGAAGAATTAGCTTCTTTGCCGGTGATTGAATAATGGATCTCATCTGATCTTCAAGCAGAAAATGTGGCAAGACCGAGGAGAACCATGATCCAGGGCCGATAGTGATCCAATCTGAGGTGGCTAGAGCGGTAAGCGCCTCTGGTGTAGCCCGCGGATTTTCTGGGGTGATCCAGATCTGATCTAGCTCGCCTCGATATCGCCCGACTTCAACCTGGCCCTTAATAATTTTTCCATCGAGGAAAACTGCTTCAATATCTAACGGATCAAGCGACATAGGTAAAACTCGTCCTACAGTCTTTAAAAGCTCTCCCACTTTATCAAGGCCAATAATTGGATCTTTATCACGATCCCAGAGAGCTGCTAATAATAAATTTCCAAGAGTATGTCCATTGAGCTCACCGCTGGTAGTAAAACGGTGCTGGAGAACATCTGCCCAATCATCATCTTCGCTGCAAAGGGCTGCTAAGGCCATCCGTAAATCACCTGGTGGAAGTGATGAAAACTCTTCTCTTAGCCTTCCGGAAGAGCCACCGTTGTCTGCAACAGTGACCAATGCGGTGATATCGCTACTCACTCTCCGCAGCGCCCGTAACGTTGCTGCAAGACCGTGGCCACCACCGAGCGCTGTGATTTTTATAGCGCTCTTCTTAATTTCTGGAGTAATCTCGACTACCGCTCTCTTCCTAAGTCTCGATGAATCACTTGAATTGAGATTTTATTACCGGTCTTCATCTTATTGAATCTCTCATAAAGCTCCTGCGCTATAGCAACGCTACGATGCTTTCCACCGGTACATCCGATTGCTAAAGTTATAAATTTCTTTCCTTCGCGAATATATCCTGGAATTACAGCAGAAATTAAATCGAGATATCTAGTCAGAAAATCATCGACACCTTCAGAACTTAGAACTCTCTCCTTGACTGGCTGATCTTGACCATTAAGTGGGCGAAGCTCTACATCCCAATGTGGGTTAGCGATAAAACGGCAATCCATAACTAAATCAGAGTCAACTGGAAGACCATACTTATAACCAAAGGAGAGAAGATTTATTCGCAAATCAACTCGATCATGATTTTGGAACAGGTCACCAATTTTTTTATCTAACTGATGGATATTGAGATCACTGGTATCAATCACAAAGTCTGCGTTTGAACGTAACTCTCGCAATTTCTCTCGCTCACGATTGATTCCATCAAGAATTCGATCTCCGGCCTGCAGCGGATGAGGCCTTCTCGTTGATTCGAAGCGACGTACTAGAGAATCATCAGAAGCATCAATAAAAATTACTCTCCGTTGAATTCCCATATCTGCAATCTCTGAAAGGGCCCTGGTGAGATCATCAAAAAGCTCCCGACCGCGGACATCAACAACCACTGCGATACCCTCTTGCTCGCTATGGGAGTTTTCCATCGATTGAAAGAGGGAAGAGATAAGAGATGGTGGAAGATTATCAACAACATACCAACCACCATCTTCTAAAGCATGAGCTACCGTTGATTTACCAGCGCCACTCATCCCAGAGACCACTACAAGTTCACGAGCCAACTTAGCCACAACCCTTCCTCTTTACCCCGAATTACCTCGAAATCTTCTTCTATCAGTCTTTTAATTTCACTTGCTCAAACTGTATCCCTAATGCCCTCTCTCTGTCAGCTCTTAAAAATCTTTATAGAGCAATCGAGAATATTGAGTGTTTTTAACTATCTTTTATTTCACCTGTCTGAGTATCAAGAACTGTCGATGAGAGTGATGCAAGGTGATCGGCAATAAGGCTAGCAATCCGCGGTCCGATGCCAGGCGTCTTGGCAATCTCAGAGGCTTCTACTTTTCGCAGCGCTGCAACAGAGCCAAATCTATCCATCAAGGCTCGCTTTCTTACCTCACCTAAAGCTGGAATTTCATCGAGCAATGACTCGAGCATTAATTTAGAGCGCTTACTTCTATGGAAAGTGATTGCAAATCGATGCGCTTCATCTCTTATTCGCTGGAAAAGATAGAGGGCCTCACTATGTCTATCAAAAATAACTGGTTGAGAATTTTCGGGTAGAAAAACCTCTTCCATCCGTTTCGCCAGACCAACAAGTGCAATTCCAGAGATTCCCAGATCATTGAGAGCTTTATGGGCTGCGCTGACCTGACCTTTTCCGCCATCGACAATGATGAGCTGTGGCGGATAGGCAAAACGTGGACGTTGCCCGCCTTCTAACTCAATTTCATGGAGATCTATATCCCGCTCTAATAGATACCTTTTAAATCTACGGGTTATGACATGAGCCATCGAAGAAAAATCATCGCGGATGGCGGGATCAGTAATTGCAAAACGGCGATACTCGCTCTTTTTAGGTTGACCATCTTCAAAAACAACCATCGAGGCGACAATATTGGTTCCTTGGATATTAGAGATATCAAAGCATTCGATACGGAGAGGAATCTCAGGGAGATCGAGCACTTCAGCTATCTCCTCTAATGCTCCTCCAGCAACTGCGCTATCTGCAGCGCGTTTGCTAAGAAATTGAACAAGGCTCTGATGAGCACTTCTCTTCGCCATAGCAACGAGCTCAACCTTTTCCCCGCGGGCAGGCACCTTGATCTCAACTTTTTTAGAGGAGCTATTTGATAGTAGATCTTCTAAAGATTGGAATGAAACATCTCGATCACTAACCAAGATTTCAGCTGGAATAAGATTTGCACTTTTCTCTAAATTCTCAAAATAAATTCTCTGTATTATGAGGTCTAAAACAGTGCTTAATTCAGGGACATCTTTCATATCAATAATCCAAGAGCGAGAACCTGTAATCCGCCCATTTCTCACGGTAAACCAAGAGACCGCTGAATGGGTTATATCATCATGACGGGCAAAAACATCAAGTGACAACTCATTTGAAAGAGTAGCCTCGGTTGATTCCTGGGCTTTATTTACCGCTCCAATCTGATCTCGAATTTTTGCTGCTCGTTCATACTCTTGCCCCGCCGATGCCTCCTCCATCTGAGTTTCTAATTGATCGATAACCTTCTTCGGACCTTTTTCAAGAAATTCAACGAGCTGGGTAACCAATTGATCATGGCCATTTTTTGTAATCCAACCTACACATGGAGCAGAGCACTTTCCAATATCTCCCAAGAGACAGGCGCGCTTGGTTTTCTTTGCTTTTTCGAAATTGGATCGACTACAGCTTCTGATTGGAAATACCTTTTGAATAACTTCAAAGGTTGATTTCAACGCCCAGGCATGGGTATAAGGACCAAATAGTTTGGCCCCAGATGAAATTTTTGAACGAGTAATAAAGAGCCGTGGAAACTCATCTTTAATCGATAAAGCAAGATAGGGATAAGATTTATCGTCTCGAAATTGCACATTAAAATGCGGGCTTTCCTCTTTGATCCAAGTAAATTCTAATTGGAGCGCCTCAACTTCATTTCTTACTACAGTCCAATCAACTCGAACTGCAGCGCAGACCATTCTGCGAGTTTTCTCAGTTAAGTTTCCTTGGAAGTAAGAGCTCAATCGATTTCGTAAAGATTTTGCTTTACCTACATAAATTATTCGATCATCCTGATCAAAAAATCGATAGACGCCAGGATCATTCGGGATGGAGTCTGGGCGATAACTTGCAGGATCAGCCATTTCTTAAATCAAGATTTCTCTAAGAAACTCACCTGTAAAACTTCTCTCAGATGCAGCAATTTCTTCCGGGGTACCCTCTGCGATGACCTCTCCCCCACCACTGCCACCAAAGGGGCCAAGGTCAATCACCCAATCTGCTGATTTCACCACATCTAAATTATGTTCTATTACAACAACAGAATTCCCAGAGTCAACTAACCGAGCTAGCACAAGGAGAAGTTTACGTACATCTTCAAAATGTAGCCCTGTTGTTGGTTCATCAAGGACGTAAATCGTTCGCCCGGTTGATCGTTTCTGGAGTTCCGTTGCAAGTTTTACTCTCTGTGCCTCTCCCCCAGATAAAGTTGGTGCAGATTGACCCAACCGCACATATCCCAAACCTACATCACAGAGAGTTTTTAAAAATCTATGGATTGTTGGAATTGCTTCGAAGAAATTACTCGCAATCTCTATCGGCATATCTAAAACCTCAGCAATAGTTTTGCCTTTATAGCGCACTTCTAAAGTTTCACGGTTGTATCTGGCTCCATGACAGATTTCGCAGGGAACGTATACATCTGGGAGAAAATTCATTTCAATCGTTATCGTGCCATCTCCAGCGCAATTTTCACACCGGCCTCCCTTTACATTAAAAGAGAAGCGACCTTGAAGATATCCTCGAACTTTTGCCTCACTCGTCTCAGCAAACAGCGCTCGAATTTTGTCAAAAACACCAGTATAGGTAGCTGGGTTAGATCTGGGGGTTCTTCCTATTGGTGATTGATCTACGTGAACAACTTTATCAAGATGTTCCAATCCTGAGATAGATCGATGTCTTCCGGGAACAATTCGGGCTCCATTTAATTTATTTGCCAGCACCGAATAAAGAATGTCGTTAATCAGTGTTGATTTCCCAGATCCACTTACGCCAGTGATGGCAACAAATACTCCCAAGGGAATATCAACCGTGACTGTCTTAAGGTTATTTTCTCGAGCTTCTTTGATAGTTAATTTCTTTTTATTATTTATAGGACGGCGATTTTCTGGGATCTCAATTCGACTCCGACCAGATAGATAAGCCCCGGTAATCGATCTCTTTGAATCGATGAGTGATTGATAATCTCCAGAGACCACCACCTCACCACCATGTTCACCAGCTCCTGGGCCGATATCTACTATCCAATCTGCGGTATGGATCGTCTCCTCATCGTGTTCTACAACAATGAGAGTATTTCCTAGATCTCGTAGATGGGTAAGCGTCTCTATCAATCTGCGATTATCGCGTTGATGAAGACCAATACTTGGCTCATCAAGAACATATAAAACTCCGGTTAAACCAGATCCAATCTGTGTTGCCAGGCGAATCCGCTGAGCTTCACCGCCTGAAAGGGTGGCAGCGGCACGAGCTAAAGTTAAATAATCTAGCCCTACATCAAGTAGGAATCCCAACCTCGAATGAACTTCCTTGAGAACTCTCTCTGCAATTTTCGATTCTCGCTCGGTAAGTTCAATTGATTGGAGAAATGTCGCACACTCTGCAATAGAAAGTTCTGCAATTTCTGAAATATTTTTATCACCGATTTTTACTGCAAGTACTTCCGGTTTTAACCGACTACCTTTACAGGTTGGGCAAGGAGTTTGGCGCATATAGGCTTCATACTTCTCCCGGCTATAATCGCTATCAGTCTCGCCATGGCGCCGCATAATAAATGGAATAACACCTTCAAAGCCTGTGGAGTAATTTCTAACCCGTCCATATCGATTCTTATACTTAACATGAATCTCATATTCATAGCCACTTAAAATTGCCTCACGGGCTTTAATTGAAAGCCGTTTCCAAGGGGTGGTAAGTGAGAATTTCACATCTTGAGAGAGCGCTTCTAATAAACGTAAGAAATATTCCGAGCTCTGTCCGCCAGACCATGGTGCGATTGCTCCTGCTTCAATTGAAATCGAGTCATCTGGAATCACCAAGCCTTCATCTACCTCTAAACGCGTACCAATTCCAGTGCACTCTGGGCAGGCTCCAAAAGGTGAATTAAAAGAGAAGGAGCGTGGCTCCATCTCCTCAAAGGAGAGTGAACAATTATGACAGGCTAACTTTTCGCTGAAAGTTCTCTCGCGATCTTTCCCTTTTTTATCAACAAATTCAATAATCACTAGACCATTGGCAAGTTTTAACGCCGTTTCAATTGAATCAGTTATCCGTGTCTGTGACTCCTTTTTGACTGAGAGTCGATCAATAACAACTTCAATATTATGTTTCTCTTGCTTCTTTAATTTCGGTGGCTCTGAAAGTGAGATTGTCGTACCGTCCACTCGTGCTCTTGAATATCCCGTAGCTAAGAGCTCTGAGAATAGGTCTACAAACTCTCCTTTCCGTGATCGAATCATTGGCGCTAGAACTTGAAACTTAACGCCATTTTCCATAGCTAAAATTTGATCAACAATATTTTGAGGTGTCTGGCGCGCAATTGGATCGCCACATTGAGGACAATGTGCTCGACCTGCTCGCGCAAAAAGTAGTCGAAGGTAATCATAAACTTCAGTGATAGTTCCAACTGTTGATCGAGGATTGCGGTTGGTTGATTTCTGATCAATAGAGACCGCTGGGGATAACCCCTCAATGAAATCAACATCAGGCTTATCCATCTGTCCTAGAAATTGGCGGGCATATGCCGAAAGTGATTCCACATAGCGCCGTTGACCTTCAGCGAAAATAGTGTCAAAAGCGAGTGAAGACTTTCCCGAGCCAGATAATCCAGTAAATACAATCAAAGAGTTTCGTGGTAGATCAAGGTTTACATTTTTTAGATTGTGTTCTCTTGCCCCTCGAACAATCAGCCGCTCCACTACTTAACCCCTGCCTGCGTCATATCTCGCAATTCCCGTTTTAACTCCCCGATTTCGTCGCGAAGCCTAGCTGCAAGTTCAAAATGAAGTGATCCAGCAGCCAATTTCATCTGATCAGTTAAAGACTCGATAAGCCCTAAAAGCTCCTGAGTAGGACGCTGCAATAATGATTTGTTATGTATCCCGACTGGAGTACTAGATCGATCTTTATTTCGCGTTAAGAGATCTTGAGTATCTTCACTCTCTCGAACCAACATATCGGTGATATCTGCAATTTTCTTTCTGAGCGGGGTTGGGTCAATCCCATTTTCTTTATTGTAAGCAATCTGTTTATCTCTCCGACGATTTGTCTCATCGATTGCTCTTGCCATGGAATCTGTAATGTTGTCGGCATACATATGAACTTCACCAGAGACATTTCTTGCAGCGCGTCCGATAGTTTGGATCAGAGATGTTGTTGATCTTAGGAATCCTTCTTTATCTGCATCTAAAATAGCTACCAATGAGACCTCTGGAAGATCTAAACCTTCTCGGAGTAGATTAATTCCAATCAATACATCGTACTGTCCGCTTCGCAGCTCACTTAGCAATTCAACTCGCCTTAAGGTATCCACTTCTGAATGTAGATATCGAACGCGAACGCCATTTTCAAGGAAATAATCAGTGAGATCTTCAGACATTTTCTTTGTTAACGTGGTAACCAGTACCCGCTCATTTCTCTCTGCTCGTACTCTGATCTCGCTTAAAAGATCATCGATCTGTCCTTTAATCGGTTTGATAACTATCTGAGGATCGACTAGGCCTGTAGGCCTAATAACTTGTTCGACAAAATCACCATTACATTTTGCCACTTCGTATTTACCTGGGGTTGCCGAGAGATAAATCTTTTCTTTAGTTCTCTCAAGAAATTCATTAAACATCAAAGGTCTATTATCTAGAGCGCTTGGTAATCTAAATCCATGTTCTATAAGAGTTCGCTTCCGTGAAGCATCCCCTTCAAACATTGCACCGATCTGAGGAACAGTAATATGCGATTCATCTATCACGCAGAGAAAATCATCAGGAAAATAATCAAGAAGACAGCTTGGCGCACTTCCAGGGGTTCTGCCATCAATATGTCTTGAGTAATTTTCAATTCCTGAGCAAAATCCAAGTTGGAGCATCATCTCGATATCAAAAGTTGTTCTCATTCGAAGCCGTTGTGCTTCTAAAAGTTTGGCGCTGCCTTCAAATTCTTCAAGTCGTATATCCAATTCCTTTTCAATATCAGTAATGGCCCGTTTCATAGTTTCTGGGCCAGCTGAATAGTGAGTGGCTGGAAAGATAAAAATCTCATCTACTTCATCAATAATTTCACCGGTCAAAGGATGGAGATGAGTAATTCGTTCAATTTCATCACCGAAGAGCTCTATCCGGATAGCTAGCTCTTCATAAACGGGAATGATTTCAATTGTGTCACCTCGTACTCGAAAGTTTCCTCGCTCAAATGCGATGTCATTTCTCTTATATTGAATATCTACAAACTTACGAAGCAATTGATTTCGCTCAATTTCTTCACCTTTTTCCAATCGGATCATTCGATTGATATATTCTTCAGGAGTTCCTAAGCCATAGATACAGGAAACAGTTGCCACAACAATGACATCTCGTCGCGTCAGGAGTGAATATGTAGCTGAGTATCGAAGTCTCTCCACTTCACTATTGATGGAAGAGTCTTTCTCGATAAATGTATCAGTCTGCGGAACATACGCCTCAGGTTGATAGTAGTCATAGTATGAAACAAAATATTCGACCGCATTATTTGGAAATAGCTCTCTAAATTCATTTGCGAGCTGTGCTGCAAGAGTTTTATTTGGGGCTAAAACTAAGGTAGGGCGTTGAAGTTTTTCTATTAACCATGCCGTTGTTGCCGACTTACCAGTTCCTGTAGCTCCTAAAAGCACCACATCTTTCTCGCCATTTTTGATCCGAGTACTTAACTCTGCAATGGCCGATGGTTGATCCCCAGAGGGCGTCATGTCGCTGATAACTTGAAAGGGTTTAGCGTTTTTGGGGGTTGGGATTGATCGTCTCATTGTTGCTGCTTAAGACGTGGAGCTATCTCTTCCTGCCAAATTCTCTCCACATGAGCTATCAGCTCTTCGCGGCTACCGTTATTTTCAATCACGAAATGAGAAATTTGGCGTCTTTCTTCATCATTGGCTTGAGAAGTGATTCTCTTCCTCGCATCATATTCTTTAAGACCACGCTCTCTTAATCTCTCAAGCCGTTTAACTTCTGTAGATTCAACAGCGATGATGTAATCAAAACGATCTTTTCCACCGCTCTCCACAAGAAGGGGTATCTCATTGACAACAACTGCTCCTTTTGGAGCGTTCTTAATAATGTCATCGCCTAGAGCTTTAACTTTGGGATGAATGATCGCTTCTAGATCTTTTAAAGCGAGTGGATCTTTGAAGACAATCTGAGCAAGCGCTGCACGATCTAATTGACCATCTCTTAATACTTGATCACCAAAACGAGCGATGACCTGATTAAATCCTTCGCTTCCTCGCTCAACAACATCTCGAGCCAATTGATCAGAATCAAAGACAATGGCCCCTAGGTCACGAAAAATCTCACCGACGAGAGATTTTCCCGAACCAATTCCGCCTGTTACTGCAACGACTAGCACAGAGGAGAAATTACTCTCTAGCTGCCTCTTCTGTCGCTTCAGATCCTAAATTATCTGCTCCATCAACTACTGGATCGCTCTCGGCAGCAGCTGCATCGGCAGCTTTCGCCTCTGACTTCTGCTTTTTATGGGCGAGGAATCGGGCTTGAGCTTCTGCGTATTGACGTTCCCACTCCTCTTGTTGAGCCTCATGGCCCGGTTTCCATTCTTGGTTTTCAGAATCGAAGCCCTCGGGATAGATGAAGTTCCCATTCTCATCATAACGAGCAGGCATTCCATACTGAGTTGGATCAAAAGCTTCCACCTCTACATCATGGCCTTCATTTGCTTGCTTAAGTGAGAGTGAGATTCGGCGGCGCTCAAGATCGATATCGATGATCTTTACAAAGAGTTGATCTCCTACTTGAACTACCTGTTCTGGAATTTCAACATGACGCTCTGCTAGTTCAGAGATATGAACTAGCCCTTCAATGCCATCAAATACTCGGATAAAGGCGCCAAATGGAACTAATTTTGTTACCTCTCCTGGAACAACTTGATTAATAGTGTGGGTTCGAGCAAATGCCTGCCAAGGATCTTCTTGAGTTGCCTTCAGAGAGAGTGAAACCCGCTCTCTCTCAAAATCGACTTCAAGGACTTCAACTGTTACTTCATCGCCAACTGCAACAACCTCTCCTGGATGATCAATATGCTTCCAAGAAAGTTCAGATACGTGGACAAGACCATCAACGCCACCAAGATCAACAAAAGCACCAAAATTAACAATGGATGAGACCACACCTTCACGTACCTGACCTCGTAGAAGTTGATTGAGAAAGGTAGTTCGTGATTCAGATTGGGTCTGCTCAAGATATGCCCGACGAGAGAGAACAACATTGTTTCGATTCTTATCTAATTCAATGATCCGCGCCTCTACCTGCTTACCGATATATGGCGTGAGATCGCGAACTCTTCTCAACTCAACTAAAGATGCCGGCAAGAAGCCCCGAAGACCAATGTCAACGATAAGGCCACCTTTAACTACTTCAATAACTGTTCCAACGACAACTTCGTCGCGATTCTTCTTCTCTTCAATCTCTTCCCAAGCCTTCTCATATTGCGCTCTCTTCTTGGAGAGAATAAGACGACCTTCTTTATCTTCTTTTGTTAAAACTAAAGCCTCTACCCGATCACCAACTTTAACAATTTCTGAGGGATCTAAATCGTTTCTAATGGATATCTCTCTGGAAGGAATCACGCCTTCTGTTTTATATCCAATATCAAGAAGTACTTCTTCTCGATCAACTTGGACAACAATTCCTGAAACAAGATCTCCGTCGTTGAAATTTTTGATTGTGCCTTCGATTGCTGCAAGAAAATCTTCTGCGCTACCGATATCGTTAAAGGTTATATTTGAAGTGGACAATTGGCTCCGGTGGATTAGGGACTAGTAGGGACAAGGGATACTCAGAAAGAATTTTTCATGAAACATGTTTCATAAGGCAGATCCCGTTTTCTGGGAAGAGGCCGAAAAACGCTCTTCAAGCGGTGGAAGGCTACTTTCCCGAGCTAGCAAGGGTCAAACTGATACCCGATTTGGGGCCAGATCTATCGGAGGTTAGTGGGCTGCCTCATCCCAACTTCTGCCAATTCCCACATTTACTGTTAATTCAGCATCGAGCGGATATGCCCCAGCCATCTCGCTCCTCACTAATTCTTCAAGGCCTCGCTCCTCACCTGCCCAGACTTCAAAGATTAATTCATCATGAACTTGAAGAATTAAACGAGATTGAACTCCAGCGGCTTGGATCGCTCGCTCTACGCGCAGCATCGCCAATTTGATGATGTCGGCAGCTGATCCTTGAATGGGAGCGTTAAGCGCCATCCGCTCTGCCATCTCCCGCCGTTGCCGGTTATCGCTCTGCAAATCAGGAAGGTATCTCCGGCGACCCAGCAGCGTCTCGGTAAATCCCCGATCTCTGGCTTCACTAACCACGCTCTGTAAATAATCTCGAATCCCACCGAATCGAGAGAAATAACTTTTCATTAAATCGGATGCTTCATTTGGTGAGAGATCTAACTGTTGCGCCAAGCCAAAGGCTGATAGTCCATAGGCAAGTCCATAAGACATCGCTTTTGTCGTTCTTCTCATCTCGGCAGTTACCTCACTTGGCTTAACTCCAAATACCTGGGATGCAACAGTGGCATGTAGATCCTCTCCTGAATGAAATGCTTCAAGCAAAGCCGAATCTTTGGAGAGGTGAGCCATGATCCGCATCTCAATCTGACTGTAATCTGCTGTCAGAAGTGAGATAAAGGGAGGTTCTGCGATAAAACAATCTCGAATCTTTCTCCCCTCTTCACTTCGGACCGGAATATTCTGAAGATTTGGCTCAGTTGATGAGAGTCGTCCAGTTGATGTGATGGCTTGTTGAAAAATACTTCTGATCCGATTCTTGGTAGCGCTATTGATAAGACCTTCGACAACTGATTGCAACTTGGTAATTTCTCGGATCCTTAAGAGGGAAGCAAGAAGTGGATGGTTGGTTTCACTAAGGAGCCAATTGAGAGAGTCAGCATCCGTACTGAGCCCAGTTTTGATCTTTTTGGTCTTGGGAAGTTTTAGCTCATCAAATAAAACTGCCTGTAGCTGCTTTGGCGAGTTAACATTAAATTCTCTCCCAGCTAGCTTATGTGCGCTAGCGATCAGCTTTTCATTCTCTTCTGCAAATGTACTACGGATTTTCTCTGCCTTGCCTACATCAAATCCCACACCAACAAATTCCATGGAAGCTAGAATTTTGAGAAGTGGAATCTCGATTTCAAGGAGTAACTTTAAGAGATCTTTCTCTATCAACTTCCTCTCAAGTGATCTTCTGAGTAACCATAGATCTCCGGCAAATTCTGGTTTAAAACTTTGGTCATCACCTGAGAGCCTCAGAGGCTTTCCAAGCTCTGACTCAATCAAGGATTCAAACTCAAGATCTCTACTACCTGGATTAAGCAGATAGGCCGCCAACTCGGTATCAAAAGTTACTTCACACG
>JAQCKU010000088.1 GCA_027592195.1 Actinomycetota bacterium
AGATGGGTACCCAGCCCACTCTTATCGCAAGAGTTGGAGATGATTCAATCGGTAACGCCTTAATCCATGAGTTAGAGGGCTCTGGGGTTCGATGCCATAAGCGAGTCAATCCTCACCTTGCTACAGGATGTGTTGTGGTCCTTGTTGATTCAAGTGGTGAAAGGACAATGCTGCCTGATTCGGGAGCTAACGCTGGCCTAGGTCTTGATGATCTTCCAGAGTTAGTGAATTTTTCAGCGGCCTATATTTCTGGTTATGCGCTCTGGAATAGCAACTCTCATCAAGGCGTCTTAGATATTTTCAAAAGGCTTGATCAAGGAAAAATTCCTATTATTTTTGATCCTGCATCTGTTGGTACCATGCAGAAATTTTCTGCTGGTAAGCGTGAGGTTATTCTTACTTCAATTCCAAAGAGTAAAGTTTTGGTTTTAAATTCTGCCGAGGCAGAATTTCTCTCGGATGAAAAAGAGATATCTAAATCATTAATTTTCCTAGCCCGATATGCTGAAATTGTTATAATTAAACGAGGCGATAACGGAGCAATTGCTCGAATCGGTAGCAAGAATCAAATTTTTGAAGTGGCAGCGAAAAGTGTGAAGCCACTCGACACTACTGGAGCAGGTGATAGTTTTGCAGCGGGCTTTATCGGTCAGTGGGTGGAGAGTGGAGATGTTGAGGCTGCCATTGTTGAGGGAAATCGACTTGCAGGTGAATGTGTTCAGATTATTGGGGCACGACCGCTCTCAGAGTAAATTTCACTTCCTTTTCTATCGTTAAATCCCCGACTTTCACCAGATCGCAGGGCAGAATCCACCCCGTGCCTAAAAAAGAGAAGGTCAGTACAAAAGTAGCTGCTAAAAGCAAGAATGAACCAAAGCCAGGTGAAAACCCAGGTCGTATCGTTGATATTGATGTTTCCCATGAGATGTCTGGATCTTTTTTAGAGTATGCCTACTCTGTTATTTATTCACGCGCCCTTCCTGATGCCCGTGATGGTCTCAAACCAGTCCATCGACGAATTCTTCATCAGATGGTAGAGATGGGGCTTCGCCCAGAACGAGGTCATGTTAAAAGCGCACGAGTTGTCGGTGAAGTTATGGGTAAATTACATCCTCACGGCGATGGGGCAATTTATGATGCCCTGGTTCGAATGTCTCAAAATTTTTCCATGAGTCTTCCGCTCGTCGATGGACATGGAAACTTTGGCTCTTTAGATGCAGGCCCTGCTGCAATGCGATATACCGAAGCGCGCCTTGCCCCTGCTGCGATGGCCATGGTTGATGAAGCCGATGAAGATACCGTTAATTTTTCTCCAAACTATGATGGACAGATTTTAGAGCCAGAGGTCCTTCCTGCGGCATTTCCAAATCTTCTCGTAAACGGTGGTAGCGGAATCGCAGTGGGAATGGCAACAAATATGGCCCCGCACAACTTGGGTGAAATTATTGCCGCAACCCAGTTTCTTATTGAAAGCCCTAAGGCAACTCTTAAACAATTAATGAAATTTGTCCCTGGGCCGGATTTTCCTACTGGTGGTGAAATTCATGGAGTTGAAGGGATCAAGGATGCCTACCAGAGCGGAAAAGGGGCATTTCAAATACGAGCAAAAGTTGAGATTGGCAAAGTTACCTCCCGCAAACTTGGTCTCACGATAACTGAGCTCCCTTTTAATATCGGTCCTGAGAAGATTGTTGAAAAAATCTCAACTCTAGTTAAGAGTAAAAAGATTCAAGGAATTTCAGATATTATCGATTTGAGCGATGGACAAAATGGAACCCGAGTCATTATTGAATGTAAAAACGGTTATGAACCAGAAGATGTGTTGGCAAAGCTTTACAAACTCTCTCCCTTGGAAGATCAGTTCTCGATTAATGCGGTTGCACTCGTTGGAGGAAAACCGAAAACTCTTGGGCTAAAAGAACTCCTTGAGGTCTTTATCTCTCATCGAATTGAAGTGGTGACACGACGATCTCTCTACCGGAAACGAAAGGCTGAAGCTAGATTAAATCTGGTAGAAGGCCTGCTTAAGGCGATCATCGATATTGATAAAGTCGTCAAAATCATCCGCGGAAGCGATGATGCAACAGAGGCAAAAGCTGCGCTGATGAAGAGCTTTAAGTTAAGTGAAGATCAGGCGATTTATATTTTAGATATGCCGCTTCGAAGATTGACCAAGATCTCCAAGATCGAACTAGATGGAGAATTGAAAGAGCTCACTAAATCCATCTCAGAGCTAACAACACTTCTTAAAAGTGAAGCGGCGATTAGAACTCAAGTGAGCAAGGAGCTCGGTGAACTATCTCAGCGATTTGCAATTGCAAGGCGCACTTTAGTTCTCGCGTAAATCTAAACCTTTACTTTAAGGTTACCTTGCAAGGTAACAAATTTGTAATGCGCCGTGCAGAGAATTCTTTATCAACTCACCCTAGAATCGTCCACCTACCACTGGGTTTTCCCTAACTTTCCCCGCTGTGGTGGGAAATCGATCGATTTATCCATTAGCGGTAAATATCCGTCAATGGCCCTTTGAGAGGAGATTCATGATCAAGCGCATTACAGCCCTCGCGGCTGCAGTTGCACTTGCAACACTAGGTTTCGTTGCACCGTCACAGGCTGCAACCGAAAAAGATTGTGCCAAGAAAGCTGTTTGGTGCGTAGGTCTTGTGACTGATATTGGCAAGGTGGATGATAAATCCTTCAACCAGTCAGCATGGGAAGGCGCAAAGAAAGCAGCAAAGCAACTCAATGGAGTATCAAAGTATGTTGAGACACAAGATCCAAAAGATTATGCAACTAACATTGCACTCTTTGCTGACAAGAAATATGACATTATCGTCACCGTTGGTTTCTTGATGGCAGATGCCACAGCTGAGGCAGCTGTTAAATATCCAAATGTTAAATTTATCGGTGTAGACCAGTTCTACGGTGGAGATGCTCAGAATTACACAGGTCTTGGTTTCCCAGAAGATAAAGCTGGATTTATCGTTGGCTATCTTGGTGGGTATCTCACCAAATCAGGAAAGACTGCAGCAATTGCAGGTGGACCAGATTCAATTCCACCAGTTCGGAAATTCATTGAAGGTTTCCGCGAAGGTGTTGCGTATGCAGCTAAAGAGCGTGGAAGATCATTCCCAGCAGCATCAACTGTTTACTACACAGGTGCCAATGCATTCCAAGATCCAGCATGGGGCGCATCCACTGCTGCTCAGTATCTGACTCAGGGATATGACGTTATCTTCTCTGCAGGCGGTAAAACTGGTAACGGTGGCCTCGCTCGAGTTGCACAACAAAAGGGTGCTTATTGCATCGGTGTTGATACCGATCAATGGGATACCGTTCCTGAGGCGAGAAATTGCCTCGTAACCTCGGCGATGAAGTTGATCCCACAAGGAGTTATCAAGCTTGTTAAGGATGCCAAAGCAGACAAATTCCCAGGTGGTTACTACCTAGGTAAAGTTGGCGCAGCTCCTTACCATGACTTCTCTTCAAAGATCAAAAAGTCAGTTCAGAAAAAGGTAGCTAAGGTAACAAAGCGAGTTATCAAGGGAACGATTCCCACAAATGTAGCCCCTTAATCTAGAGAATTCACTAGATTAAGAATCAGATGCAGTAAATTTAAGGGGGATCCAAAGTGATCCCCCTTAAATTATTTCCCTAAAATTACTCACCTTTATTATTTATCGCAAAGATCGCTAAAAATACAAACGTTGAAGATAAGGGAATTTTTTAATCATATGCCGGCTCCTGAAAATTATCAGATAGATACCGAGCTGATCCCTGTTTTGACTGAGATATTGACCCTCTTTCCCGAGGGAATGAATGGCCCTGCATCGATCCAGGAGAGACGGGGCTTAATCACTAACTACTTAAGCCAATTCCCAAAAAGTCAGAGCGTTGAGCGGATTGATTTTTTCGTTAAAAATTCTCTTGATGATCACTTAGTCCCGATTCGAATTTATCGACCAAAGTATAAGAAGTGCGGTACCGGATTGATCTTTGCAATCCATGGTGGCGGTATGGTCATGGGTGGAATCGAAGAAGATGATGCAAATGCTTCTTGGCTATCGGAAGAGCTTGCTACAACTGTTATCGCGATCGAGTATCGATTGGCGCCAGAGCACCCATTCCCGGCAGCTCTCAACGATTGTTTTAGCGTTGCACGTTGGATTCTGGAAAGCTCAAGTGAGCTAGAAAGACTCCTCGGTAAAGGCGCTGAGATCGATCTCTCCTGCGCCATCATCTATGGCGGAAGCGCTGGTGGAAATTTGGCGCTGGCCACAGCGATCAGACTTCTTCATGGCGGCTATAAAAATTTTCAGCTGATCTGCGCCCCCTACCCAATGCTCGATTTTGAAAATTCCACTCGCTCATCCAAGGAGATCATTGATCTTGGTATCTGGGATCGACAGGCCAATATCGAATCGTGGCGCTGGTATCTCGGCGATAGCAAAAACCCAGCTCTTGCCTCCCCCAGCTA
>JAQCKU010000089.1 GCA_027592195.1 Actinomycetota bacterium
TATTGCAAAATTGTAGGAATGAGTCCACGAGAAGTTCTCAGTGAGGCAGATCAACCACGTGCATTTATCCGAGGATCGATTGCCCAACGCCTTATTGTTTTGGGAGCAGGATCTTTTCTCCACTTTGTTCTCGGCTTTATTTTAATCTTTACCCTTTTTGTTGCTGTGGGAACAACGCAGACTTTAAATAAAGTTGACCGTGTCTCTGCCTGTATTCTCCAAGAAGGTGAGCAGGAGTGCTCTCCCAATTCACCGCGCTCACCAGCGCTGATTGCTGGGCTACTTTCTGGAGATGAGATTATCTCTCTAAGAAAATCTGGTGAGATAGATTCTCCGGAGTTGATGCGATGGAGAGATATTGTTGAAATTATCCGTTCATCACCGGGGGAGCGGGTGAATTTAACGATCAAGAGAGATGGTGAGATATTAAACCTTGAAACTCTGATAGCTACTCGTACTTTAGATGGTGAGGCAAGTGGAATTATCGGAGTCATTAATGAAGTGGGAAATGTGCGGAGCGGGCCAGTTCAAGGTTTAGGCGATAGCGCAGTATTTGTTAGAGATGTAATTACCGGCAGTCTTAGCGCTTTAGCAAAGTTACCTACCTATATCCCAGCTTTACTTAATCAAACTTTTGGTGGGCAAGAGCGAGATCCTGAAGGTTTAGTGGGAATTGTTGGTGTGGCTCGAACCACCGGTGAAGCAACAGCTAGTGAGCTCCTTGATGTAAATGACAAGATTGGCTTCTTTTTGGTGATGGTTGCAGGGCTCAATATTTTTGTCGGGGTTTTCAATTTATTACCGATTCTGCCACTTGATGGCGGCCATATGGCTGTGGCGATCGTCGATGGTTTGAAGAGATGGTGGGCTCGCCAACGGGGAAGAGTGATGCCCAAGCCGGTCGATGTGGAGAAGTTGACCCCAATTACCCTCGTCGTTGTGGCAGCGATGATCTCTCTCACTCTTCTCTTGCTTCTTGCAGACATCATTAATCCGGTAAAACTCGGCTTTTAACGTGCGTTAAATTTGTTCCCCACCAGTTATCCGAGAGAATAGCGCCATGGTCGATCTGGGAATACCAAGCGCTCCACCTCCAACACTTGCGCCGCGACGTAAAACTAAGCAGCTGAAAGTTGGAAGCGTTCTTGTCGGTGGCGATGCGCCGGTATCGGTTCAATCGATGACAACAACACTCACCGCAGATGTCAATGCAACTTTGCAACAGATTGCTGAGCTCACCGCATCTGGATGTCAGATCGTTCGAGTGGCGGTGCCAAGCCAAGATGATGCTGATGCGCTAAAAGATATTGCTCGTAAATCACAGATTCCAGTCATTGCAGATATTCATTTTCAACCAAAATATATCTTTGCTGCAATCGATGCTGGCTGCGCTGCGGTCCGAGTGAATCCAGGAAATATCAAACAATTTGATGACAAAGTTAAAGAGGTTGCAAAAGCTGCTGGTGATGCTGGAATTCCAATTCGTATTGGAGTAAATGCTGGATCGCTCGATCCTCGACTTCTAGCAAAGTATGGGAAAGCAACTCCAGAAGCTCTTGTTGAATCGGCGCTCTGGGAGATTGGATTATTTGAGGAACATGGCTTTACCGATATTAAAATCTCGGTTAAACATCATGATCCAGTAACGATGATTAAGGCTTACCGATTATTAGCTGCACAATGTGAGTATCCACTCCACCTTGGAGTCACTGAAGCAGGTCCGCTTTTCCAAGGGACAATTAAATCTGCAACTGCATTTGGAGTTTTACTTGCAGAAGGAATTGGTGACACGATCCGAGTTTCACTCTCTGCACCTCCAGTAGAAGAGGTGAAAGTGGGAATCTCCATTTTAGAATCACTCAATTTACGTCAGCGAAAGTTAGAGATTGTCTCCTGCCCATCGTGTGGTCGCGCCCAAGTTGATGTCTATACCTTGGCAGAGAAAGTACAGGCAGGACTTGAAGGAATGACGGTGCCGCTACGGGTTGCGGTTATGGGTTGTGTAGTCAATGGACCAGGTGAGGCGCGAGAGGCTGATTTAGGTGTTGCCTCAGGAAATGGCAAAGGTCAGATCTTTGTGAAAGGCGTAGTTATTAAAACTGTGCCGGAAGCGCAGATTGTAGAGACGCTGATTGAAGAAGCGATGCGCCTTGCAGATGAGATGGAAGCTGCAGGTGTTGAATCTGGTCAACCTTCAGTTTCAGTTAAGTAGTCCTTATGCTTCGAATGTCGACGCTTTTTCTCCGCACTCTCCGTGATGATCCAGCAGATGCTGAAGTTGCCAGCCATAAACTTCTAGTTCGGGCAGGTTATGTCCGTCGAATTGCAGCAGGTATCTATTCCTGGCTCCCACTTGGTTATATAACTTTTAGAAATGTGGAGCGAATTATCCGAGAAGAGATGGATAAAGCAGGATTTCAAGAGGTCCATTTTCCATCGCTACTACCAAAAGAGCCATATGAGGCAACCAATCGTTGGAGCGAATACGGTCCAGATCTCTTTCGATTAAAAGATAGAAGAGAGAGTGATTACCTTTTAGGTCCAACTCATGAGGAGATGTTTACACTGATGGTTAAAGGTGAATATTCATCGTATAAAGATTTGCCACTTGTGATTTATCAGATTCAGACAAAATTCCGTGATGAAACTCGGCCACGTAGTGGAATTATTCGAGGTCGCGAATTTACGATGAAGGATTCTTACTCATTTGACCTTGATGATGAGGGCTTAGCTAAATCATATGAGCGCCACCGCGAGGCCTATATAAAGACTTTTAATCGACTCGGCCTGACCTTCAATATTGTCTCGGCGATCTCCGGAGCGATGGGCGGATCGCGCTCAGAAGAATTTTTAGCCCCATCACCAACCGGAGAAGATACCTATCTCCTCTGCGAAAAGTGTGGCTATGCCGCCAATGTTGAAGCGATGAAAACTAAGGTGGAAGCTGCTACCACTTCAATAGCGACGATTCCACCTATTGAAGAGCTAGATACGCCAAATACTCCAACTATTGAGAGCCTTGTTGCTGTTATGAATGAAAAATTTGATGGCAACTATCAAGGATCAGATACCTTAAAAAATGTCCTTCTCTTTGCCGATGGCGAAGCGATCTCAATACTTGTTCCTGGTGATCGCGAGGTGGATTTAAAGCGAGTTGCAGCAAATCTTCCAGGGGTAAAAGAACTCCGATTATTTGATGATGCTGATTTTGCCAAACGTAGTGAGTTGGTTAAAGGTTATGTTGGACCACAAGATGCTAAGAAATTTGGGCTAAAACTTTATGCAGATCCAAGAGTTGTCATTGGTTCAGATTGGATTACAGGTGCCAATAAATTAAATACCCATGCCCGGTTTGTTACCCATGGACGAGATTTTCATGTTGATGCCTTTATCGAGGCTGCTGAAGTGAAAGCAGGAGATCTCTGTCCAGAATGTTCCCATCCAGTGATCATTGATCGAGCCATTGAGATTGGCCATATATTTCAATTAGGTCGAAAGTATGCCCAAGCTTTAGATCTAACGGTTCTTGATAAAGATGGAAAGTCACAGGTAGTGACAATGGGCTCTTATGGCATTGGGGTATCGCGAGCAGTTGCAGCGATTGCTGAGCAGAGCCATGATGAGCTGGGACTTTGCTGGCCTATGGAGATTGCACCAGCAAAAGTTCATATCGTTGCTACTGGACGAGAAGATGAACCTTTTATCAAAGGTGAAGAATTTGCCGAAGCCCTTGAATCCGCTGGAATATCAGTGATCTTTGATGATCGGCGAGAGGCAAGTGCAGGAGTCAAATTTAAAGATGCAGAGTTGATTGGAAATCCGATCATAGTAATCTTTGGAAAGTCACTTGCTAATGGAAATGTTGAGGTTCGCCTCCGTAAAACTGGAGAGAAGCGGGAAGTGGCTTTAGAGAGCGCCCTGGCAGAGGTAAAAATTCTTGCTCAGTAAAGCTCACTAGATGGAGATTTCTTTAGAGGTACTTTTCTTTCTTGCTCTAGCATCTGGTTTTGCAGGATTTGTTGATGCCATCTCAGGTGGCGGCGGATTAATTCAGCTACCTGCCCTACTTTTAGGCCTTGGAAATACGCCACCAGCAACAGTTCTTGGCACTAATAAGTTGCCATCTTTTATTGGAACTTCAAGTGCGGCGATCAACTATCTAAAGAGAATCAAGATAGATTTTAAATTTACTCTTGTTATGGCTATTCCTGCTTTTATCGGATCTGCTACCGGTGCGCTATTTGCCTCGAAAGTTCCTAAAGAGCTATTTCGCCCCATCATTCTTTTTATGCTGATCTTGGTGGCGATCTATTCATTTACTAAGAAAGATTTAGGTCTTCTAAAATCTCATCGATATTCATCAACT
>JAQCKU010000009.1 GCA_027592195.1 Actinomycetota bacterium
AAGATAGCTACCGTGAGATCGAATTTGCTCCACCAATTTTCCAGGGTTTAGCTCAGCAATCGCTTTAGCTACTGCTTGCACTTTTCCACCAAATCGCGCTCCTAGATTTCTAAAATTCGCTTTTAGGGATATATCTACCAAATCTCCAGAGGTGGAGAGATCATCTAGAACGAGAACATTTAATTCATCAGCGATCTGTTCTTGTAGCTCTACCGGTAAAGAGCTCCATCCCTGCGCTGAGATAAGGGCTCTTGAGAGCGGTTGTCGAATCTTTACTTGAGACTCTGCTCGAGCTGCTCGACCTAATTCAACGAGTCGACGTGTGAGGGCTACCTGGGCGGAAAGCTGTAGATCGATGAGATCGCTCTGACTTATTGGGAAATCCTCAAGGTGGACTGAAGCTGATTTATCTTCTTTGACCGGTAGCACAAAATTTTGCCAAACATGCTCGGTAATAAAGGGAACCATAGGAGCCATAAGGAGCGTCAGTTTTTCTAAGGCGTAATGCAGGGTTGCAAGTGCCTGGCGATCGCCATCCCAGAAACGCCGACGAGATCTTCGCACATACCAATTGGAGAGCTGATCAACAAAATGAGCAATTTTGCTCCCTGCATCTTGTGAATCAAAATGAGTGAGCGCGCGATCAACATCGGCGATAAGGAAGTGAAGCTCGCTGATGATCCATTTATCCATCAGATGATCAGTTTTGGGTGATCCCATTTCGCTATTAGGCGAGTACTGTGATGCGTTTGCATAGAGTGATTGAAAAGTAACTGTATTCCAATAGGTCAGAAGGGTCTTTCTCACAACTTCATTGAGAGAATCGTGTCCAACTCGTCTTGCGCTCCAGGGAGAACCAGCTGCAAGCATGAACCATCGAACCGCATCTGCACTATGTCTCTCCATCAGAGCCATCGGTTCAAGTACATTCCCTAAATGTTTGCTCATTTTTCTGCCATCTTTATCCAAGATATGGCCAAGACAGAGAACGCTCTTATAGGAAGATTGGTCAAATACTAAAACTCCAATCGCCATCAAGGTGTAAAACCAACCCCGGGTTTGATCTATTGCTTCACAGATAAAATCTGCAGGGTAGGCAGCAGCAAAGGCCTCTTTCGATCCTGGTTTATGGGGATAACCAAATTGAGCAAAAGGCATGGCACCAGAGTCGTACCAGCAATCAATGACTTCTGGGATACGTTCCATTTTTGCTCCACATTGAGAACAAGGGAAGGAAATATCATCAACAAAGGGGCGATGCGGATCGATAGCGCTTAAATCTTCTCCAGTGAGTTCGCTCAATTCACGGAGAGAGCCAATACAGATCTCATGTTGGTTTTCTTCATTTTCGCATCGCCAAATGGGTAGCGGGGTACCCCAATATCTGTTTCGAGAAAGAGCCCAGTCAATGTTGTTCTCAAGCCAATCGCCGTAACGACCATTTTTGATGGTCTCGGGATGCCAATCTGTCTTGGCATTTTCTCGCATTAAGGCATCTTTTATAGTGGTGGTTCGGATATACCAAGAAGGTTGCGCATAATAAATAAGCGGGGTGTGGCATCGCCAGCAGTGAGGGTAGGAGTGCTGGTATGGCAGATGCTTAAATAGAAGTCCTCGTTTCTTAAGATCTTTAACGAGCGCCTTATCAGCATCTTTGAAAAATTGGCCACCAATTAATGAAAGATCTTCATGAAAGGTCCCATCGGCTCTCACCGGATTAACAACAGGAAGCCCATATCGACGGCAGACCAAGAGATCATCTGCTCCAAAAGCAGGTGATTGATGAACAAGTCCGGTTCCATCTTCTGTTGTCACATACTCTGCTAAAACTATGTAATGTGCTCCGGGAATATCAACTAATTGAAATGGCGGAGAGTAACTGATTCGCTCTAGTTCGCTTCCTTGCATTCTTCGAAGCTCAGTAAATTCACCAAGGAGTGGAGCTAAGGCTTCAGCGATGACAAGTACTTCACCATCTTCTGCCCGTTCGACTACCAGATAAGTAACGGCAGGATTGACGGCAATTGCGGTGTTGGAGACCAAGGTCCAAGGTGTTGTGGTCCAGACAAGAAAGCTTGCATTGAGTTCTTGTAACTCTCCTGAAGTGGCAGGAAAGCGGATATAGACAGAAGGATCTGTGACTGTTTCATAACCTTGGGCCAATTCATGATCAGATAGCCCGGTTCCGCAACGTGGGCAGTAAGGCGCCACTCGATGATCTTGAACAAGTAGACCTTTTTTCCAAATCTCCTTGAGCGACCACCAGACGCTCTCTACATATTCGCCAGACATTGTCCAATAAGCTTCTTCGAAATCGACCCAGAAGCCCATCCGCTCTGTCATCTCGGTGAAGGCGCCAACGTGACGCTGTACCGATTCACGACATTTATCATTGAAGGCTGCGATTCCAAATTTTTCAATATCGCCCTTGCCGCTAAATCCAAGTTCTTTCTCTACCGCAATCTCAACCGGTAAGCCGTGGCAATCCCAACCGGCCTTTCTAGGAACGTAACGCCCCTTCATGGTATGAAAGCGCGGAAAGAGATCTTTAAAAACTCGTGCCTCAATATGGTGAGTCCCTGGCATTCCATTAGCCGTAGGAGGCCCTTCATAAAATGTCCAAGGAAGTGCTGATTGGCGAGAAGCTAAACTTTTTTCAAAAATAGATTCCCTATCCCAGAAAGCCAAAATCTCTCGCTCCATCGCAGGCAGGTCAATCTGCGGGGAGAGCTGATGATAGGTGCGCTCGCTCATTTGGCGGAGCCTATCAATTCTAGGAATTGAGAGTTCTCCATTACCCTTTGCGATGTGCCCCTAAAAAAACCAGCGAAAAAATCAGCCAAAAAACCAGTAAAAGCTAAATCTGCCCCTTCCAAGAGAGTGAAAAAAATTGGGAAGGCCTCAGGTGCGAAGAAAGTTCCTGCAAAAAAGGCGCAACCAGCTAAAACTGGCTCCAAAGTTGCGGCCAAGGCTGCGGCCAAGGTTGCGGTCAAGGCGGTAAAGAAACCCTCTGCTGCCTCAAAGCCAATTCTTGTTAAGGGAAAGGCAAAGACTGCTCTCACTAGCACAACAGCAAAGGGCGCCACAACGATCTCTGTCTATAAACCTGAGGCAGAAACTGAGAATGAAGTAGTAGTTGAAGAGAAGAAACTTCTCATGCTCCCGCCATCAAAGCAGATGCATGGCGCATTGAAAGGTGCATTGAAAGGCACATTGAAAGGCACATTGAAAGGCACATTGAAAGGCGCTCCTTCAAAGAAGAGTCCAGCGCTCAAGCCGATTAAAGGCGCACCAATTCCAGTAGCGACTTCAGAAACTGATGAGCAATGGAGCGCGGCTGAATTAAAAGCAATGCGCGCTGAACTTTCAAAAGAATTGATCCGTTTAAAGAAAGAGCTAGCAGATATTGAAAATGAGATGGATCAACTTATCGAAGGTGATGGAATTGGCGCTGGAGATGACACAGCAGATGCTGGGACGAAAACTTTTGAACGCGAACACGAAATGTCCTTAGTTTATAACGCTCGAGATATGGTTTTACAGACCGAGAGAGCGCTGGAGAGAATTACATATAAGAGTTATGGCAGTTGCGAAGATTGTGAGAATCCGATTGGCAAAGCTCGACTCCATGTGTTTCCCCGAGCTACCCTCTGTATGAGTTGTAAAGCAAAAGAGGAACGGCGCTGATCGATAAAAATTTGAGCAAGGCAAGATCGCTCATTTTTTCCCTCGCCCTCGCTCTACTTCTTGCAGACCAGATTACAAAGTGGTGGGCGGTTGCCTTTCTCTCCGACCGCGGACCAATAAATATTCTCGGATCCTTTCTCCGCTTCAATTACGCGACAAACCCCGGAGCCGCCTTCAATATTGGCTCAAACTTCACAATATTCCTAACTATTTTTGCAGTTATTGTTTCAATCGGTTTATTTGTCTTCTCATTTAAAATAGCAGATTTCACTTGGTCCTTAGCTTTTGGTATTTTGCTAGGTGGAGTTTTAGGCAATTTATCTGATCGGTTATTTAGGGAGCCTGGATTTCTCCATGGTCACGTTGTCGATTTCATCCAACTTCCCAAATGGCCAATCTTTAATATTGCAGATATCGCCATAACTTCCTCAGGAGTTCTGATCGCAGTATTGATTTATCGCAACATTGAGCCATTTCCAACATTTGGTACTCGACGCGATGAGATTTTAACTCAGAGTGATGGGCAAGATAGTGGCGAAGTTGGTCATGAAGATGGAGGCGAAAAGAGTTGAGCGATCATTTTGGGATAGAAGAGATCCGTAGAGCCATCATGCCAGCTAGCGCTGCAGGGGAGCGTTTCGATAGCGCTCTGGCAAAAGAATTGGGAATTTCTAGAAATTCTATGACCCATTTTTTTGACAAAGCTCAAGTCTCTCTTGCAGAAACTGGAAAGATTCTTGGAAAATCTGATCGAGTTCTCGGTGGTGAAAGCGTTGAGATACTTTTCGTCCAAGAGGAGATTGTTGATATCGAATCGGCTCCGCTCCCTATCGTTTACCAAGATGACGAGATTGTTGTTATCGAGAAGTTGGTCGGATATGCCGTTCATCCAAGTCCTGGTTGGATCGGCCCGACAGTTACCGACGCGCTATTTCGCATGGGAATCCAGCTAGCTGATCGTGGCCCAGAGGAGCGAAAAGGAATTGTCCATCGCCTGGATGCGGGGACTTCAGGACTTATGGTTGCAACAAAAACTTCTCGCGCTTACTCAGATCTCAAAGATCAATTTCGTGATCGCCAAGTGGAGAAGGTTTACCACGCGTTAGCTCAAGGCCATCTCGACCCTGAAACCGGAACTATCGATGCCCCGATTGATCGACATCCTAAAGAAGATCACCGCTTTGCAGTGGTAGCAGCGGGACGAGCGAGCGTTACTCATTATAAATCTTTGGAATATTTCCCTGCTGTGACTCTGGTGAGGATTGAGCTGGAGACCGGTAGAACCCATCAAATCCGAGTTCATTTTTCAGCTCTCAAACATCCACTGGTCGGAGATCTCATCTATGGGGCAGATCCTTCTCTAGCCAGAACCCTTGGCATAACTCGCCCCTGGCTTCATGCCATGGAGTTGAGTTTTACTCATCCAGCTTCTGGTGAGCGAGTTCACTTCAGATCAACTTATCCAAGAGATCTTGAAAATTCCATCGCGTCACTTAGACAAGCAGGGCAGAGATAGAGATACGCTCTCAGATCCCACCGATATTTAGTTGTAGTAGGTGATAGTTTTTAGCAGATAAAACCAGTCTCGAGGAGTTGTAAGTAAAAAGATGAAGAATCAGAACGTAGCGCCGAAGGCTGGATCTGATAATTTCGTTCATCTTCATGTTCATACTGAATATTCCATGCTAGATGGCGCTGCCCGTTTAAATGATTTAGCTGAGGAAGCTGCCCGGCTTGAAATGCCAGCTATCGCGATGACCGATCATGGGAATCTCTTTGGTGCATTTGATTTTTACAAGACAATGAAATCAAAAGGAATAAAACCAATTATCGGTATTGAAGCCTATGTTGCACCTGGTTCACGTTTTGAAAAGAAGCGAGTGAAGTGGGCAGGAGGTGGTGAAGATGATGTCTCAGGTGGTGGTGCATATACTCATATGACAATTTTGGCTAAAGACAACATCGGATTAGCTAACCTTTATCGGTTGGCCTCACTCTCTTCTCTCGAGGGTTTTTACTATAAACCTCGGATAGATCTCGACCTTCTTTCGCGGTATAGCCAGGGATTAATTGCTACCACCGGGTGCCCCGGCGGTGAGGTTCAAACTCGAATCCGGATGGGTGCCTATAAAGAGGCGGTCAATAGCGCTGCAACACTTCGAGATATTTTTGGTGCAGAAAATTTCTATTTAGAGCTAATGGATCATGGAATTGAAATAGAGAGACGTTCGCGAGAAGATTTATTGAAATTAGGGAGAGAGCTAGATTTACCGCTTTTAGCGACTAATGATCTGCATTACACCCATAATAAAGATGCTCCAGCTCACGAAGCGTTGCTCTGTGTCCAATCAGGATCAACTTTGGCTGATCCAAAGAGATTTAAATTTGATAATGATGAGTTCTACTTGAAAACTAGCTCACAGATGCGCCAGCTTTTTGCTGAGCTACCGCAAGCGTGCGATAACACGCTTCTTATTGCTGAACGTTGTGAGGTGACCTTACGGGAAGGTGAAAATTTACTTCCAAAGTTTCCAGTACCAGATGGTGAGAGCGAAGATTCTTGGTTAAAGAAATTGGCGCAACAAGGCTTGGAAGAAAAGATGGGTACTCCTGTGGTGAGAAAGTACCAGGAGCGCCTTGATTACGAACTTGAAGTCATGTGCAAAATGGGATTTCCTGGCTACTTTCTTGTCGTTGCCGATCTAGTCGCCCATGCTAATAAAGAAGGTATCTGGGTTGGGCCTGGGCGAGGTTCTGCAGCGGGATCGCTCGTTTCCTATGCGCTAGGAATTACCGCCCTCGACCCTATCCGTCACGGATTACTCTTTGAAAGATTTCTCAATCCAGAGCGAATTTCGATGCCTGATATCGATTTAGATTTTGATGAGCGTCGTCGGGCAGAGATGATCCGTTATGCAACAGATACCTATGGCGAAGATCGAGTTGCTCAAATAATTACCTATGGAACTATTAAATCAAAACAAGCGATAAAAGATGCCACCAGGGTTCTAGGTCTGCCTTACATAATCGGTGAGAAGTTAACAAAAGCTCTACCACCATCTGTTATGGGTAAAGATATCTCTCTTAGTGGTGTATTTGATCCGGAAGATGAGCGCTATTCCGAAGCAAGTGAACTTCGCCAAATTTATGAGAGCGATATTGAATCGGCAAAAGTAATTGATACTGCTCGAGGGCTGGAAGGGCTCAAAAGACAGTGGGGCGTCCATGCAGCAGGAGTTATTCTCAGTAGAGAGCCTTTGCTCGATGTGATTCCGATTCATAGACGAGAGTCAGATGGTTCCATCATTACCCAATTTGATATGGGAGCGTGTGAAGCTACGGGCCTTCTTAAAATGGATTTCTTAGGACTTCGCAACCTATCTGTTATTGATGATTGCCTAGCCAATATCGAGCGAAATCAAGGGATTAAAGTTACGCTTAATTCAACAGATTTAGATGATAAGAAAACTTATGAACTTTTAGCTAGAGGTGAAACCCTAGGGGTATTTCAACTCGATGGTGGGCCAATGCGTGCGCTACTTAAATCTATGGCGCCTGATTCATTTCAAGATATTTCAGCAGTTATTGCCCTCTATCGCCCAGGGCCAATGGGCGTCAATGCTCATAATGATTATGCAGATAGAAAAAATAAAAGAAAGAAAGTGCAACCTATTCACCCTGAACTCTCAGAACCTTTGGCAGAGATTTTAGAAGATACCTACGGTCTAATTGTTTACCAAGAACAGGTGATGGCCATTGCTCAGAAAGTTGCAGGGTTTTCTCTCGGTCGTGCAGATCTTTTAAGAAAAGCTATGGGTAAGAAGAATAAAGATATTCTCGATAAAGAGTATGTCCATTTTGAATCAGGGATGCGCGAAAAGGGCTTTGGGGTTGGCGCTATTGAGGAATTATGGAAGACACTTATTCCATTTTCGGATTATGCATTTAATCGAGCCCATAGCGCAGGCTATGGTGTTGTTTCATACTGGACCGGTTATTTGAAGGCCAATTTTCCAACTGAATATATGGCAGCCCTTTTAACAAGTGTTCGCGATGATAAGGATAAGAGCGCTCTCTATCTTAATGAGTGTCGAAGGATGGGAATCAAAGTTTTGCCACCTGATGTGAATTTTTCAGATGCAGATTATTCGCCTAAAGGTAAAGATATTCGATTTGGTCTTACGGCAATTCGTAATGTTGGTGAGAACGTTGTTGCATCAATTAGGCGCAACCGCGAGGAGCAAGGAAATTACTCCTCTTTCTCTGATTTCCTTGCAAAAGTTGATGTTCAAGTCTGCAATAAGAAGACGATTGAATCTCTTATCAAAGCTGGGGCTTTTGATTCCCTGGGAGCAACCCGAAGGGGTCTCTTTGCTATTTATCTAGAGGCGCTTGATTCTGTTATGGAAGCTAAACGTGCAGAAGCGTTAGGTCAGTATGATCTTTTTGGCAGCAGCCAGGAAGATACGATCTCTCATCGATCACTTGAAATAGCAATTCCTGAGACTGAGTGGGAGAAGGCGCTCTTGCTTAGTTATGAGCGGGAGATGCTTGGACTTTACGTATCTGATCATCCACTGCTTGGGGTAGAACATCTTCTCCGGCAGGTGACCGACACCTCAATTAGCGGTCTAACCGATGAGAGCGTGAGCCATGATCAAGTTGTTGTCGTCGCTGGGTTGGTAACTTCGGTCCAGAGAAAAATTTCACGACAAGGTAATGCATGGGCTATTGCCACGATTGAAGATCTTGATGGAGCTGTTGAAGCGCTCTTCTTTGCAAAAACATACACCCAGCACGCTCACAATCTTGTTGAAGATCGGATTGTTGTTGTTAAAGGAAAGGTAGATAAGCGCGAAGAGTCGATCCGATTTATGGCCCTTGATCTCTCTCTCCCAAATATCAATCAAAGCCCTTCTGGACCATTCACGATCCGTCTTGAGAGCGCACGTTGTACTCCGACTCTTGTCGAGCGGATGAAGGAAATTCTTAGAGCACATCCCGGGGCTCGAGAAGTTCATCTCCAACTCCTTGGTGGGTCACAGAATTCTTCAACAACAACCTTGAAAATTGATGAAGCCTTGAAAGTGAGCGCAACTCCAAGCCTTAGCGCAGATCTCAAGGCACTTTTAGGTCCTGATTGCATTCTCTTTTAAATTAGACTGTAGCCATGATTCGGCGGATTGATCTTCGAGGCGAGCTTGCTGCTGGAAATCTTTCTAAGCGCGATTATCAAGCCCTAATTCCAAGAGCGGGCCTTTCCATCGAATCAGTTATGCCCTCGGTAATGAAAATTATTGAGAGAGTAAAAAATGGTAATGAGGAAGTTTTATTAGATTTATCTGAAGAATTTGATTCGGTTAGATCAGCATCGATTAGAACTCCGCGTGCTCAGATCGATAAAGCGTTGAGCAATTTAAACCCAGAAGTGAAATCGGCTTTGGAAGAGTCAATAAAGAGAATTCGAAAAGTTCATGAGAACCAGAGACGCGAAGAGGGCGTAGTTGATGTTGTGCCTGGGGGCAGCGTTACTGAACGATGGATCCCAGTTGATCGAGTTGGGCTATATGTACCGGGTGGGCGAGCGGTCTACCCAAGTTCTGTGATGATGAATGTGATTCCTGCACAGATTGCTGGCGTAAAAAGTATTGCGCTCTTCTCGCCGCCTCAAGCCGATAATGATGGATGGCCGCACCCCACAATTTTGGCCGCAGCTGCAATTTTAGGAATTGATGAGATTTATGCATTGGGTGGCGCTACAGCAATTGCGGCAGCAGCTTATGGAGTTCGAGATAATAAAGGGGAGTTAATTCTTCATCCCTGCGATTTGGTAACTGGGCCAGGAAATATTTATGTTGCCGCAGCAAAGCGGGCGCTGCGAGGTCTGATTGGAATTGATTCAGAGGCTGGTCCAACAGAGATCGCAATAGTCGCCGATGAGATGGCAGACCCTCAATTCATCGCAGTAGATCTCATTAGTCAGGCAGAACATGATGTGGTTGCAGCAGCGGTTTTAATTACCAATTCAGCTGAACTTGCTGACCAGGTTGAGAAAGCTTTGATCCGCCAAGTTGCTCTCACAAAACATAAAACAAGAATTACTGAGGCTCTTTCTGGAGTGCAGTCAGCGATCGTTCTCGTCTCTTCTATTGATGAAGGAATTGAACTTGTTAATGCATATGCTGCTGAACATTTAGAGTTGCATCTTGAGAATTCAAGAGAATGGGCGAAGAAAATCCGTAATGCCGGCGCGGTATTTATCGGTAACTATTCGCCAGTTTCGTTGGGAGATTATTCCGCTGGCTCCAACCATGTTCTTCCAACGGGGGGCTGTGCCTGCCATTCAAGTGGATTATCTGTACAGACATTTCTCCGGGGCCTTCATTTCATTGAATATTCGAAAGAAGCTCTGCAAGATATTGCTTCCACTGTCGTTTCCTTAGCCAACGCTGAAGATCTCCCTGCCCATGGCCAAGCAGTAATTGCTAGATTTGAAAATAATGAGTAGCCAATCTGAAAGCCAGTGGCCAAGTTGGTTACCGCTCCGTAAGGATTTATCGGGGCTAAAACCTTATGGGGCGCCTCAAGTAGCAGCTCGCTCAAAGCTCAATACAAATGAGAATCCATTCTCGATCTCTGAAGCAATTCAGCGCTCTATTGAAAGAGAGATCTCTACAGAGCTAGAAAATTTAAATAGATATCCAGATCGTGAAGTTATTGAACTTCGCCGTGCTTTAGCTATTTACATCAATAAAGTGGTAAAGCCAGTAGGTATTGACATTACTTGGGAAAATATCTGGCCAGCTAATGGAAGTAATGAAGTTCTGCAGACGATTATGATGGCACTTGGTAGCTCAATAATGGGTTTGAGCCCCTCCTACTCAATGCACCCCTTAATCGCTCAGACCATTGGAGCAAATTTCAGAGCCATTAAAATGCCCTCAAATTTTGAGATTGACCTCGATGAAATATTAAAGGAGATTGAGAGAAACAAACCTCATCTCTTTTTCCTTACTACTCCGAATAATCCAACAGGAAGATCGGTGAATTTTTTATCTCTTAAGAAAATTGTTGAAAAGACTGCTTCCTATGGAGGAATGGTTGTTATTGATGAGGCCTATGGTGAATTTTCTCGGGAGCTGAGCGCCATCTCTCTCTTAGCTGATAGCCCATCTCTTATTGTGGTTCGAACCATGAGTAAAGCTTTTGCTTTTGCCGGGGCAAGAATTGGCTATGCCGTTGCCAGAGATGAAACAATCAAAGCTCTTCAGCTTGTGCGCCTTCCGTACCATTTAAGTTCATTGACTCAGGCAGCAGGATTGGCTGCGCTCAAACATAGCGATGATCTTCTTGCCGATATTGAGCGAATTAAGGTTTCTCGCGATCTAGTTGCTTCAGAATTAATTTCCTTAGGTCTTGAGGTAATTCCTAGCGATGCTAATTTCATTCTATTTGGTGGATTTTCAAAGTTTGCTATCAGCGCGCCAGTTCTCTGGCAGGATCTATTGGATCAAGGAGTCTTGATCAGAGATGTGGGGATCGAGGATTATTTACGGGTAACAATTGGTCGAGAGAGTGAGAATCAACTTTTTATCAATTCTCTTAGAGAAATTCTTCACCCGTAGTAATCTAGCGCTCTGGTTTAGCCGAGTTGGTCCGAAATTTTTGATCTCATTGAGGAGAGCGTAATGCGTAGAGCGAAAATTGAAAGAACGACAAAAGAGTCATCAGTTTCTGTAGATCTCATCCTTGATGGAACTGGTGAAATCAGCGTTGATACTGGTGTTCCGTTTTTTGACCATATGCTCTCGCAATTAGGAAAGCACGGTGGATTTGATCTCACTGTTAAAACTCTCGGTGATGTTGATGTTGATTCTCATCATACTGTTGAAGATACCTCATTGGCCTTTGGTGAGGCTCTGCGAACTGCCCTAGGAGATAAAAGTGGAATTCGTCGCTTCGGAGATGCCATGGTTCCTTTAGATGAGGTAATTGTTCAAGCCGCTGTAGATCTCTCTGGAAGGCCATATCTAGTTCATCGACAACCTGAGATCGTTGAATTAATTGGAACATTTGACACCACTTTGGGTAGACATATTTGGGAGTCAATTGTTGCCGAGGCAAGAATCACTCTCCATATTCGCGTACTTGAAGGAAGAAATGCCCACCACGTATTTGAGGCACAATTTAAAGCAGTTGCTCGGGCGCTTCGCTCTGCAGTCGAGATCGATGCTCGTGTAAGTGGGATCCCTTCCACTAAAGGAGTTCTTTGATAGCGATTCTGGATTATGGATCTGGAAATTTAAGATCTGCAGAGCGAGCAATTGCCCGCTCTGGCGTTGAAGTGAAAGTAAGTTCGAACTTTGATTTTTGTCTCAGCGCCGATGGTCTTCTCATCCCTGGAGTAGGCGCTTTTGGTCAATGCCTCACTGGTCTCTTGGAAAAACGCGGCGATGAATTGATAAAACTTCGAATGGCTGAAGAGAGAAAGACTCTCGGTATCTGCGTTGGTATGCAGATTCTTTTTTCTGAGAGCGAGGAAAGTCCTGGCGTAGCAGGCGTTGGAATTTTTAAAAGTTCTATCAAGCGTCTACAAGCTCCAATAACACCTCACATGGGATGGGATACTCTCTCTGTTGATCCTCAATCCAAGTTGTTTGCAGGAATCTCAGATCAACGTTTTTACTTTGTGCATTCATATGCTGCCAAAGAATTTCTTTCAGAAGATCTCAAGCGTGAGCCAAAAATTGTCACCACTATGGCAAGCTATGGAGGACCATTTATCGCAGCTATTGAATATGGCTCTCTAAGCGCCACTCAATTTCATCCAGAGAAAAGCGGTAATGCAGGTCTTAAATTATTAGATAATTGGGTTACTAGCTGTAAGGAGTCGCCAAGATGAGCGTCAATCCACCTCTCATAGTCATTCCCGCTATTGATATAAAAAATGGCAAAGCGGTCCGACTTCATCAAGGCAAAATAGAGCAAGAGAGTATTTATGGCGATCCAGTTGAACAGGCTTATGATTTTGAAAGAACTGGCGCTAGATGGCTCCACGTGGTCGATCTTGATGCTGCATTTGGCACTGGTTCGAACCGAGATATTGTTGAGGCTATTTTACAAAATGTAGATATTTCCGTAGAAGTTTCAGGAGGGATTCGAGATACCCCTTCTTTGGAGAGGGCTTTAGCCACTGGTGCCCATCGGGTTATTTTGGGGACTGCAGCAATCGAAAATCCTGAGTGGTCTGAAGAGATGATTGATCGCTTCGGTGAAAAAATTGTCATCGGTCTTGATTTAAAGGAAGGGAAAGTTGCTGTCAGGGGATGGACCAAGACCGGGGGAGGAATAGATGAGATTCTCCTCCGTTTTAATAAAGCAGGATGTTCCCGTTATGTCATCACGGATATTTCTAAAGATGGAACTCTAGCCGGTCCAAATCTAAAACTACTTACCGAAATCACTAAGGCAACTGATGCGCGAATTATTGCATCGGGAGGTATAGGAACTCTTGAAGATATTGCTGCGATACGATCGATGGTACAAGCTGGAGTCGAGGGCGTTATTGTAGGTAAAGCGCTATATGAAGGCGCATTTACTGTTTCAGAAGCTATCGAAGTTGCAGAGAGAATTTAAGAAATGGATTCAACTGCCGCTTCAGCTCTCATTGAATCTTTAGCGGTTCGAGTCATCCCATGCCTTGATGTCAAAGATGGCCGGGTTGTAAAAGGTGTCAACTTCTCTGGCTTAATTGATGCTGGCGACCCAGTTGAGTTAGCGGCTTTATATGATGCTCAAGGCGCAGATGAGCTAACTTTTCTCGATATTTCCGCAAGCGTTGATGAACGTAAAACAACGATAGATATTGTTAGGGCAACCGCAGAGGAAGTTTTCATCCCCTTAACCGTCGGTGGCGGGATTAGATCGATAGCTGATGTTGATGAGCTACTTCGAGCAGGTGCAGATAAAGTTTCGGTCAATACCGCAGCTCTTCAAAGACCTGAACTGATCGATGAAATAGCCAGAACTTTTGGGTCTCAAGTACTTGTTCTCTCCGTTGATGCTCGCCGGAATGATCAGTTTAAGAGTAATTTTCAGGTCACTACCCATGGTGGCTCGCGTGGAGATGATAGAGATGCGAAAAGTTGGATCAAAGAAGCTTTAGATCGGGGCGTAGGTGAAATCCTTCTCAATTCTGTTGATGCAGATGGAACCAAGGAGGGATATGACGAAGAGATGATTAGATCACTTCGTCCAATAACTTCGGTACCGTTGATAGCAAGCGGTGGCGCGGGAAAGATCTCAGACTTTAGCTCAGCACTGGCTGCTGGTGCAGATGCAGTATTGGCAGCGAGCGTTTTTCACTTTGCTATTTTTACTATTAGCGAGGTAAAAAATCAGTTGAAAAGCGATGGCTTTACTGTGAGGGGGGCTGGTTTATGATTCAGAATCCGGATCTAATCAATCGAATTGTGGAGCTATTTCCAGATGAAAATTTACTCCTTCCCTGTATCGCTCAAGATATTGAATCAAAAGATGTCTTGATGCTTGCCTATGTAAATCGAGCAGCGCTTTTGACCACTCTAGAGAGCGGCAAGGCAACCTATTTCAGCCGTAGTCGAAGTGAGCTATGGGAGAAGGGCGCAAGCTCAGGCCATACTCAGCGCGTTCGCTCTATCACTTTCGATTGCGATGGGGATGCAATTCTTTACCAGGTGGAGCAGGTGGGTGCTGCCTGTCACACAGGTGAGCCCACTTGCTTCTTTGAAAAAATCTTTTAAATTTACCTGGAAATCCAACTCTTGCCTATACTTACGCCATGCCTAAGAGCCCTCGCGAAAATCAAAAAAGAGCTATCGTTAAAAAAGATGAAGGCGATAAAGTTACTCGCTGGATCGTAATTAGCATGGTGGGACTTGTCCTCATCACCGGTGCGGTAGTAACCCTCTTCTCCTCAGATAATCAGAAGACCGAAGACTTTTCAGCGCTCGATGGCTTAAAAGTTTCAGCTCCAATTGAAAGCATCATCTCTGATAGCGATGATAAAGCGATTGTCTTTAATCAAGGAGCAGGGCTAAAAATAAATATCTGGGAAGATTTCCAATGCCCAATCTGTCAACAATTTGAAGTTGGCCTTGGTAGCTATATTGAAGATCTGGTCCGTAGCGGCAGCGCTGAAGTTGCTTTCCATACCGCATCATTTCTTGGCCCAGAATCGCGAAGAGCCGCAAATGCCGCCTACTGCGCAGCTGAGGAAGGCTACTTTCTTGATTTCCATAAGGCGCTCTATCTCGTCCAATCTCCAGTAGAGAACGCAGGATTTTGGAGCCCTGATAATTTAATTAAGATTGGAAATAAGATAGGAATTACCTCTGAATCATTTGCCACCTGTGTACGTCAAGATGCTAAACGAGATCTTGTAGCAGAAGTTGCAGATTCGATGGCGATGAATGGCGTTGATGGCACTCCAACTGTCTTCATCAATGGGAAAGTCTGGAATCGAACAATCCCTACCTTCGACCGAGCCGAATTCCAATCAGCAGTTGATGCAGCTCGCGGATAATGATAAAAAATGATGTATCTGGCAATACCTTCGCCAACTAGCCCATTTTTAGATATTGGACCGCTCGCTATCCGTTATTACGCACTTTCAATTGTTCTTGGCGTAATCATTGCGGTCTTTCTAGGAAGCCGTCGAGCGCAGAAAGTAGGCGCTCCTCCAACTCTTGTCAGTGATGTGGCACTTCTTGCAATCCCCTTTGGGGTGATTGGTGGCAGGGTTTATCACGTTATCTCAACCCCAGATCCGTATTTTGGCGCTAATGGTGATCTGCTCTCTGCGCTTTATATCTGGGAGGGCGGTCTTGGGATCTGGGGCGCAATCTCATTGGGATTTTTTGGAGCGTGGCTTGCCTTCAATCGATATAAGGAGAAGTTGAACCTTCCGCTTAGCTTTGCCCAATTTGCAGATGCGCTAGCGCCAGGAATTCTTCTGGCTCAAGTGGTCGGCAGATTTGGAAATTGGTTTAACCAAGAGTTATTTGGAAAACCGACAACGCTTCCCTGGGCCCTTGAAATTTCGCCAAGAAATCGCCCTTTCGGTTATAGCCAATTTGAAACTTTTCATCCCACTTTTCTCTATGAAGCGATCTGGTCTCTGGCGCTCGCTCTGATATTGATTGCGCTGACTCAAAAATTATCAGCTGTGCCGGGCAGAATATTTGCGCTCTATGTGGCTGGGTACTGTCTCGGTCGACTCTTTATAGAGCAGCTAAGAATTGATTCTGCTCTACTTTTTCTCGGCTTTCGTTTAAATACCTGGACATCACTTGCTGTTCTGGCACTTGCCCTGCTGGCTTACATTAGACTGGCAAAGCGATCAGACTCCCAGACCCAGAGTCGGGATCTAGAGTAAGGATCTAGAGTACGGATCTGGAGTACGTTAGATAAGAGAGCAGGTGGCTTTAATGCCGATAGAAGATGTTTGGGAACGCAATAAAGATCATCGAACCCATCGCGCTGGATGGTTACGAGCATCAGTTCTTGGCGCCAATGATGGATTGGTCTCCATCTCTTCTCTCATGATTGGTATTACAGCAGCTGGAGCAAATGACTTTGTGTTGACGGTAGGGCTTGCCGGTATTGCAGCTGGAGCGATGTCGATGGCAGTTGGCGAATATGTATCGGTGAGATCTCAAAATGATATTGAGGATGCTGATCGTGCTTTAGAGACGCAACATCTGGCTGATGATCCTGATGGTGAATTGGAAGAGCTGACTCAGATCTATATCGACCGTGGACTGACGCGAAAATTAGCGAGTGAAGTTGCTAGCCAACTACATGCCACAGATCCGCTCCGCGCCCACCTTCGAGATGAGTTAGGACAATTTGATTTAACGCGGGCGCGACCTTTACAGGCGGCTCTGGCCTCTGGGTTAGCCTTCACCCTCGGTGGAGTGATTCCACTCGTTGGCGCTTTTGTCCCTACCCTCACCGGGAAGGCTTTCACCATTGTCTCTGTCACTTTAGTTGGCCTTATCATTGCGGGAATTTTTAGCGGCAGAACTGCGGGTTCATCGATTCCTCGCGCAGTGCTTCGAGTAGTTATGGGTGGAGCTTTAGGAATGGCTATTACGGCAGGTGTCGGGCAACTCTTTCATATCTCGGGAATTTAAAGATCCCATTTAAAAATCAGCTTAAAATCAGTTTGAGATTGCGCTAGCCCAGAGGTAACCTTTGAGCCTAAGGGCCAGCGTTGTCCCATCCTTTTTACTCATCTTCATAAGGTTTTTTAAAGGTGGTCTCACGTGGCTTTTCCGCTCTCCCTTCCGCCAGCTAGCGGTCTCTATGACCCTGCTTTTGAACGCGATGCATGTGGTTTGGCAATGGTTGCGACACTCAACAAACTTCCTACTCATCAAGTTGTCAAAGAGGGTTTAACTGCGCTTCGAAATCTAGAGCATCGGGGAGCATCTGGCGCTGAGGTAAATAGTGGCGATGGCGCAGGTATCTTGATTCAAATCCCTGATCGACTTTATCAAGAGGTAACTACCTTCCCACTTCCTGAGAGCGGGCGGTACGCCACAGGGATTGCATTTATTGCAGAGGAATTCACTCAGTACAAAGAGCTAGAAGATATTGCCAGTGCAGAAGGTTTAGAAATTTTAGGCTGGCGTGATCTGCCAACAAATTCATCTTCGCTGGGAAAGACTGCTCTCTCAACGATGCCACGTTTTCGACAGATTTTTATTGCTGCTAAAGGTGGAGCTGCTGGAATTGAATTAGAGCGGCTCGCTTTCTGTTTTAGGAAGAGAGCGGAACATCTCTTCGCCATCTATTTTCCATCACTTTCTTCTAGAACCATTGTTTACAAAGGAATGTTAACTACCGGTCAATTGGAAGATTTTTTTCCAGATCTCAGTGATCCACGGGCTGAGTCATCGCTTGCTTTAGTTCACTCCCGTTTCTCAACAAATACATTCCCCTCATGGCCGCTGGCCCACCCTTATCGTTACATTGCCCATAATGGCGAGATCAATACAGTTCGGGGAAATCGTAATTGGATGTCAGCTCGTGAGGCGCTTTTAGATAGCGATCTCATCCCAGGAGATATCTCCCGACTTTTTCCCATTATCAACCCAGAAGGTTCAGACTCTGCATCATTTGATGAGGTATTGGAACTTCTCTATCTTGGTGGGCGCTCGCTTCCTCATGCCATCCTTATGATGATTCCAGAGGCTTGGGAGAACCATGCCACCATGAGTAAAAAACAACGGGAATTTTATGAATTTCATGCCGCACTTATGGAGCCGTGGGATGGTCCGGCATGTGTCACTTTTACTGATGGAAATCAAGTAGGTGCAGTTTTAGATAGAAACGGTTTGAGACCATCTCGTTTCTGGGTAACTTCAGATGGTTTAGTTGTTCTGGCAAGTGAAGTAGGTGTTTTAGATATCGCCCCTGAAAAAGTCATCCGTAAAGGCAGACTTCAACCGGGAAAAATGTTTCTTGTTGATATTCAAGAGGGAAGAATTATTGAAGATGGAGAGATCAAAGAATCACTAGCCAATAGCGCTCCCTACGGCAAATGGTTAGCGGAGGGAATTGTTCGCCTCACCGATCTTCCAGCTCGCGAACATATTTTTTATCCTCACTCATCTGTTCTTAGAAGGCAGAGAGCATTTGGATATACCGAAGAAGAGCTCCGCCTGATTCTTGCTCCAATGGCAAAGAGTGGGGGAGAACCGCTGGGATCTATGGGGACCGATACTCCTATCGCAGCCCTCTCTGAAAAACCTAGGGCGCTCTTTGATTATTTCTCACAACTTTTTGCTCAGGTAACAAATCCTCCACTTGATGCTATTCGAGAAGAGTTGGTGACATCACTTGGTGGCTCGGTGGGCCCTGAGGGCAATCTTCTCTCGCCGGGAGCTAATTCTTGTAAACAGATTTCCCTAGCATTTCCTGTGATTGATAATGATGAATTAGCGAAAATAATTCATGTCAATGCAGATGGTGATCAATCCGGATTTATGACCCATGTTGTCCGAGGTTTATTTAATAGCTCAAGTGGGGGAAGTGGGCTAGAGGCGCGGCTAGAAGAGATTTGTCTGGAAGTTTCTGCTGCCATTAAAGCGGGTGCAAGAATTATCGTCCTCTCTGATCGAGATGGAGATGGCGAGAACGCTCCGATTCCCTCTCTGCTCTTAACAGCTGCAGTGCACCATCATTTAATCCGAGAAAAAACACGGACCAAAGTCGGGCTCATTGTTGAGACTGGAGAGGTGCGAGAGGTTCACCATGTTGCCCTTCTCATTGGATTTGGCGCTGCTGCAGTAAATCCATATCTTGCGATGGAGAGCGTGGAAGATTTAGTTTTGCAAGGAGTGATCACCGGTATTTCCCCTGAAAAGGCTGTACGAAATTTGATTAAAGCCCTTGGCAAAGGCGTTTTAAAGGTGATGTCAAAGATGGGAATTTCAACGATCGCCTCCTATACCGGGGCGCAAGTTTTTGAAGCGCTTGGCCTCTCACAACAACTTATTGATAAGTATTTTGTCGGTTGCACCTCCAAATTAGGTGGCGTGGGTATTGATGTCGTTGCGGCTGAAACAATTGCTCGCCATCATCTGGCATATCCTCCAGGTGGTGAGATTCCAGGAAGCAAACGACTTCCTATTGGTGGTGAATATCAATGGCGAAGAGAGGGCGAGCCGCATCTTTTCGACCCAGAGACGGTATTTACACTTCAACACTCCACCCGAGCAAAGCGATACGATATTTTTAAACGATATACCTCAAAAGTTGATGATCAGAGTAAAAAGTTAATGACCCTTCGCGGCCTCTTCTCTTTTAAGCAAGGGCTTCGCCCTGCAATTGCTCTTGATCAAGTTGAACCTGTGAGCGAGATAGTGAAACGGTTCTCTACCGGAGCAATGAGTTATGGATCAATTTCGCAGGAGGCCCATGAGACTCTTGCAATCGCGATGAATCGAATCGGCGGTAAATCAAATACTGGAGAAGGCGGAGAAGATCCAACGCGCTTTACTCCACTTGCCAATGGAGATTCCAAACGCTCCGCAATTAAACAGGTTGCCAGTGGACGATTTGGCGTCACCAGTGAGTATCTTGTTAATAGCGATGATATTCAGATAAAGATGGCACAAGGTGCAAAACCGGGTGAAGGTGGACAACTTCCTGGAAACAAAATTTACCCATGGATTGCAAAAGTTCGATATTCAACCCCTGGTGTAGGTTTAATTTCTCCTCCTCCTCATCACGATATTTATTCGATAGAGGATCTTGCGCAACTCATCCATGATTTAAAAAATGCCAATAAAGATGCCCGGATTCATGTCAAACTTGTCGCTGAGGTTGGCGTTGGAACCGTTGCTGCTGGAGTAAGTAAAGCTCATGCCGATGTTGTTCTGATCTCTGGCCATGATGGCGGAACCGGGGCCTCGCCGTTAACTTCGTTGAAGCATGCTGGCGCACCGTGGGAGTTGGGACTTGCCGAAACCCAACAGACGCTCATTCTCAATGGATTACGTGATCGAATAGTTGTTCAGGCAGATGGCCAGATGAAGACTGGCCGTGATGTGATTATCGCAGCGCTTTTAGGTGCAGAAGAATTTGGTTTTGCAACAGCGCCACTTGTCGTTTCAGGATGTGTGATGATGCGAGTCTGTCACTTAGATACCTGCCCAGTCGGAGTAGCAACACAGAACCCAGAACTTCGAAAGAAATTTACTGGAGAGCCTGAGTTTGTCGAAACATTCTTTCAATATATCGCTGAAGAGGTTCGGGAAATTTTAGCTTCCTTAGGATTTGCTTCATTAGATGAGGCGATAGGCGCTGTTGAAGTACTCGATACTCGTGGCGCTATTGAGCATTGGAAGGCGAGTGGTCTTGATCTTTCTAAAGTACTCTCTTTCCCACCAGTTGATCCTAAATCTCCTCGAAAGCAGAGCGTGGCGCAAGATCATGGGCTCGATAAAGCATTGGATAATGAATTAATCGCACTCGTTGGCAATTCTTATCTAGAATCCAAACCAACCCGACTTTCTATCAAAATCCATAATGGAAATAGAACAGTTGGAACCATGCTTGGATCTGAAATAACAAAACGAGCAAAAACTAAACTTCCAGATGATTTAATTGATATTACATTCCATGGTTCTGCAGGGCAGTCCTTTGGCGCGTTTATTCCCAAGGGGTTAACGCTACGTCTCTATGGAGATGCCAATGATTATGTGGGTAAAGGACTTTCTGGAGGACGAATTATCATTCGACAGGATGAAAAGGCGCTCTTTAACTCGCACGAGAACGTTATCGCTGGAAACGTTATTGGTTATGGCGCGACTTCAGGAGAAATTTTTGTGCGAGGTCTGGTAGGAGAGCGATTTTGTGTCCGAAATTCAGGTGCTGTTGCGATCAGTGAAGGCCTTGGCGATCATGGATGTGAATATATGACTGGTGGCACTGTCATAGTCTTAGGAGAGATTGGTCGAAATTTTGCGGCAGGGATGTCAGGCGGTCGCGCCTTTTTACTCGATGCAGATCGCTCAAAAATTAATGGCGAGATGGTAGATCTTCTAGCCCTTCCGCAAGAAGAGGAGTTAACGCTTATGCAAAATATCTCTCGTTTTCATGTTGAGACTGGCTCCCAGGTTGCGCAAGAATTGCTTAATAATTGGGGTGAGGCAAAAGATCGTTTCTCACTTATCATGCCGAGGGATTTTGCTCGGGTTTTGGCTGCCATTGAGCGGGCAGAGCGAGAAGGTCTCAATGTTGATGAAGCAGTGATGGGAGCAAGTAATGGCTGATCCAAAAGGTTTTCTCACTACTGCCCGAGAGCTACCAAATCGACGTCCGGTTGATGTGCGAATTCTTGATTGGTCTGAAGTCTATGAGAACCAAGATTTCTCTCGACTTCAAAAACAGGCTAGCCGGTGTATGGATTGCGGAATCCCTTTCTGTCATCAAGGGTGCCCGCTCGGCAATCTCATTCCAGAGTGGAATGATCTGATCTGGCGAAATGAGAAGGAAGAGGCGAGTGCGCGTCTTCATGCTACAAACAATTTTCCTGAATTTACCGGCAGGCTCTGCCCGGCACCCTGTGAAACTTCTTGTGTTCTGGGCATTAACGATGATCCAGTAACGATTAAGCAGATTGAACTTCGAATTATTGAAGAGGCATTTGAAGCCGGAAAAGTTATCCCACTACCACCTGATCGAATGAGCGGAAAAGTTATCGCAGTTATTGGAAGTGGCCCAGCAGGGCTCGCAGCTGCTCAGCAGTTAACAAGAGCTGGTCATACTGTTGTTGTCTATGAACGAGCGCCAAAAATTGGTGGCCTTCTACGCTATGGCATTCCAGAATTTAAGATGGAGAAATCTATTTTAGATCGCCGTCTTGCACAGATGGAGCGAGAGGGAACTCGATTTAAGACAAATATTGAAGTGGGTCGAGATCTCACTGTCACACAATTAAAATCTAAATATGACGCGGTTGTTATCTCTACGGGAGCAACTTCTTGGAGAGAGCTAGATATTCCAGGTCGAGATCTCAAGGGTGTATATCAAGCGATGGAGTACCTACCGTGGGGAAATAAGCAGGCGCTAGGAGAGTTATCGAGTGAGCCTGAAATTAGCGCTAAAGGAAAATCTGTCATTATTTTAGGCGGTGGCGATACCGGAGCAGATTGTTTAGGAACTGCAATCAGACAAGGGGCTAAATCGATCCAACAGATTGAAATTCTGCCGCGCCCGGAGATCGAGCGATCTGCAGATCAACCTTGGCCAACCTACCCGATGACCTATCGAGTAAGTAGCGCTCATGAAGAAGGCGGCGAGCGGCTATATTCCATCGCCACAGAAGAATTCCTTGGCGATGATCAGGGAAATCTCAGAGCTCTCAAGGTAGTGGAGACTGAGTTTAAAGATGGTAGGTTCGAAGCGATAGCCGGTAGTGAGCGAGAGATCCCTTGCGAGATGGTTTTCCTAGCACTTGGATTTACTGGACCAGAGAAGAGCTCGCTGATCTCTGATTTTGGTTTTGAGCTAGATCCGCGAGGCCTGATCGTCCGCAATGAAAAATATCAGAGCGCTATCGATAATGTATTTGTCTGTGGCGATGCAGGCAGAGGACAATCACTCATTGTCTGGGCGATTGCCGAGGGGCGTAGCGCTGCAGCTCAAGTAGATAGCTATCTTTCAGGAAGGACGCAACTGCCAGTTGCGGTGGCTCCAACGGATCGTCCATTGACGGTTTAGTTCTTTACTCGATCTAGATTTACAGTTAGGAGCATCTATGTTCTCATCAAAATCTTCAGATCGACGGGCAAAAATTGTCTGCACAATGGGACCTGCAGTTTCCAGTAGAGAGAAAATACAACAGCTTATAAATGCGGGAATGAATGTTGCACGCTTAAATCTCTCACATGGCCAGTACTCTGATCATCAAAAGATGCTGGATTTAATCCGTGAAGTAGCTTTGGAAGAGAATCGACCTGTTGCGATTCTTATTGATCTTCAAGGGCCAAAGATTAGATTAGGAAAATTCAAAGCTGGTCCACATAAGTTAGTTAATGGGCATCAATTTATTATTACGACAGATGATGTTGAAGGAACGGCTTCAAAAGTGAGCACCACCTATAAAGGATTGCCTGGAGATTGCAACCCTGGAGATCTCTTACTTATTGATGATGGAAGTATCGGCGTGAGGGTGTTAGAAGTTCGTGGCAATGATGTCGTCACAGAAGTTATTCAAGGCGGGCTTGTCAGTAATAATAAAGGGATTAACTTACCTGGCGTCTCAGTATCTGTACCTGCGATGTCAGATAAGGATAGAGATGATCTGCGATGGGGGCTAAGAGCTGGCGCTGATTTTATTGCGCTCTCATTTGTTCGAAGCGCAGGTGATATTGATGATGTACATAAAATTATGTCTGAAGAAGGAATCAAAGTTCCTGTCATTGCAAAAATTGAAAAACCTCAGGCGGTTGATAATTTATTAGAAATTATTGATGCTTTTGATGCCATTATGGTTGCTCGTGGTGATTTAGGAGTGGAGCTTCCACTTGAAGATGTCCCAATGGTACAAAAACGCTGTATCACTGCCGCTAGGGAGATGGCTAAGCCAGTCATTGTTGCAACGCAGATGCTCGATTCCATGATCAACAATCCTCGCCCGACGAGGGCAGAGGCAACTGATTGCGCCAATGCAGTCATTGATGGAGCCGATGCCTTAATGCTTTCAGGAGAGACCAGCGTTGGCCTATATCCCATTCTGGCAGTAGAGACGATGGCGCGGATTATTGAAAAAATCGAGTCCGAGGCCCTTGATCTCATTCCTGCTTTAAAGCATGCACCAAAAACTAAAGGTGGTGCGATTACCAAAGCAGCAACTGAAGTTGGCTCAATTATTGGAGCAAAGTATTTAGTTGCATTTACTCAGAGTGGAGATTCTGCAAGACGTATGTCGAGATTGAGATCTTCAATTCCTATGCTTGCCCTCACACCTGAACGATCAACTTATAACCAATTAGCACTTAGCTGGGGAGTTGAACCACTCATCGTTCCGGTTGTCACTACTACTGATGATATGGTCAAACAAGCCGATCAGATTCTTATCGATAGCAAAACTGCATCGAAAGGGGAGATGGTTTTAATAGTTGCAGGTTCACCACCCGGAATTCCTGGCTCCACCAATGCAATGCGGGTTCATGTTATTGGATCGGCTGTTGATGGAATTGCGCCCGCCTACCGATAATTCTCTCGCTATAATCAGCGCTCCAGCCTCGGTACTCCAACGGTAGAGAGGGCGGTCTCAAACACCGCATAGTGTCGGTTCAAATCCGACTCGAGGCACATGGCATATCGAATTGTTGTTGCAGAAGATGAAGCGTTGATCCGGTTGGATCTGATCGAGATGTTGACCGAAGCAGGATATGAAGTAGTGGCAAGTGCCTCCAACGGAATTGAAGCGGTAGATCTGGTGAAGCAATTTTCACCAGATCTGGTGATTTTAGATGTGAAAATGCCGCTTCTGGATGGGATATCTGCGGCTGGGAAAATTAGTGGGCGATGCGCAGTTCTTTTTCTCACCGCATTTAGCCAGAGAGAGTTGATAGAGCGAGCAAGTGAAGCTGGAGCACTCGCTTATATCGTGAAACCCTTTACCATTGATGATCTAACCCCTTCGATTGAGATCGCTATTACTCGATTTAAAGAGTTAAAAGCTCTGGAGTTTGAAGTAGCCGATATCCATCAACGCCTTGAAACCCGAAAGATTATTGAACGGGCAAAAGGGGTCTTAATGGAGGCGCTCCAGCTCTCTGAACCGGCTGCCTTCTCATGGATCCAGAGAGAGGCAATGGATAAGAGGATGACGATGAAGGCGGTAGCTGAGGCAGTGGTTGAGCCGAGCTTTCTTAAGGGTTTTAAAAAGATCTAACTCTTCGTTAAATATTTTTTCAGGTTTTAAGTCTCAAAATTTGAGATCTTGACCAATATATTTTGAGATTTATCTTGAGAAAGAGCTGAGTGAAGGGTTAGCCTTATCCCTCCATTAGCTCACTCCTTGATTGTTGGGGTGAGTTAAAAAACAATCGAAAGGCAAAAAATGCAGAAATCACTAAAAGTGACGCTTCTTGCAGTGCTTGCATCTCTGGGTCTTGTAGTTGCTGGTTGTTCCAGCGATGGCGCAGATGGATCAGGGCCACTGAAGATCGGTACGCTTCTTCCAGAAACTGGAAACCTCGCATTCCTTGGACCACCAGAGTTTGCTGGAGTTGATCT
>JAQCKU010000010.1 GCA_027592195.1 Actinomycetota bacterium
TAATTCAAATCCATCTACATATAGATCCCATTTTTCGGTAATACCTGGGCGAGATCTATGAGCTCTTACTAATGGAGAGGTATCGAGAGGATATCCTTTAATGAAAATTGGACTTTTTAAATTATTTTGATAAACCTCTTCGAAAATCTCTTCTGCTAATTTTCCATGAATCCATTTAGGATCTACTTTTATATTTAATTGCTCAGCAATATTTTTTAGTTTTTCATAGGAAGTTTCTGGCGTTATCTCTTCTCCAACCCCTTCAGAGATCGCTTGATAAAAATCAACTTCTCGCCACATGCCACCAAGATCACTCTGCCGCCCATCAAAATGTTTAACAATATGAGAGCCAGATAAGGAGAAGGCAGCCTCTTGAATCAACTCCTTCGTTAACTGGGCCATCACATCCCAATCACCATAAGCAGAGTAGGTCTCCACCATCGCAAATTCTGGAGAATGACTTGAATCGGCACCTTCATTTCTGAAATTTCTGTTGATCTCGAAAACTTTCTCTAACCCGCCAACAACACACCGCTTCAAAAATAACTCTGGAGCAATCCTTAAAAACAGATCCATATCATATGCATTGCTCTTAGTTTTAAAAGGTCTTGCTGCAGCTCCACCATGCATCACTTGAAGCATAGGAGTTTCTACCTCTAAAAATCCTCGCTCATGAAATGAATTTCGTAGAGATCTCATCACATTCGGTCGAATGCGTGCCATTGTCCTTGCCTCATCACGGACAATTAGGTCTACATAACGCATCCGTACTCTTGATTCCTCCGAAAGTGGTTTATGTTCAACAGGCAATGGGTGTAAAGATTTAGCAGAGATCTGAAATGAGTTTGCAAGTATCGAAAGTTCACCTCTCTTAGAGGTAATTACCTCACCTGTTACAGAGACTAAATCTCCAAGATCTATATCTGATTTCCATGAATCGAGAAGCTCTTCACCAACTTTATCAAGTGAGAACATTGCTTGCAGCTCATGGCCATCTCCCTCGCGCAAAGTTGCGAAACAGAGTTTTCCAGTATCCCGTTTAAAAATTACACGTCCAGTTACAGATTCAATCTCTCCAGTTTTAACATCTATCTCTAGATCTTTAAAATTCTCACGTAATTCTTTTAAAGTTTTCGTGCGTGGAACTGAAACTGGATAGGGTTCAATCCCTCGGGCTAGTAACTGCGCTCGTTTTTCACGACGAATACGTAGCTGCTCTGGCAGATCTTCGATTGCTTCACTCATAGCGGGGAGAAGCCTATCCTTTTAAAGATAGATTAGTTCCGTTCATGAACTAACCGAAGTCCAATTGAAGTTAAATCTGGCTCATGAAATTCAATTGTTTCGCTAATACCCAATACCAATGGCGCAAGACCACCCGTTGCAATGACCGATACCTCATCAGTGTCTGGATATAGATCTTCGAGCTCATCCATAATTCGATTTACCAGCCCATCAACCTGACCTGCAAAACCATAGATTGTTCCTGACTGAAGCGCCTCAACGGTATTTTTCCCAATGACAGAACGAGGTTTTATCAGCTCGACTTTTCTTAACTGCGCTGCTCTTGCTGCAAGGGCATCAACTGAGATTTCAATTCCCGGCGCTAAGGCACCTCCAAGAAATTCACCTTTGGGAGAGATGACATCAAGATTGGTTGAAGTACCAAAATCCACCACTATTGCTGATCCAGATGGATAAAGGGTATGGGCGGCCAGAGAATTTACGATTCGATCTGCACCTATTTCTCTTGGATTATCCACTAAAAGAGGAACTCCAGTTTTTGTTCCTGGCTCAACAATAGTTATTTTCACATGAGAAAAATACTTCTCTGCCATCGCTCTAATTTCTCTGAGTGATGCTGGGACAGTTGAACAGATTGATAAACCTTTAATGGTAAAACCGGCAATAAGTGATTGGTATTGAAGATTAATTTCATCAGATGTATCTCTGGGATCAGTCTTTACTCGCCATGACTGCACCATTTTTTCTCCATCAAAAATACCTAAAACTGTATTGGTATTGCCGATATCTATAGTCAGCAGCATTTCAGTCCCTTCTCATTATTGTTTTCATCATCAGTGTTTTATTGGGTCTCACTAAAATCAAGAGAGATATCTAGAACTGGAGCCGAGTGAGTAAGAGCTCCCACTGCTAGGAAATCAACTCCAGCTTCGGCATAATCTCTGGCACTTTCTAAACTCAACCCACCTGAAGATTCAATTTTTGCGCGACCAGCTACGATTTCAACAGCTTTTTTCGTCTCTTCAACGTTCATATTATCAAGAAGGATAAAGGTGGCTCCTGCGGCAAGAGCCTCTTCTAGTTGTAAGAGAGTGTCAACTTCAACTTCCACAGTAACATCGGGAAATTGATCTACTACCGCATGAAAAGCTTTGGTTAAAGATCCTGCAGCGCTAATGTGATTATCTTTAATCAGCGCCGAGCTACTTAGGCCGATTCTATGGTTTATCCCTCCGCCCATTCTCACTGCATACTTTTCTAGCCGTCTAAACCCTGGGGTGGTTTTTCGAGTGTCACGAATTTTTGTTTTTGTGCCGGCAACAGCTTTCACCCATTGATTGGTAAAAGTAGAAATTCCACTTAGCTTACCTAGAAAGTTAAGTGCGCTCCGTTCTGCAAGGAGAATTTTTCTTGTATTTCCATTAACTTTTCCAATAATTGAATTAGCCTCTACAAAGTCGCCATCGGAGAGATTAAATGATATTTCTTCAACGCCACATAAATTAAAAACTTCAACAGCAATCTCAATGCCTGAAATTACTCCATCCTGCTTTACTCGAAAATGGGCAAGGCTCTCAGATTTTTCTGGAATAGTTGCAGTCGAGGTGATATCAATTCCGCCAGCCAAATCTTCATCAAGGGCCACTTTGATCAGAGCGGTAATTTGATCTTTTTCAATCATCTTTGCCTCACCTACTTTTCTCTTGATTGAAATGTTAGGGGACTTTCTTTAATAACAAACTCACCATTAACCAATTTCTGTTCTAATCGAATAAGCCATCGATCTTGGGCTCCAGGAAAATCTTCGCGACGATGAGAGCCACGACTTTCTTCTCGCATCAGAGCTGAGAGAACAATTGCTTTAGCTAAAAGAAATAAATTTGTTGTTTCCCACGAGTCAATACCTGCATCAGTAGTAGTTTTTTTACTTATGCGATCAAGTTCTTGTAACGCTTTCTCAAGACTTTCCTTACTTCTTAATACTCCAACCCCTTGAGTCATGATTTCTTGAATCTCTTGACGCGCCTGGGTATCAATAAGAAATGGGGTTCGCTGATCGTTGTTGATCTCTAAATCTCGTTTCAATGAGAGCGCAATATCAAAAGCAATTCGCGCACCAAATACCAGGCCTTCGAGAAGTGAATTAGAAGCTAGACGATTTGCACCATGCGCACCAGTACAGGCGGTTTCGCCGCAAGCATATAGACCAGGAATCGAACTTCTCCCATTGAGATCTACCCGTATTCCACCAGATGCATAGTGAGATGCTGGCGCTACCGGTATGAGATCTTTGCTGGGATCAATTCCGTGCTCGATACATGATTGATAAATGGTTGGGAATCGCTCAGAAAATTTTATAATTGATCGTGCATCCAACCAGATGTGATCTCTTTTCTCTAACTCCATCTGCCTAAAAATTTCTCTTGCGACGATATCGCGAGGTGCAAGATCAGCTAGCGGATGAGCGGCGCTCATAAAACGCTCATTCTTTCCGTTAACCAATATCGCACCTTCTCCACGTACCGCTTCGCTGATAAGTGGTTGCTGTCCCTTCGATCTATTTCCGAGAAAAAGTACTGTGGGATGAAATTGAATAAATTCAACATCAGCTATTTTCGCTCCAGCTCTTAGCGCCAGTGCCACGCCATCACCTGTTGATACAGCTGGGTTTGTGGTCTGAGAAAATACCTGCCCTAAGCCACCTGTTGCTAGAACGACAGCACCAGTTTCAATCTGGCCCACACCATCTCGACTTCCTTCACCGATTACATGAAGTGTCACACCAGCAATCTGTAAATCTTCTGTGAGCAGCGCATCTAAAACGAGAGCGTGCTCAATTACCTCAATTCCTGGATCATCCTGCACAGCTTTTAATAGCGCGCGAGAAACTTCAGCTCCAGTTGCATCTCCACCGGCATGAAGAATTCGATCTCGCAGGTGACCGCCCTCTCGGGTTAAAGCAATCTCTCCAGTTTCAGATTTATCAAATACCGCACCACGCGCGATCAGGCGACGAACCGCTTCTGGACCTTCAGTAACTAAAACCTCTACCGCTCCAAGATCACAGAGGCCAGCACCTGCTGTCAAAGTATCGTTCTTATGATCACTAGGTGAGTCACCAGGGCCAAGAGCAGCTGCAATTCCACCCTGCGCCCATTTTGTCGATCCTTCATCAATTGTTGATTTAGTTACGAGAATTACTGAGAGATTATGAGATCGAATCTGTAACGCTGTCGTTAAACCAGCAACGCCAGAGCCAACAACAACAACATCACTTTTTAAAGTCCAACCAGCAGGTGGGGCAGATAGCTTCATGCGATTGCTGCGGTATCTATCAAGCGGATGCCATCAATCCATCCAGCGATTATTGCCCGCCTCTGTACTTCAGATGATCGTTCCTCTTTAGTAACCATAAAAGTGTTCTCATCTATAATTTCAGCATAATCCAATTTAAATAATTTCTCACTCAATAATACTTCATGTAATTTAGATTTGGGATCTCTACTACCGTTTGCCGTTTGTAAAGCTCTATAGATAACTCTTGCTGCAACTCTGCCATTTTCAGTTAGACGCTCATTTCTTGATGAGAGCGCAAGTCCATCTTCATCACGAACAACTGGATGTGAAATTATCTCTACATCTAATTTCAATTTTTTTACCATAGCTTTAATGAGAAAAAGTTGTTGAAAATCTTTCTCGCCAAAAAGCGCCATATCAGGTTTAGTAATTTCAAAAAGTTGCTTGACTACGGTGAGCACTCCATCAAAGTGGCCTTCTCTAGATGCGCCTTCAAAGACTTTTCCTAAGGGACCGGCAGAGATTGGATCAATATTTTCACCATATACATCGCTATATTCTGGCGTCCAGAGAAGGCTAGCTCCAGATTCTTTTGCAACCTTTAGATCATTTTCGCCGGTACGCGGATAGAGATTTAAATCTTCTATATTTTCAAATTGAAGTGGATTAATAAAAACGCTCACAAGAGCTGATTTTGAAAGCGATACTCCAAAGTTGATGAGCTCTCCATGGCCTCTATGAAGCGCACCCATAGTAGGTATGAAGATAATCGGACGTTCTAATTGATTTAAGGCAGCATCGAGTGCAGATCTCTCAATACAAGATATAAGCATCTCCTGCTCCAGTCCTTGTTGGTACCGGGCTCTGACCGTAATTGATAGGAGAAGAATAAACCTATTTCAACTGGCCAAGAAGCGCAGAGATCGATCCCTTTCCGGGTATTGATCCTTCAGGTTCAATTTCAAACCAGGGAGCTAAGACAAATTGACGCAAATGAGCTCTTGGATGCGGAATTGTCACTATTTCATTACTTATCTCGAGATCATCATAGGTAATAAGATCGATATCAATAGTTCTCGGTCCATTGATCTCAACTCTTAGCCTTCCAAGGTCTCTCTCAATCTTATGGAACTCAATCAATAATGCCTCTGGGTCTAAGGTAGTAGAAGCTATAGCTACAGCATTTAAATACTTATCTTGAATTGGGCCACCAACTGGATCAGTCTCTACAAGGGTAGAAATTTTCTCAATGGATAAATACTCTCTTAATAACTCTAAAGCTAGAGAAATATTTGCTTCTCGATCACCGAGGTTTGAGCCTAGTGCTATTACAACTTGATGGTTAATCATCTTTCAATAGTTACGCTAATATCTTGAAATTCGATTGAAATCGGTGCGTTTGGTTTATGGACTCTAACCCATATTTTTTCTATCAAAAATTCTTTTTTAAGTTTTGCAGCGATCTCCTCTGCTAAAGCTTCAATCAAGTTAAAAGACCCAGTTTCAATAATATCTTTTACTCTCTCTATCACTGAGGCATAGTTAATAGTTTTATCAAGATCATCTTTTATCCCCGCCTCTTTAAGATCTCGATTTATTTTAATATCAACAATAAATTCTTGCCCATTTCGTTTCTCCTCTTCAAAGACTCCATGAAATCCAAACCCTTTTATTCCGCTTATTTCAATTATGTCCATACTTAACCTTTTAATTTCATTCTCTCAACCACTTTGATCGCATCTTTATGCGGCTTAACGCTATGGGTTCTTACCGCCCATACTCCAAAATTCGCTACGAGAGTGGTGATTGCTGCTGAAGCAAAATCTCTATCATCAGCTTTTGCGCCATCTAGGAGTTCTCCTAAAAATTTCTTTCTTGAAGCCCCAATCAAGATTGGAAAACCTAGCAGCGCAATCCGTTCCAAATTTTGAAGGAGAGTCCAATTGTGGTGAGGATCTTTCGCAAATCCAAGACCTGGATCGATAATGATCTGTTCTGGATCAATTCCTTCCAGGGTCAGGTTTTCGACTCTCTCAGCTAATTCACCTCTCACCTCACGTAGCAAGTCTTGATAATTAGCTAATTGAGCCATCTTCTCTGAATGTCCACGCCAATGCATAGCAATATATTGAATCGAAGGATGACGAGCGATAAGTGGAGCCATTTTATTATCTGCCAATCCACCACTAACATCATTGACATAAGTTGCACCAGCTTTAATGGCAGCTTCAGCAACAGATGCGCGCATAGTGTCTACGCTAATTGTTGCTCCTAATGTTGCCAACTCCCTTATTACTGGAATTACACGAGCTAATTCATCCTCCTCTTCAATTCTCTTTGCCTCTGGTCTTGTGCTTTCACCACCAACATCAATGATGTCCACTCCCTCTGAAATCATCTCCTCAGCTCGAGATATGGCGCTTTTAAAGTCAAAGTGTCTACCACCGTCAGCAAAAGAGTCTGGAGTAATATTTAAAATCCCCATCACTAGTGTGCTCATATTGAAATTTATCTACCGCTATAACTATTAATTAACGACATTGCTTCTGCACGGGTAGCTGGATTTCTTAATATTCCACGTACTGCACTTGTTGTAGTTCTTGCCGATGGTTTCTTTACACCACGCATTGACATGCAGAGATGCTCGCAATCGACAATCACGATTACACCTGATGCATCAAGAATCTCAACTAAAGAGTCTGCAATCTGAGTTGTTAACCTTTCTTGCACTTGAGGTCTTTTGGCAAAGAGATCAACCAATCTTGCTAATTTTGAAAGCCCAGTAATTCTTCCACTTTCCCCTGGAATATATCCAATATGCGCTACTCCATGAAAGGGAGTGAGATGATGTTCGCAATGGGAGTAAACCTCAATATCTCTAACAATTACTAATTCACGATGGCCAGCATCAAAAGTTGTTGTTAATACATCCTTTGGATCTTGATAAAGTCCCGCAAAGTTTTCAGCCAGCGCCTTGGCAACGCGCTTGGGTGTATCTTTTAAACCATCGCGTTCAATATCTTCACCTAGAGCCAATAGAAGCTCTCTTACAGCGTTCTCAGCTCGAGTGAAGTCGAAATCTTTTTTTGCTCTTCCCTCGTTTGCCCCCATTGAAAGTGGATTTATTTCAGGCATTTTTCTTCTTACGTCCACGCTTTGGTTTACTCTCTAACTCCTTCACAATTTCACTTGGCTCTGCACTCACCTTTTTAGGTAGAGCAACTGGTGGAATATCGGATGGAATCCTAGATAGCGAACCTGTCCAAGCCGGACGAGGCGCTGCCCCTTTTACCTCTTTAAATATCTCAGCTATTTCATCCTTTGAAAGAGTTTCCTTCTCAAGTAGTTCCAATACAAGTTGATCTAAAATTGTTCTATTTTCAACTAGGAGATCAAAGGCTTCTTGATGAGCACGCTCAATCATTTCTTTGATCTGGCGATCTACCATGCCAGCAATACTCTCTGAGTAATCGCGTTGGTGGCCATAATCACGACCAAGAAATGGCGCTGATTCACTGCTGCCTAATTTGATTGCACCAATCTCCTCGGTCATTCCATATTGAGTAACCATCGACCTAGCGAGTGCTGTGGCTTTCTCAATATCGTTTGCTGCTCCAGTAGTCGGATCATGGAAAACTAACTCTTCAGCAGCTCGCCCACCCAATGTGTAGGCAAGTTGATCGAGCATCTGATTTCTAGTTATAGAGTATTTATCTTCATCTGGTAAAACCATTGTGTACCCAAGGGCGCGGCCTCGAGGAAGAATAGTTATCTTATGAACTGGATCTGTATGAGGGAGAGCATGAGCGACGAGAGCATGTCCACCTTCATGATAAGCCGTGACTCTTCGCTCTTCATCGCTCATTAAACGACTCTTACGCTGTGGCCCCGCCATCACTCGATCAATGGCCTCATCCACGGCAGCGTTATTGATAATCTTTAAATTGTTTCTAGCTGTTAACAAAGCTGCTTCATTTAACACATTGGCAAGATCTGCACCAGTAAAACCTGGGGTTCTTCGCGCAAATGAACGGAGATCGAGATCAGCATCCAGTGGCTTATTCTTTGCATGAACCTGCAAGATCGCTTCTCGTCCTTTTAGATCAGGGCGTTCTATTGCAATCTGTCTATCAAATCTTCCTGGGCGAAGTAGCGCTGGATCTAAAATATCAGGACGGTTTGTTGCAGCGATCAGAACAACAGACCCATTCGCTTCAAAGCCATCCATTTCAACTAGTAATTGATTGAGCGTCTGCTCTCGCTCATCATGGCCACCACCCATTCCGGCTCCACGATGTCGACCAACAGCATCAATTTCGTCAACAAAAATTATTGCAGGGGCATTCTGTTTTGCCTGATTAAATAAATCACGAACCCGAGATGCTCCAACGCCAACAAACATCTCAACAAAATCCGATCCTGAAATTGAATAAAAAGGCACCTTTGCCTCTCCCGCGACCGCTCGCGCCAAGAGAGTTTTTCCAGTTCCTGGAGGTCCATAGAGAAGAACTCCCTTAGGAATTTTGGCGCCAATCTCCTGATACTTCTTGGGATCAGCTAAGAAATCTTTAATTTCACGGAGCTCTGCAATCGCTTCCTCAGCTCCTGCCACGTCATCAAAAGTAGTTGTCGGTGCGTCATCTGATTGCAATTTTGCTCTGGATTTTCCAAAGGAGAACACTCTGGAACCACCTTGAGCTCTCGATAAAAGAAAGAAAAGTAAAAATCCAATTAGTAAGAGTGGTAAAAGTGAGAATATAAATGAGAGGAATAAATTCTGCTTAGGAACTTCAACATTCCAAGGTTTTGGTGGAGGATTGCTGGTAATTAACTCAATCACCAGCGCTTCTTGGCCTGATAGATAAAAGGATTCAATTTTTACTGAGTCAGCGATTAGCTGGCCCGGCTTAAGAACTGCTCTAATCAATTGATCTCTATCAATAATCGTCGCCGATTCAACTTCACCTTTAGAAATTGCAGCAAGAATGGTTGATGTATCTACGCGGGTAAAACCCTGGTTTGATGAGGAGATTCGACCAAAAACTGAGACTAGTAAAATTCCAACCAGTATCCAAAATAATGGGCGGCGAACGAGCGTCTGCAAGCGCGAAGCTTCCACTTTCTTCTCATTCTTCTTCTTACTCTTATTTTTTTCAGAGAGAGATTTTTTGATTTTATTTGGTTTCATTATTGGTAGTTTCGTTTTCATCTAGGTCTACATATACATGTGCTTGGCCAGCACGGCGATAAATGGAAGGTTCCTGTACTTTTCATTGTAATCAAGGCCATAACCGACAACAAATTCTGCAGGAATATCAAATCCAACATATTTAGCATCAACTTTAACTTTTGCTTCCGTTGGTTTGCGCAATACAGTTAATATTTCAACGCTCTTTGCGCCTCGAGATTCTAGATTGCTCTTTAACCATGAAAGCGTCAATCCCGTATCGAGGATATCTTCCACAATTAATATTTCTCGCCCAGTAATATCTTTATCAAGATCTTTCAGAATTCTTACAACACCACTGGATTTGGTTCCTGCACCATATGATGAAACTGCCATCCAATCCATTTCAAGATGGAGGTTAATCATCCGTGCCATATCTGCCATGGCCATTGCCGCACCTTTTAAAACCCCTATTAAAAGGAGGTCGCGGCCTTTAAAATCTTCTGTGACTTGATCTGCCAATTCTTGGAGGCGATTTTTTAAATCAGTTTCACTAACGACAATGCGATCAATTTCTGATTCAACTGATTCCAGATTCACTTAAATCCTCCACTTCGCCAATTTCGCCTCCTGGGCGCGAGAGCGACAGTCTGCCCGAAATTCGTTCTACCTTCACACCACCTGGAAGCGAGCTAGCCCCTTGCCCTCGCCATTGAGTGATTAGCGCCTCAATTGGTTGAATATGGTCAGCGCTTAAAGATCCTGCCGGGGCTCCCAGGTGATACGCAGCAAGACGGATAACCCGGCTGCGAACTGCTCTCGGGAGCTTGATGAGCTCGTTAATCTCAATATCTTCTGGATCGATCTTCTCAAAAAATTGATTGGCATACCCATCGAGAGCATCGGCATCATCACGCAATAACTTGGCAGAGCGCGCTAGCGCATCGGTAATGCCTGGGCCGATCTCCTCTTCAAGGATCGGCATTAATTTTCGCGCTCTCACTCGAAGATAAGTTCTATCTTCATTATGTGGGTCTTGCCAGTATTTAACGCCAAGTTCATCACATGCTGCCTCGGTTTCACTCCGTGAAATATCAAGTAACGGTCTTACAAATCTCTCCTGTGATCTAGCCATTCCTGATAAAGATCTTGTTCCAGATCCTCTTGCAAGCCCAAGTAGAACAGTTTCCGCTTGGTCATTTTTTGTATGACCTAAGAAAATCACAGCTAATTCTTGCTCTTCGAAAAAAGAATGTAACTCTTGATAGCGAGCGCGGCGGGCAGAACTTTCTAAACCATCTTTGATCTCGACTTCAACTTTTTTGATCCAAACATTGGTAATTCCGAGTGAGTTTAATTTTTTAGCGCTCTCTTCTGCAACGACATCTGACCCACTCTGCAATTGATGATCAATAATCACAGCAAAAACATCGATCGATAAATTCTCACTCTCTAACGCGAGAGCTCCGGCTAAGGCAAGTGAATCTGCGCCCCCAGATACTGCTACCCCAAATGCTTTCGCTGAAGGCTTCTCTGTTAGTACTTGAGAGAGAGATGCTCGAACAGCTGAGCGAATTTTTACTAGGGCGCTTCCCATAGCGTAAAGGTTAGACCCGACCTCCGTAGGGCATAAGACCCGGCATTGAATACATGCTGGAATATTGGAGGCCTTTTGCAGTGGAGCGCGCTTCCCAGACCATGCCATCTCCTGCATAGATTGAGATGTGATGAATTGTGTTGACCGTTCCTTTATATGAATAAAAGAGTAGGTCTCCAGGAACTAATTCAGTGAGGCGAACTCGCTTGGTATAGCCCCAATACAGTGATGAGTTAAGGCGATCCCAATTAGGCCATCCAAGACCGGCGCTTCGATAAGCGGCATAGACAAGGCCTGAGCAATCAAATGCATTTGGTCCTTCATCTCCCCAGACATATGGCTTCTTAGCAAGTACTTGTTTCTTTGCAAATTGAACCGCTTTAAGCCGTTGAGCTTCCGAGGCTCGAGTTGTTGAGCGACCCGAGAATCCATCATCTGTCCAAACTTTTGATTGACCAGAAGTTTGAGAAGCTCGTCTTGCATTTTCTTCTTCTAAGATTGCAAGTTGTCTCTGTTGTTCAAGCGTTACTCTTACTTTTCGCGCTGAGGCCAGCTCCTTAGCTAATCGATCTTGAACTTTTTGAAGCTTATCTACCTCTTTTTGTTGTTCAGCTTCTGCTGCTTCAGCTTCTTTTTTTGCACCTTCAACTTTTTCTGTTGCCACTTCTTGAGCCACTCGAGTGGCATCGGCTTCTTTCTTTGCCTCTTCTGCAACTACCTCTGCAAATTTATAACGGCTGAGCGCGGTCTTATTTCCTTTGCCTAGCGAATCAAGTAAGGCCATACGATCCATAAGATCTTGCGGGCCATCTGCTTTCAAGAGTGCATCTAAATTGGTAAAGCCACTCCCCATAATGTAAGCATTCGATGCAAGTCTTCCAATCTGATTATGCGTACTTCTTACAGCAGCGGTAGCTTCACGATAATGAGATGCAGCCGCCTTAGCTTTATTTGATGCAATTGCCAACTCTGCTCGTGCCTTGAGATAACGAGACTGCGCAGCTGCCGCTATCGAGTTAAGTTCCTTTAGTGTTTTTCTCGCCGCTGCTAATTTAGCTTGGGCTATTTCTGCAGCATCTTTTCGGAGCGCCTCTTTCTTCTTGGCCTCTCTAATTTCCTTAAGCGTTGGTTTTGGAGTTTTAGCCGAGGCAGAGTAAGGGGCAGGGAGGAGAAATGAGGTCAAAGCGATAAGAGCTACTACTCTTTTAAATTTCACATACACTCCTTGGGGAATTTAGGAGAATGCCATTTGGACAGGTGCCAAGACTAATTGAAAAACCTCAAATTAATCTGAGAATCTGGCTCTGTGTCGCGGCTTTTTCAAATTTTACGAGAAATTCAACTTATCAAACTAGTTGGCTACATCACGTCGCTTAAATAAAATTGCAGTGATAGTGGCAGCTAAGGCAAGAAAGATCAGCGAATACTGCATCGAGTAGCTATAACTTAGGTCGATAGACCCGCCTTGTCCGATATTGCTCAATTGCGCCCCAGGAAGGTACTTGCCAAAAGAGCTTCGTACTGCCACCAAAAGTGATTCAACAATCAAAATCCAAATTACTCCGATTGAGATGGCGCTTATCGGCGAGCGTAGGAGAAGTCCTAGAACCATTCCGATGGTGCCATATGCAACAGTTGCAAACATCACATTAAGAAATGAATTAGTGGTATTTGATATCGCATCAGATGTAAACCATGCATCGGTAGAGACGTTGACTCGAGCTGCCAACAAAACTGAAAGACCTAGACCAATGATTGCTGAAAATGAAACAAGAATTAGAGCAAAGAGTGAGATAGCTAAATGTTTTCCAGCTAAAACTTTCATACGGGCTGGTTGTCGTACCAATATATTTCTTAACGTTCCATAGGTGTACTCCTGAGCAGTCTGGGCGGCAAATACACAGAGCGCTGCCAACCCGAGTAATCCTGCCGACTGTGCAAAGGTGAGGGATAGACCTGAGGGTAGCGCCAGCATTTCGCGGGTTATTACCTGCCCTCGATCACCATTTCCGCTCGGTGAGTCAATCAATAGGAAAATAAAAGAAGTAACCATTGCAACTAGACCACCGACAGAGAGAAGTGTTCCAAGTAGCAAAGTTGGCCGGCGAAGTTTTATCCATTCTGCGCTAAATACTCTCAACATCAGAGCTGACCCTCACTTTCTTGGTTAGTCATTTCAAAAAATGTCTCCTCAAGCGAAGGGCGAAGCGGCGTGATTGCGCTAAGAGTAATTCCGCGAGAAAAAGCAGATTTATTTAATTCAGACCCATATTTTTCATCCGCGGTAATAAAAATTTCATCACCACGGATGATCGAAGCATGGCCAGCTAGTTGGGCAATTTCTAAAACTATTTTAAGATCACTTTCATGCTCAGTCTTAACTTTTATTACTGGCTGCGTAGAGGCTAATAAATCTTTAGTCTTTCCCGAAAAGATCACCTCTCCCTCGCGCAACATCACCAGATATTCGCTAATCATTTCAAGTTCACTTAAAAGATGGGATGAGACAAAGACGGTAATTCCATCATCTGCAAGTTTTCTCAGCAGCTCTCTAATCTCTTGAATTCCAGCAGGATCTAAGCCATTGGTTGGTTCATCAAGTATCAAAACTTTTGGATTTGGCAACAGCGCAGCAGCAATACCTAACCGCTGTTTCATTCCCAATGAGTAAGTCTTGTACTTTGATCCGGCCCGATCTCCCAGGCCTACTAACTCAAGAAGAGATTGGATTTTGTTAATTGAAAATCCACCAGTTTTTGCAAGGACTCTCAAATTTTGACTCCCAGTAAGGGCAGGATAGAAGGCTGGACCTTCGATCATCGCTCCGATGAAGGAGAGGTACTTCTCAGGCTGGGAGATAGAAATATCAAGAACTTTTCCGCTACCACCGGTTGGGGTAATTAAACCAAGGAGCATCCGAATAGTTGTTGTCTTTCCTGCACCATTTGGGCCCACAAATCCACAAATTGTCCCCAATGGAACTTGAAAATTTGCATGCGAGAGCGCATATCGATCGCCGTATTTTTTTGAAAGATCTTTAACTGAGATTGCTTCGTTGCTCACCCGGAGAGGATAGCAATCATTTATGAATTTTAATTAATTTTCTTCTTAACTCTGGGGATTTAGATAAAGACAGCAAGAACTAATAACGCTGAAAATAAGGTCAAGTAAGTTATCGAACCATGGAAAACCTTGAGAGCGCCCTTCTCCAACACCTGATCACTTCCTTTCATTTTCAATAGTTGAAGAGCAAATATCACATTTAAAGTACTTACACCTAGATAGGCCCAAATTTCCACATCTATTGAATAAAGAAGACCATACGATGTTATAACCATCGCAATAGTATGAAACCACATCTGCTTTACAACAGTCTTCATAGGGGCTACAACTGGAAGCATAGGAACGCCAGCGCGTTGATAATCATCTTTATATTTAATAGCCAAAGCCCAAAAATGCGGTGGAGTCCAGAAAAAAATCAAAAGAAAGAACCACCAGGCAGTTGCTGAGAGAGTTCCGGTAACTGCAGCCCACCCAATCAAAACTGGTATACAACCTGCAATTCCACCCCAGACGATATTTTGAGATGTTCTTCGCTTTAGCCCAACGGTGTAGCCAAATACATAAAATGCAATGGCAGAAATTGTTAGCCCTGTTGCTAAAGGATTTGTCCAGATCCAGAAAATTGTCAGGGAGATCAGCGAAATAACAAATGCGAAAATTAAAGCAGATCTTTCGCTTACCTGATTATTCACAATTGGTCGTTTTGAAGTTCGTCCCATCATCTGATCAATATCACTTTCGATCACCATATTAAATGCATTAGCAGCCCCAGCTGCCAACGTTCCGCCGACAAGGGTAACGATTGCAATGACCAAATTAGGAAATCCATTTGAAGCAAGAAATAGAGCTGGGACAGTTGTTACCAATAAAAGTTCAACTACCCGAAGTTTCATAAGCGCTACATATGGCCTCACAATCAGGGAGGTTACTCGGGTTATTGAGTTAGGGTATTACCGTGGCTTTCAATCAAGAAAAAAGCATCAACCAAGTGTCCGGCTTCACATTTTGGCTCAGAGGCAGAAAGAGATTTTCACCTACTTCAATCCTGGCTCTGGTCCTGACCTTAGTATTTAATAGTTTTCTTCTCAGCAACTTTACAAGCGTTGGCGCAAATGCCGATTCCAATACTGCCGATGGCAAGCTGCGATTAGTTAAAACTATTACAGGAAATATCGCTCCAAAATCAGTCCGCGCCTCATCCAATGGATTGATAAGTGCTCACAACATGATGTATCGACATTCGGTGACTATTTATGATGCAAAAAGTTTAGAGCTCAAGGCAACAATTCCTGATACCGTTGATTTAAATAAATTTGGATTTCGAAAATCTAAAACTCTTGTAAAAGGGTCTCCAGTTGAGGGTGCATTTTCATCTGATGACCAATATCTTTACGTTACTAATTATGCAATGTATGGAAAAGGATTTAATCGAGAAGGTACTGATAAATGCGCACCGAGAGATAGATACGACCGAAGTTTTCTCTACAGAATAAATGCATCTACCTTTGATATCGATGCAATATATAAAGTTGGTGTAGTTCCCAAAGTTGTTGAGATAACTCCAGATAATAGATTTGCTCTTGTTTCCAACTGGTGCTCATATGATCTAACTGTAATTTCTCTAGAGGAACAACGACCAATTAAAACTATCCCAATTGGAGCCTACCCTCGAGGAATAGCGGTGACCAGCGATTCAAAATTGGCATTTGTTGCGCAAATGGGCGGATCTGTACTTCATAAAATAAATCTCATGGATTTTTCAAAGTCTGTCATATCTGTTGGTGCAAATCCGCGAGCACTCCAAATTTCCTCTGACGATAAAGTACTTTTTGCAACGCTCAATGTTTCTGGCCAGGTGATTGCTGTAGATTTAGAGAGAGAGAAAGTTGTCAAGAGGATTAAGACCGGTCAAGCAGCGAGAAGTTTGGCGTTATCTACCGACGGAAGCGCTCTCTTTGTTGTTAATTACGCTAGCGATACCCTTGCAAAGGTACGTGTGAGTGATTTCAAAGTATTACAAAAAATTAAAGTTTGTGATCGGCCGATAGGTATCACTTATGAAAAAAGTATGGACCAGACTTGGGTGGCCTGTTACGGTGGCTCGATAAAGGTGTATTCAAATAATAAATAGATAAAGAGTGTTTTATTGCTCTCTTAACACTTCAATTTTAGGGGCAGCAAGGGATCCGATCATCCGATCGATTGCAGCCCGTGCACGCTCTCTTCCCGAGTAAGTCCAGGGAATTCGATCGGCTAAGACTGCAAATACATATTCTTTCTCTCCAGAGGTTACATATCCAGCAAGAGTTACCGTTCCGTTAACCCACCCAGTTTTAGCGCGAACCAGACCAACTGCTTCTGGAGCAGTTGTTTTAAATCGTGGCTTTAAAGTCCCAGTTTTCCCGCTAGTTGGCATTCCTTGATAAAGAGATTTGAATTGAAACTGACCACGAGTTTTTGCTAAAACTTCTACGACAGTCCTAGATGAAACTCGATTATTTTTTGAAAGACCACTTCCATCTTTAATAGTCAGGCCCTCAATTCCAATTGCGAATCCAAGGAGAGCATCTTCATAAGTGGCCTGTAGTCCTCTCTTATTTTTCTCGTACCCATGAGCAACTGCAGCATGCTGTGCTAATCGATCTGACAATCTATTATCGCTGTAACGGATTATAAATTTAACCATCTGATCCACTGTTGCAGAAGAGATCGAATGGAGCTCTTCTGCCGCCAAGAGTTCTGCGTTTTGGCGAGAAGTTTTAACTAATTTTAATTTAATTCCATTTGCTTTAAAGTGTGCCAACAGCCCGGCTACATCAGATGAATAAAGACCTGAGTAAAAAATCTCTAACTTATCTAACTTATCGCCATTTGCTTTATTTGCTTTATTAATAAGATCTGGTGCATAGGCTGGACCATATTTAGCTGATACAGAACGGTACATAGTCAGCCATGGATCGCTCTCTCCGATGATCACCATCGAAGTGCTAGATTCAATTGAATATATCGAGGTCTTAAATTGTTTTGATCCTCCAAGGAAAGTCAGTGCGGTAAAACCAGTGAGAATTTTCATGACCGAAGCCGGGATACGAGGTCTCTCTGCAAGATTGTTATAAACCTCTTCGCCGCTATCGGCATCCACAATCAAGAGGCCGGGATTGGCCAAAGCCTTTGATTTGAGTTGTTTAGAAAATTTGGCCGGCAGACAGATGGAAGTCTGCAGTTTGCAGGTTGCATTATTAAGAGCCTCTTCAGCTTGGGACCCTATTGGATTAACTATTGGCAAGAGCGAGGCAGTAACGATTAGCAGGACAAGAGTGATCACTTTACGCATCTGCGCCTCCAGCTTCTCTCTTGCCCTACTCTAATTCTGCTTCGAGTGAGTACATTATGCGCAATGAATGAGTTATTTTGGAATTTATTGGCTAAAAGATCGTTACAAATCTCACCTGAGATCTATCTGAACGGAAATTTATGAGTCGAGCTGAAATTGGTGCGGGTGAATTTTATCCCGTTGTAGGAGTGGGACCACACCCATTGCCATGGCCCACTGACTCTAAATTTGACCCAGAGTTATTAGAAAATGGTGATCGCAGAAATGTTGTTGATCAGTATCGCTATTGGAGCGTCGAAGCAATTGTCACTGATCTTGAAAAAACGCGAAACCCATTAAGAATTGCAATTGAGAACTGGCAACATGATTTAAATATTGGCTCTATCGTAAGAACTGCAAATGCTTTCAATGTCTCGAGCGTGCATATAGTGGGAAAGCGTGATTGGAATCGACGTGGGGCTATGGTTACAGATAAGTATTTGACGGTAATTCATCATCCAGATGTTTCTGATTTAAAAGCTTGGTCTATCACGAATAATCTAGCTTTAGTTGGGATAGATAACGTTCCAGGATCAAAGCCGCTGGAGAGCGCAGCTCTTCCCCTATCTTCCCTACTCTTTTTCGGTCAAGAAGGAGCTGGTATGTCTGATGAAGGACAAGAGGCATGTGATGTTATCTACGATATTGCTCAATATGGATCAACTAGATCAATGAATGCTTCTGCTGCTGGAGCAATTGCTATGTATCACTGGGGGCTACAGCATATAAAGCGTTGATTAAACAATTGATTGTCCGATATTTTCGCTGGCAGATCCTTATTACATTAATTGTTTAAAGACCTGATAGGTAAGTTAGCTCTCCTAGCAATTTTAAACTTCGTCAACAATAATTTCTCGTACAGCTTTTAACCGTCTATCAATCTCTTCAGCTTGCGAAAATTCACCTATATTTTTAAGGGTTTTAGATATCTCTTCTTCAATCTCTAAAATAAATTCAAAGTCTTTTTGTTCTGACTCGGCGACCGTATCAAGCACTCTTCTTAAAACTGCGAGGCCATCTTCGCTATCTCCTGAGAGGATTTTCGCTTTTCCTAATTCAAATAAGGCAAAGGTCTCCCTTCGGTGATCATGCGCCGTTTGAAATACATCTAAAGCTTTCTGTGCTAACAGAAGAGCCCCTTGGGCATCACCAAGTGCAACTAAGCAATATGCGATTTTCTGATCACACCTGGCTACATGGATAACCTCTTTTAACTTTTTATATATTGTTCGAGCCTGTTGGAAAGCTTCGATGGATGATTCAAATTGCTTTAATTCGCGGTATGCACAGCCAATTAAATGGAAATCATTAGCAGCGCCAATTTCGTTCCCATCGACAAGGTGTTCTTGAACGCAATCTTCCATACATTCAATTGCTTTTTGATACTCCTTAGAGTTATAGAGCCATTCGCCAAGGGTGCATGCCAGCTCTAGAGCTATTGGTGATTTATTCTCTCTCAATAACTCCACTGCCTTACTCATTGCAGTGGCAGCTTCCTCCATCCGTTTCAACTGATTGAGGTTATAACCAATTGCAGAGTAAGCCTGGGCAAGACCTTCTACCGGAGCCCCGGCTCCGAGTTCAGAATAAATATCTCGAGCAGTCTCTGCAAGAGCCAGCGCCTCATCGTATTGACCCCGGGCATATATACGAGCACTTAATTCATAATATGTTTCGGCTCGTTCGGCGCCATCAACTTCAGGAATTCGCTCCCAGAGCATCTCTTCAGTGACAATGTCTTCATTTAATGAATCATCATCACTGCTCAAGATAAACCCCTTCCGCTTCGATAACCTGGTACCGAATAAATCCAGATCGAATAATCATGTAGGCCAATATATGGGGATAACCTACCGAAAGATGTGGTGAGAGGTAAGGCTAACGCTCAAGGCCTTTGTTGGCTCGATCGAGATCTTCTTGGAAATCAACCTCCACAGCGAAGAGATCTGAGATATCTACAGGGGTCACCTTCAACCCATCAGATTCAATAGCAAGCTCAATTCCACGTTCGAAATAATCAGATTCTTGGCAGAGCTCTAGATTTTTCAGCAGTGATGATTTATCTCGAGATGAGATGAAATTAATTCCTACCGCTTCGCCAAGGGCCTCCTCAACTGTTTTTGATAACTCACTGATAGTTCCTTGAGAATCAACTTTATATTTAACTTCCTCTTCACCAACAGTTGAAGTATTGACTGAGACAAATGTTCTATCTGCCTCAACGTCTTTTTTTAATCTCTCTAGAACTGATGGTTCAAAAACAACATCGCCATTCATCCACAAGACCCCGCCATCAAAACTTGAGGCAAGCGCTCTCATAAGACTTTTTGAGGTGTTGGTCCGATCATATTCCTCGTTATAGATATAAATAGCCCGAGGAAACGACTCCATGATCATCTCCATTTTAAATCCAACCACCACGCTGATTCGGGCGCTCTCACCAAAAACTTGAAGGATGTTCTCCATCTGTTGTTTCATGATAGTCCGACCATCAACAAGTGGGGTCAAAGGTTTTGGAAATGGTCGACCAAGTCGGGTTCCCATTCCTGCTGCGAGGATCGTGATTTGGTAATTCACTGCCCTATAGTATCGGACGTGGATCCAGCGATTGCTACCCTAGAGATAGATTCAACCGTCACGCTAGATCAAATAATTGAAAAATTTTCAAAAAGTGATCAGGATTTATTTCTTATCGAAAAAGAGTTACAGCTACACCAGCCTTACCTTGATGAAATAATTGATTTTCCACATTCCCAAAGCGCACTCTTAACTGCTGTCGTAAATAATCCAGATGAGAAAAATATATTTATAAAAAATAAACTTGTGAGAAGCATTAAGACATCGGCACATAGTAGTCCCGCAGCAAATCGAGTATTTATGGGGGCGATAAGACTTAGCCAGAGACAACGCATTGAAATTATCGCTGCTTTAGATTTGGGCAGGCGCTATATCCTAGAAAACAGTAATTATAAATCGATAGAACTTTTAGATCTTATTGTTCTTTTTTTGGTTCGAAGCGCAATAAAAATTACTCCTGTCAGTATCGGAAAAGATCAGTGGTATAACCCAAAGCGCCACCAAAATACAACTTTTAAACCAGAGACCGCCAAAGAGCTGAAAAAGTTAAAACTACGACTTGCTAATCGATCAAATGATGGTTTTTACTCAGTTCTTATCTTGAGAAGATTATCAAAACCTATAACTGCTCTATCAATTAGATTTGGAATTTCTCCCAACACAATAACTTTTATCTCACTGCTTATAGGATTTTACTCTGCTTATCTCTTCACTCAAGAAAGTTATATTTTAGGAGCGCTATTTTTTCAATTGAGTTTAATTGTTGATTGCTCAGATGGTGAAGTTGCGCGCTATACCCGTAAATTCTCAGATTTTGGTCGTTGGTTTGATGCAAGCACAGATCGCATCAAGGAGTACCTTGTTTATGGAGCGTTGGCTTACAGCGCAACGGATGGCTCAAATCAATTTTGGATACTTGCTATAGCTCTAATGGCGCTGCAAACCTTTCGCCACCTTAGTGATTACACATTTACTGTTTTTTCTAGCGCATATGAAGGCGGCTTGCAAAAGATAGATATAAATCAGAGTGATGATGGTTTTACATCGCCAAATTGGCACGGTGAGTCAGAGATTAAATATTGGATTAAGAAAATACTTAACTTTCCAATTGGAGAGCGCTGGCTAGCAATATCGATCTTGGCAGCCTTTGGTGGTGGAGAGCTTCTCTTTCCAGTGATGATTGGAATTGGTTTAATTTCACTTTCTTATGCTTGGTTAACTCGAATTCGAAGAACACTGCTCTGGAGATCTAAATCGTTGCCAAAAGTGGAGAGTAGCGTCGTTTTATATCAACAAGATCTTATTTTAGTAAGACGGCGGTTCGGGGGCAGTTTTGAATGGATGCTTCCTTCAATTCTTAGGGTAACCGAAATATCGCTTCTCTCTTGGTTGCTCTTATTGGTATCACCAACAGTTGAGGGTGCTCATCTCTTCTTCATAATTTTTGGGATCGTATATCACCATTACGATGGTTTATATCGCTCGCTCCAGAATCAAAACTTTCCACTCTGGCTCTCAGCACTCGGCCTCAGAGTTGAGGGACGACTTATTATTTTCACAATTGCAATAGCGCTCTCTCTTCCAACTATGGCAATCCTTCTCTATTCCTTAATTCTCTATATTTTTGTAGCCTCAATTCAATGGTTTAACCAGATTCGCCCCTCTCGATAGAGCTAAACTGCCCGGATGCGCCCAACTATTGCCGAGCTGAGGGAGAAAACTCAACCTCTCTCAGTAAAGAATCGAAGAAATGCAGAGCATTGGAGCGCTGATCTTTATTTAAGAAAAATTTCACCTTACTTAACACGATTATTTATTCCAACCAAGTTCACACCCAATGGCATTACTGTTTTAATGATTCTTACTGGCATCTCTATCTCCCTTGCCTTCCAAATACCTGGAGCGTCAGGCATTTTATTAGCACTCTTCCTCAGTCAAATGCAGATGTTATGGGATTGCGTCGATGGTGAATTAGCCAGATGGAGAGAGAAGTTTTCGCCATCAGGAATCTTTCTTGATAAAATTGGCCATTATTTTGCTGAATCTTTAATTCCAATTGCAATAGGCTGGCGTCTTCATCAAGGAGATAACTACTTCTACCCATTCCTTGGCGCTCTTTTGGCGACTATTATTGTTATCAATAAGGGATTAAATGATGCTGTTCATGTTGCTAGAGCCTTCTCTGGTCTAGATAAACTAGCTGATAAAAAAGTTGAAATTAGAAATAGTGGCCTTGCTAAGGTTAGAAAAGTTGCCAATCTATTGCCATTTCATAGGGCTTATCACTCTGTAGAGATCTCTATCATTTTTTCAATTGCTTATTTCTTGGGAGCGTTGGAAGAGGCATTTCTCCTCCTTGTTATCGCAAGTCCAATAGTTACCCTAGGTCATATAATTTCAATTCTTGCATCAAGCAAATTAAAGAGAAATTGAATCAAGGCCATGGCAGGTATCGAGTTTGGCATTGTTTTACTAACAATGGGTAGAAGAACTCAAGAGCTTCAAGAGGCTCTTCTTTCGATTCAAAATCAAAAGGGAGTATCGATTGATCTTTTGATTGTCGGTAATGGTTGGAATCCTGCTCAAAATTTTCCCCAAATTCGCTCACTCTATCTTCCAGAAAATCTCGGCATCCCAGCTGGTCGAAATCGTGGTGCAAATTTGGTTAATGGTGAATATTTATTCTTCCTCGATGATGACGCGCTTTTAAGTGACCCCTACACCTTTCAGAAGATGAAAAACATCTTTGAAAAAAATGAAAAAATAGGATTGATCCAACCCAGAGTTCTCTCTACACAAGATGGCGAACCAACTCCTAATCGATGGGTCCCTCGACTCCGAATTGGAGATCCAAAACGAAGCTCAGTGGCAACCTCCTTGTGGGAAGGTGCCTGCGCGATAAGAACTTCACTTTTCAGAGAGTTAGAAGGATGGCCTGATAATTTCTTTTATGCCCATGAGGGAATTGATCTAGTTTGGGGAGTTTTTGATAAAAACTTCTTACCTTGGTATGCCGCTGAAATTGAGGTAAAACACCCAGTCATAAATCCAAAACGCCATGGATACTATTTTTTTCTAAATGCTAGAAATCGGGTTTGGTTGGCTAAGAGGAACTTAAGATTTCCATTCTCTTTTTTATACCCATTTACCTGGATATTGATCACGCTCGCTCGAGTGGGCAATCTAAATGACCTAAAGCCTTGGTTTTCAGGGTTATTTTCTGGCATTTTCACTACCAGTGTAAATAGTTTTGGTCAAAATACCAGTAAGAGAAAAAAATTAAAATGGAGTACACATTTAAAACTTATTAAATATGGGCGCCCACCCATTATTTAAAATTTAATAAATTTGAAGATCGCCACAGCCTTATTTGATAACTTATAGAGTCTTTACACCCATATACTCCACGGGTGATCAGGGTAGTAGCTCTAAAGATACGCTCAGTATTTTTTTATAACTCCAGAAAACTTCTTCTCTCAATTCTAAGTTTTTCCTTAGCTCATACCATTATCACAATTATTCAGGCATTTTTATTATCAACTATTCTTGTTGATGCTTTTCAGGATAAAACTAATTTACAAGATATGCAACCTATGATTTATTGGTTGGCGTTAACTTTTCTCCTGAAAGCCTTCTTAGCTTTCATCTCAGAGAGAAATATTGCTAAAAATAGCCATCTAATCTCTGCTCAGATAAGAAGTGAGGTAATTGAAAAAATTTCCAAAAACGGTACAGCTCTTGAAAAGAAATTTGGGAATGCGAAACTTGTAGATCTGGTAATTTATAAAATAGCTTCAGTTAATTTCTATCTTAAAAAATTCTTGCCACGTTTTATTTCTGCCCTTATCTTGCCATTTATATTTGCTCTCACTATTACATCTCAAGATCTCATCTCGGGAGCACTTATTCTTTCAACTCTTCTACTTATTACAATTTTGAGAGTATTTATAGCTAAATCTTATACATCTACCATTTCGAAAAGATCTTTTTTTAAAATTTCAATTCTTGAACTTATCACTCTGTTTTCGATAGCAGTTATTTTGATCCAAACGCTCTACCGAATGAACTCCGGTGATATCTCGCTATCGCATGGTTTCACCGTTCTCATTTTGCTCCTCCAAATTTACCAACCACTCAAAATTCTCACTATTTCACCTGAAAATCAATTATTTAAAATTTTTCTAAATGGGAAAAAGGTTCGGAATGAAATACATGAAATTATTGATTTTGAAAATAGGGATCTTGGGGAAATTATAAATATTGGAAAACTCAAAGAGCTACGTTGGACTGATGCATCTTTTAAATCTAGCGACGATGTAGCTCTTGATTTCCGGTGGGGTATTGCATCAGCTGGTAAATTAACAGTGCTTACTGGTAGTGATGAGGTAGGAAAAACTACTTTA
>JAQCKU010000090.1 GCA_027592195.1 Actinomycetota bacterium
CTTCCTATTCTTGCTAAATCTTTTCTAAAATAAATGAGAACAGCAATCTCTGTGCCTATCTGAGTTATCGCAGTAAAAGTTGCTCCAGGATCGCTGGCATTGGGAAGAAATTCACCGGCTATACGAAGATGTGCACTCGATGAGATCGGGAGAAATTCTGTTAATCCTTGGAGTATTCCTAAAAAGAGCGCCTCTAACATTTATGGTTGAGTTTTTCCGATTTGGTAGAGCTTCAAAATCTCACGTGGAAATTTATTACCCTCAAGCTCTCCTCGATAGAGATCGCTACCATCTATCCCGCAAAGCGGTGTCACATCAGATCTCTCCCCTGGATATTTAAAGAAGAACGTTGTTAAATCGTAAACTTTTCCATCAATTATCGTCCAGCAACTAGAATCTACATTCTTCTCTCTTACCTGCTCCACCGATACTTTGCTATTGGGAGCAAGTGATATCGATTCCAGCCCGCTTTCGTATTTAAACTTCCAGACCAATTCAGTGCCACTATGTCCTGCAAAATAAATTATCGGTAGCGTTGCAAGAGAGATGGCGGTGATGATGATCTTTGATACTAAATCTCTCCGCCGACCAATCAAGAAATAACCAAGAAATAAAATAGCTGCAGCGATAACGACCCGCTCGCCGGCCTCTGCATGAGATACCGGATAACCAACTAAGAGCGATAGCGCCTCTCCGGTGCGATTTGCGATGATCGCTGAAGCGAGAGATAAAAATAGTAAGAACAATATTATTACTCTGCGGATGCGCAACTTGCTCCACGTTGAAAGAATGATGAAGAGTGCAACCAGAGGGATAAGAACGATTGTTAGATGGATAACCAATGGATGAAGTGGCAGATCATCGAGCCCTTGAAAGTTATAGATGGAAGAGGGAATGAAGGCAAGGGTTGCTATCGCTACGATAAAGAGAAGATTGAGCGCTAATTCCCTTTTCATAGGGCGATTCTGCCATCTTTTAATCCTCAACGGTTATACCTTCAACTTTTAGCGATTTGCTGAGCTCACTGGCTTCGCCAGTGAAAAAATAGAGCAACTTATGAGATCTACCCCCAGCTTTTACAACCACCGCTTGGGCATAGCCAGAAACGATACTGCGACATTCACCATAGGCAATTGATGTTGAATTAATCAACATTGGGTAATTGCTTCCAGCGATAATTGAAAAGGATTCTTTATCGATATCACTTTGAAAGCTATCAGAGAAATACCGATAGGCATCTGACACTCGCGCACCCTGGAAAGCTAGAAGTTGAGATTGAGTGATCTCTCTAATCTCACTTCTGATCTGATTAGAGCAAGGAATAATTTCTCTAGAACCGGCTACCTCACCTTGGTTAGAACAACCAGTAAGAAGTAGAGCAAAAGCTAGAGCTATAACGGTAGTTTGCGCACGCACTCTTCGAGCCATTTCTCATCAACCTTCAATCAATTTTTCAACTTCTTTTACGAGTCCTCGTCTTTTAAGCAGCGGAGCTATATCGCTATCTCGACCACGAAAATTTCGAAACATCTCCATCGAATCTAGCGAACCACCACGGCTAAGGAGGGCTTCTCGGAAATAATCGCCATTGCGGCGAGTAAGTCCCCCGTTCTCCATAAACCATGCAACGGTATCTGCATCAAGTACCTCACTCCAGATATACCCGTAATACCCTGCCGAATATCCACCGGCAAAAATATGAGAGAAATAGGTAGATCGATATCGTGAAGGAATTGGGTCGAATAGAAGTCCATACTCCCCCAACACCTTCGCTTCAAAGCTCCATAGATCCTCAATTAATTGACCATCTTCAATCGAATGGAGAGCAAGATCTAAAACAGTCGCTGCCAAATAACTTGTCGTTTCATACCCTTCATTAAAAGTCTCTGATTCTTTTAATGATTTGATAACCTCAACCGGAAGCGGCTCTCCGCTCTGATAATGGCGAGCATAATTTTCAATAACCTCTGGCCAGAACATCCACATCTCATTGACCTGTGATGGAAATTCCACAAAATCTCGCTGCACAGAGGTGCCAGAAAATTTTGGATAGCGCACTGCTGAGAAGATTCCATGGAGCGCATGGCCAAACTCGTGAAAGAGGGTCTTTACCTCATCAAGAGTGAGTAGGGATGGCTGGCCATCGGCAGGTTTGGGAATGTTGAGATTATTAACAACAACCGGTAATTGATCGAGTAGATAACTCTGATCAACCAGATTATTCATCCAGGCGCCACCTCGTTTGGAATCCCGAGTAAAGAAATCGCCGATGAAGAGAGCTAACTTGGAGCCATCTTCATTAAATACTTCAAAGGCTCTCGCCTCTGGGTGGTATGTTTTTAAATCACTTCGCTCTTTAAAAGTTATTCCATAGAGTCGGGTTGCTGCATAGAAAACTCCATCAAAGAGGGTTCGCTCCAATTCAAAATAGCCAGTAAGTGCTCCAATATCAAGGTTGTATCTTTCTTGACGAACCTTCTCTGTATAAAACGACCAATCCCAACTTTCAAGATCAAAACTCAGGCCTTCACGAACAATCTGCGCCTGAAGCGCTCTTGCTTCAGCCTTTGCATTCTCCATCGCAATAGGTGCAATTTTGCGGAGCAACTCATCAACTCGATCAGGATGTTTTGCCGTCTGATAAGAGATCACATACTCACTATGGCTCTTAGCGCCAAGAATCTTGGCCCGCTTAGCCCGAAGCGCCGTAATCTCTGAAACGAGCCCTTGGGTATCGTTCTCATTTCCTCGACCAGCTTTAACGATCGATGCCTCCATAATTTTTTTGCGGAGCTCTCTATCGCGCAGATCGGATAAGAGTGGATGGCCCGAATAATTCACTGCAGAAATTAACCACTTACCTTGATGGCCCCGCGCATTTGCTGCTAAGGCAGCCGAAGCGAGTTGGCTAGATGAGAGCCCCTCTAACTCTTCTGGATTATCAATAAGGATCGATAGATCATTGGTATCGGCAAGAAGTAGCTGTCCAAATTTTGTTTCGAGTTCAGATAGGCGAGTATTAATCTGAGTTAAAGAAGTTCGAGACTCTTCATCGAGATGGGCGCCAGCTTCTCTAAAATCTTCATAATATTTCTCAACTAACCAGAGGCTTTCGCTATCAAGGCCGAGCTCGCCTCGCGCAAGATAGAGCTGCTCAACTCGGGCAAAGAGCGCTGGGTTTAAATAAATGCCATCTCTATGAGCCGATAACTTCGGAGATATCTCCGCATCAATCTCATCAATTAAATCATTGGTATCACTTGATGATTTATTAAAAAACACCAGAAGAGTTCTACTCAGTATCTGTCCACTTCTCTCTAGCGCAACAATAGTATTTTCAAATGTGATCTCTTGAGAGCTGATGATCTTGGCAATTTCACGCAACTGCTCTTCACATCCATGGTAAAACCCCGCTCGATAGCTCTCATCACTTATCTCTTCAAAGTTAGGAAGCTGGTACTCAAGCGAGCTAGGCTCAAGAAATACATTTTTACTCACTATATCCTCTTCATTTCTTCATTTTCCGAGAGAGAGAATGCGTTCGACGAAAATCCTCGAATTTTCAAAGATTATTTCAGCGTCGTAATCCAACGTGGCAACATGATAGCTGTTGGTTAACTCGATACGGAGCTTATCCTCACTAGAGACTTCATTGAAAATGATCTCGGTATTAGAAACAGGTAGTACATGATCTTCAATACTATGAAATAAGAGCATGGGAACTTTCACCTTCCCAAGAAGCTTACGAGTTACTTTTAAGAATTTATTTAATTCCAAAACTCCCCGGGTAGGTAGATGGTCATAGCCAAATTCATCCACTCCAGGTTTTTTAATATCATCTCCAATTGCAGGAAGTCCTTTAATGAACTTAGCAATGAGCGGTGCAAATTTAATTCTTACTCCAGGAATATGGGCCATTGGATTAACTAAGACAATTCCAGCTAACTTCTCCGAGCTATTTTTGGCAACAACGTGGAGGGTATTTGCCCCACCCATAGATAGACCAAATATAAAGACTTTATCGCAGTACGCCACCATCGGGGCTAATACCTGTTCAACTTTTTTCGGCCACTGCTGCCATGAGATCTCGTTGAGATCTCTCCAGTTTCGGCCATGGCCTGGGATCAATGGAACTCTTACGGTGTAGCCACGTTCATGAAAATAATGGGCCCATGGTCGCATTGAG
>JAQCKU010000011.1 GCA_027592195.1 Actinomycetota bacterium
CGGCGCAGCTGTTGGAGCTGTAATTGGTTTTTATGATGGAATCTTCGGCCCTGGAACTGGTTCCTTTATCGCTCTTATTTTAGTCGCTGTCATTGGCTTTGCATTTCTTGAGGCTACTGCAATAACTAAAGTTGTTAATTGGGGAACAAATCTTGCCGCGCTCATTACATTCCAACTAGGTGGCCATATTCTCTGGGTGATTGGTTTAACCCTCGGAGTTGCTAACTTGATTGGAGCTCTCTTTGGTGTTCGCATCGCGGTCAAGGGTGGTTCAGTACTGATTCGTAAGGCATTTATCGCAGTAACAATATTGTTAATTCTCCGTCTTGGGTTTGATGTCGCTAGCGGGGTAAGCTAGGAAGCAGCACCGGCAATGAGATTACATTTACAACTTAACATGGAGCGCTATGAATCAGATTGAACACTTAACCTCACTCTTAACTCCCATTGTGGAGGCAGAGGGCGCTTTAATTGAAGAGATAAAAATTACTCCTGCTGGAAAACGAAGAGTCGTCACAGTCCTTGTAGATCGCAGCGATCGAAACCTCTCCCTTGATGAAGTTACCGGCCTTTCAAAAGCTATCTCAGAATCTCTTGATCAAAGTAGCGTCTTAGGCGAGGTAGCTTTTACTTTAGAAGTCTCATCTCCTGGCGTTGATCGTCCACTTACCAAGCTTCGCCATTGGAATAAAAACATTGGTCGCCTCGTCACCATCACTTCTAGCGATGGCCATCAGAGTAAAGGCCGGATCACCGGATGCGAGAGCCAACCCATTGTTGATGGCGAAATAGTCGAGATGGAAAATGTTAAGCGGGCAGTTATTGAAATTGAATTTAATCGGAAGGAGAGCTAGCCATGCATGTAGATATGAAACTCCTTGCCGCTATTACTACTGAGCGAGATATACCGCTTGATAAATTAATTATTGCGATAGAGATCGGTGTAAAAACTGCATATAACAATTTAGATGGCGCTCGAGCGTTTGCTCATGCCAAGTTAGATCGTGAAACTGGTGAGATCACGATTGTGATCCCAACTTTTGGAGCCGATGGTGAACATATTGGTGATGAGATTGATTCTCCAGATGGGTTCTCTCGCATCGCCACATCAACTGCTCGCCAAGTAATCAAACAGAAACTTCGTGAGAAAAATGATTTAGAGGTGATCGGCGAATTTACAGGATCGGTCGGAGATATCGTCTCAGGCGTGGTGCAGCAGGGTAGAGATACAAAAATGATCTATGTAAATCTTGGAAAAGTAGAAGGTCGAATTCCACCCCATGAGCAGGTGCCAGGTGAGGTTTATCGTCATGGTGAGCGAGTAAAAGCATTTGTTATCGAAGTGAAACAGGGAGAGAAAGGACCGGAAGTTCTTTTATCAAGAACTCATCCAGCTCTCGTTAAACAACTCTTCGCCCTTGAGGTTCCAGAAATTCGTGATCGGATTGTTGAAATTATGGCGATTGCACGCGAGGCTGGACATCGCAGCAAGATTGCGGTCCGCACCCATCGAGCAGGGGTAAGCCCAAAGGGTTCTTTGATAGGACCGATGGGATCTCGAGCAAGAAATGTTATGAATGAACTTCATGGCGAGAAGATCGATATTGTGGATTGGTCGGAGGATCCGGCAAAGTTTGTTGCGAGCGCTTTAGCTCCAGCAAAAGTTTCATCGGTAGAGATTGTGGATGAGCTGGCTCGCTCGGCAAAAGTAGTGGTCCCGGATTTCCAGCTCTCGCTGGCGATTGGCAAGGATGGTCAGAATGCCCGTCTTGCCGCGCGTTTAACTGGTTGGCGTATCGATATTCATTCTGATGGTGGTTCACCGGAGAGTGGATCGGCGGTAAGCTAGCGGTAGGCTAATTGCCTAATGAAAATAGTGGGGTAAATACGGGTATGGCACTTTAAATGAGTACGACAAGATCATGAGGTCCGTCGAGATTTAGGCTTTGCTCATCTCCTTTAGGTGCGCGGAGCCTGTAGGAGAAATGTAGGAGAGAAGATAGTGGCGAAAGTCCGCGTATACGAGTTAGCTAAAGAATTAGGTATGGAGAGCAAGGATGTCCTTGCAAAACTCCAAGATCTCGGAGAATTTGTCCGATCAGCATCCTCCACCGTTGAACCACCTGTGGTCCGAAAAATGCGTGATCTATACCCAGCTGCTCCTGCCACTACTGATGGCGCAAGTGATGAGAAGCCAAAAGCGAAGAAAGCTGCAGCGAAAAAGGCTCCAGCGAAGAAAGCTGCAGCCAAGAAAGCTGCAACGCAAGCACCTGAAATTCCTGCCGAATTAGAAGAGGCGATTAAAGAAGCGCAAGCAGTTCGGCAAGCGCAAGCAGCTCAACGAGAACAACTTCAAAGTGCAGCACGAGATGCTGCAAATAAAGATAACGCTAAGGCAGATTCCAGCGCCACCTTTAGCGCGGCGACTCCAACGACTTCAGTAAAACCTTCCCAACCCTCTCAAGTAAATGATCCAGCGACAGGTACTCAAGAAAGATCTGCAACGAGCGCCAATGCAAGCGGCTCCTGGCCGGAGAAATCGCGGCGGCCACGGAGGGGAAATAATCCATTTGGAACAAATTCGGCAATGCCGCGTCCACCGCGACCACAACAAGGTCAGACAATAAGGCCAGGGCAACGACCGCCGATGGCAGGTGCTCGTCCAGGTTCGGTACGCCCAGGTTTTGCAGCAAGAACTCCACAGACAGCCCGACCTGGTGGACCAACTCGAGCAGGTGCTCCAGGTTCAGCCGGTTCACAACCAGGACGTGGCGCACCAACTGGCTCTCCTTATAGATCTCAAAATCGTCCAGGACAAGGTGGTACTGGAGGTGGCGCTGGAGGTGGCGCTGGCACAACAACGGGTGGATTTGCTGGTAGACCAGGTGGTCCAGCTCGCGGTGCAACAGGTGGTAGAGGTACAACCGCAGGAGCATTTGGTAAAGGAAAAAAGAAATCTAAGATCGCCAAATCAAAGAAGGCGCGTCGAGAAGAGCTCGACAATATGGAGGCGCCAGTCATTGGTGGCGTCCGCGTTCCTCGCGGAAATGGAAAAGAGATTCGAATGCGCCGCGGTGCAACGCTCTCTGATTTTGCCGAGAAGATAGGCGCAGAGGCGAGCCAGCTGGTTTCAGCGTTATTCCAATTAGGCGAGATGGTTACAGCAACGCAATCGGTAGATGAAGATACCTTTAAGATTCTTGGCTCTGAATTTGGTTATGAAATTGAAATTGTTAGCCCAGAAGATGAAGATCGTGAGTTATTACAAGGCTTTGATATAGACCTTGAAGATGAGCTCAACTCATTTGATCAATCAGAGCTTATTGCACGACCTCCTATCGTTACCGTGATGGGCCATGTCGATCATGGAAAGACTCGACTTCTTGATGCGATTCGTCAGACTGAGGTAGTTAAGAGTGAAGCTGGTGGAATTACTCAGCATATTGGCGCCTATCAAATTCATCATCAACATGATCAAATTGAGCGAGCAATTACCTTTATTGATACCCCTGGACACGAAGCCTTCACCGCTATGCGTGCTCGAGGTGCAAAAGTGACTGATATTGCAGTACTCGTTGTCGCTGCAGATGATGGCGTAATGCCTCAGACCATTGAAGCGCTCAACCATGCTCAAGCAGCAAATGTTCCTATCGTTGTAGCGGTAAATAAGATTGACCGCGAAGGAGCTAACCCAACAAAGATTCGTCAGCAACTTACCGAGTACAACTTAATCGCTGAAGAGTATGGCGGCGAAACAATATTTGTTGATGTCTCTGCTTTACAAGGAAAAGGCATTGATAGCCTTACAGATGCAATTTTATTAACTGCCGATGCGGCAATCGATCTTCGCGCTATTCCATCAGGAGATGCACGTGGTGTAGCAATTGAAGCTCACTTAGATAAAGGTCGTGGACCTGTTGCAACAGTCTTGGTGCAGCGAGGTGAGCTACGAGTGGGAGATGCCATTGTCGCTGGCGGAGCTTTTGGTCGCGTCCGAGCGATGCTTGATGAATTTGGCATAAATGTTGAAGTTGCTGGTCCGTCACGACCAGTCCAAGTTCTTGGATTTACAGCAGTACCGAGCGCCGGTGATGGTTTTATGGTCGCGCCAGATGATCGAACTGCTCGCCAGATCGCAGAGAAGCGTCAAGCAGCAGAGCGAAATGCTGCGCTGATGAAGGCTCGTAAGAAAGTTTCATTGGAAGACTTTATGGAGCAATCAAAGATTGAGACTCTTAATTTAATTCTCAAGGGCGATGTCTCTGGATCTGTTGAAGCCTTAGAAGATGCCTTAATACAACTTGATGTTGGAAGTGAAGTTGAGCTTCGGGTTATTCACCGTGGCGTGGGTGCAATTACCAAGAGTGATATCACTCTTGCCTCTGCATCATCTGCAATCGTGATCGGCTTTAACGTTAAGCCAGAGGCGCATACCGCTCTCTTTGCTGAGCAAGAGGGCGTTGAAGTTCGCTTCTACTCAGTTATCTACCGAGCTATTGAGGAGATTGAAGCCGCCTTGAAAGGCCTTCTTAAGCCAGAGTACGAAGAGGCAATTCTTGGTAACGCTGAAATTAGAGAGGTCTTTAAATCCTCTAAATTTGGAAATATTGCAGGTTCCATCGTTCTTGATGGAATCATACGGAGAAATGGTAAGGCTCGAATTCTTCGAGTTGGCGCTGTGATTGTAGATAATCTAGCTATCGAATCACTCAAGCGCTTTAAAGATGATGCAACTGAAGTCAAAGAAGGTTTTGAGTGCGGTATCGGAGTGGGATCCTTTAAAGATATCCAAGCAGGAGATGTGATTCAAGTCTTTGAGATGCGCGAGAAGAAGCGGGTATAAGGATGGGTCAATCACACCGAAGCGCACGAGTTGCCGATCGCATCAAAGAAGTTGTCGCATCTGCTCTTGAAGGTAGAGTAAAAGATCCGCGGTTGGGATTTGTGACGGTAACAGATGTGCGAATTACTGGTGATCTGCAGAACGCATCTATTTTTTATACCGTTTTTGGTAGCGATGAAGAACGGTTGGCAACTGCTGCCGCGCTCAAGAGCGCAACTGGTCTACTTCGATCAGAGGTGGGCCATGCCCTTGGTACCAGATTGACGCCAACCATTACTTTTTTTGAAGATGGCTTAGCTGAAACAGCCTCAAGTTTTGAATCACTTCTTGAAGATGTAAAGCGGCAAGATGCAGAGGTAGCTGCTTTACGAGAAAAAGCCAAGCCAATTGGTGGAGAAGATCCGTATAAACACCATGAGTAAATCCATCCAGTCTGATCGATAAGAGAGCGATAGCGGCAAAATCTGTGATATCTGGTTTTCTTATTCTTGATAAACCTGCTGGGATTACCAGCCATGATTTAGTGGCGCGTGCTCGAAAAATTCTTGAAACGAAAAAAATTGGCCATGCCGGAACTCTTGATCCAATGGCTACTGGATTGATGGTTCTTGGCATTGAATCTGCAACTCGACTCCTTGATTACATTGTTGCCGGAAGAAAGCGTTATCTCGCAACAATTAAATTAGGTGAGTTAACTCTGACAGATGATAAAGAGGGAGAGATTATTGAAACCTTTCCTGTTGATGAGAATTTTATCAATCACGCTAAAGAGAAATTGAAGGCGATGGCGGGGGAGATTGATCAAGTTCCTAGCTCCATCTCTGCAATCAAGGTAGCGGGAAAGCGCGCTTATCAATTGGCTCGAGATGGGGTGAAACCAGAGCTGAAGCCACGGAAAGTTACGATCCACTCCCTAGATATCGTCAGCGAGGGCTGGTTTGGAGGAAGTTATCAAATTGATATTGAGGTGAGTTGCTCGGCGGGAACTTATATCCGATCTATCGCTCGAGATATTGGTGGCCATTTAATCTCGTTGCGAAGAGTGGAAGTTGCACCGTTTTCCATCGAAGATTGCCGGGAGATTGATGAAGGCAATATTATCTCTGCAGCTTCAGCGGTGGCTAAGCTGATGCCCCTTCGTCACTTAACTTTTGAAGAGGTAGCAGAGTTGAAGTTTGGTAGAGCCCTCGCTGCACGCTCAGAGATAAAAAATGAAATCTGCGCGGGGATCTCTCCAGAGGGGAAGCTGGTAGCCCTTTTGAGAGAAAGTAATCAACGCGCGCGCCCGATTGCAGTATTTTCCAAGGAGCTGGGATGAGAATTCGCTAATGGCTCTACTCTGGCGAGATCAGGTAAGAAGAGGTGGCGCAGTCACCATTGGAATCTTCGATGGAGTTCACCGGGGCCATCAACTTCTCTTAGAGCGCGCTCGCGCCTTTAACCAGAGTGATCCGGCAGGTAGCGTTGTTGCGCTCACCTTTCATCCCCATCCAACGGCGCTCCTTGCTCCAGATAGAGAACCAACTTTTCTTCTCACGTTAGAGGAACGGATCACACAACTTTTACTACATGGAGCAGATGCGGTCGCTATCCATGAATTTACTGAGCAGTTTGCAAACCTCACTGGAGAAGAGTTTATTGAAGAGATATTAATTAAAGAGCTCCAGGCTCGCCATGTTGTAGTTGGAGCAAATTTCACCTTTGGCCATAAAGCTTTAGGAAATACGGAGCTATTGGCATCAAGGAAAGAATTTTCACTCGATATTGTCGAGCTGGAGGAAGATGTTGAGGATGTGATCTCTTCAACGAGAATTCGATCCTTAATAAAAAGTGGTGAGGTGGAGATTGCACACCAACTTCTCACACGGCCGCATCAAATTTCTGGAGAAGTGATTCACGGCGAAAAACGCGGTCGCGAAATTGGCTACCCAACGGCAAATGTTAAAACCGATAGCAAGGCAACAGTTCCTAGTGAAGGGGTTTATGCCGGTTGGTTATCTGTCGGTACCCACCGGTGGCAGGCAGCTATCTCTATTGGACGAAATCCAACTTTTCCTAAAGCAGATGGCGAGCGAGCCGTTCAGGTGGAGGCTTATGCCATCGATCAGGTTGGTCTTGAGCTCTATGGGCAGATGGCGCAGATTGAGTTTGGCTTCCATCTTCGCGAAACCTTGAAATTTGAATCCCTCGATGAGCTTTTAACCCAGATGGCGAGCGATGTTGAGCGTGCCAGGGAGCTCACTTCCTAATGATTAGGGAATGTTTAAGGAATTATTAGGGAAGTTGAGCGCGATTTCAGGATGGGCTCGCCTCGCTGGTAACCTTCGCCTTGCTCTTTACCCGACTCTCATCAGGGTTAAGTGAGAGTGAATTTACGAGATTACTAGTGGCTTCGTGGGTTAAACCGGAGCCCCTCGTTGAGAATGCAAAGGAGTCAGCAATGGCGTTAACACCAGCTGAAAAAAATCAATTAATTTCAACCTATGGTGCCTCTGCATCTGATACGGGAAGTCCAGAAGCTCAGATCGCTCTTCTTTCAAAGCGGATTGAGCAAATTACGGAGCATCTTCAGACCAATAAGAATGACCACCACAATCGTCGTGGCCTTCTTCTCTTGGTTGGTAAGCGCCGCCGAATTCTTCAGTATCTCGCGAAAGTTGATATTGAGCGTTACCGCGCCATTATCGAAAAACTCGGCATCCGCCGATAACGCTTTGGCAGGCTAGCTTTTAGTTAGATGATAGCGCGAGGAGATTATTGGTCCTCGGTAGTGGTTTACGGAAAATTGTTTATCCGTGGGCTTCGATCGAAGATCCATTATCAACTCTTTGAACTTCATCGAACTCTCTGACGCTGAAGCGTACCTTCGCGTAAAACTATTGCGCGATAAAAATAGAAATACTTAGAATAAAAATAGACATTTGTGGAGGAAAAGACGTGGCAGTAAAAGAAGTAAGTACAGCAGTAGCAGTTATAGATAACGGAAAATTTGGAAAGCGTGAAATTCGCTTTGAGACAGGTCGCCTTGCCCAACAGGCATCAGGAACAGCAGTGGTTTATCTCGATGATGAAACGATGTTGCTCTCTGCGACTACCGCCTCAAAATCTCCCAAGGAATCTCTTGATTTCTTCCCATTAACAGTTGATGTAGAAGAGCGGATGTATGCTGCAGGAAAGATTCCTGGCTCATTCTTTAGAAGAGAGGGTCGACCAAGCGAAGATGCAATTCTGACCTGCCGTCTGATCGATCGTCCACTACGCCCTACCTTTACTAAAGGTCTTCGAAATGAAGTACAGGTTGTCGTAACAGTTATGGCTCTCAATCCAGATCATATGTATGACGTTGTTGCGATTAATGCAGCATCTATGTCAACACAACTTGCAGGGCTTCCATTTTCTGGCCCAGTTGGTGGCGTACGAGTTGCGCTAATTGATGGTCAATGGGTTGCATTCCCAGACCATAGCCAGAGCGCAAAAGCAGTCTTTGATATGGTCGTTGCCGGTCGAATAGCTGGTGATGATGTTGCAATCATGATGGTTGAAGCTGAAGCAACCGATAACACAATTGAGCTCATTAAAGGTGGAGCGAGCGCTCCGACAGAGGAGATCGTTGCTGAAGGGTTAGAGGCTTCAAAGCAATTTATTCGAATTATGTGCCAAGCGCAGATGGAACTTGCAAAGCTGGCCGCAAAGCCAACTGCAGATTATCCAGTTTTTCTTGATTATCAAGAGGATATCTATCTAGCTGTGGAGAGTGCGGTAAAAGATAATTTAGCAAAAGCGCTCACAATTGCTGGAAAGCAAGAGCGCGAAGAAGAGCTGAGCACAATTTCAGCCTCACTATCTCAATCAGTTGCGCCTTCATTTGAAGGACGCGAGAAGGAGATCAGCGCTGCGCTACGTTCACTAACTAAGAAATTAGTTCGCCAGAGAGTTCTTCGAGATAAGGTACGTATCGATGGTCGCGGCTTAAAAGATATTCGCCCACTCTCTGCCGAGGTTGAAGTCATTCCTCGAGTACATGGCTCTGCCCTCTTTGAGCGTGGTGAGACCCAGATCCTTGGCGTAACAACTCTTAATATGTTGAAGTTAGAGCAACAGCTTGACACCTTAAGTCCTGAAAAAACCAAACGGTATATGCATAACTACAACTTCCCACCATATTCAACGGGTGAGACTGGTCGAGTAGGTTCTCCCAAGCGTCGCGAAATTGGTCATGGTGCGCTCGCCGAACGCGCGCTCGTTCCAGTTCTACCAAAGCGTGAAGAATTTCCTTACGCCATTCGCCAAGTTTCAGAAGCGCTTGGATCTAATGGATCAACTTCCATGGGATCTGTCTGCGCCTCAACCCTCTCACTTCTTAATGCAGGTGTACCGCTAAAAGCTCCTGTTGCTGGAATTGCCATGGGTCTTATCTCTGATGAAGTTGATGGCAAGCGTGAATATGTAGCCCTGACCGATATTCTCGGAGCAGAAGATGCATTTGGAGATATGGACTTTAAAGTTGCAGGAACTCCAGAATTTATTACTGCCCTTCAACTAGATACCAAACTTGATGGAATCCCTGCATCGGTCTTAACCGGAGCGCTTCATCAAGCGAAAGAAGCTCGACTTCGAATCTTAGATGTGATGGGACAAGCAATTGATACCCCAGATGAGATGAATCCACTTGCGCCAAGAATTATCTCGATCAAGATTCCAACAGATCAGATCGGCGCTGTTATCGGCCCTAAGGGCAAGATGATCAATCAGATTCAAGAAGATACAGGCGCTGAGATCACCATCGAAGATGATGGAACTGTCTATATCGGTGCTACCAATGGCGTCTTTGCAGAGGCAGCAAGAGAGATGATCACACAGATTGTTAACCCAAAGGTGCCTGAGATCGGTGAGCGATATGAAGGAACAATCGTCAAGCTCGCTACCTTCGGTGCATTTGTTAATCTCGTTCCAGGTAAAGATGGCTTACTCCATGTCTCACAAATTCGTAAGATGCATGGTGGAAAGCGGATCGAAAACCTTGAAGAAGTGATGAATGTTGGAGATAAAGTCCAAGTTGAAATCGCTGAGATTGATCCAAAGGGTAAGCTCTCTCTCGTTCCAGTTCTTGACGAGAGTCAAAAGTCAGCAGAGAGCGAATAACTAACCAATAATGAGTGTTAGACGATCCGTATTAGAAAGTGGATTGCGGATTGTCACGGAAGAAATTCCAGGGGTGCGTAGCGCCGCGTTCGGTATCTGGGTCAACATCGGATCTCGCGATGAAGATTCAAAGAGCGCTGGCGCTTCGCACTTTCTAGAGCATCTTCTCTTTAAAGGTACCAAATCAAGAAGTGCTATGGAGATCTCATCGGCCATCGAATCTGTTGGTGGAGAGATGAATGCCTTTACCTCTAAAGAATATACCTGCTTTTATGCTCGAGTAATTGATACCGATCTGCCGCTAGCAATTGATGTAATCTCTGAATTAATCACCTCATCTCTTTGTACACCAGAAGATGTTGAGGCAGAGCGTAAAGTTGTTTTAGAAGAGATCTCGATGCGCGATGATGACCCTAGCGATCTCGTTCATGAAGTTTTCGCTCAACACTTTTATCAGAGGCATCCACTCTCAAAATCCATTTTAGGAAGTGAGAGCTCCATCAAAAAGATCTCTCGAGATTTGATCTATCGGTATTATCGTGAAAAGTATCGACCAGATCAGATTGTGGTATCTGTTGCAGGAAATTTTAAGCATAAAAAAGTAGTCAAAATGATCGAGCAGGCTCTTTCACGTGATGGATTTCTTGATTCCCAAGGGACTCCCCAAATTCGAAAAAATGAAGATTATGTAGCAAAAGGAAAGAAAGTTGGACTTCTCAGAAGTAAGACAGAGCAGGCTCACCTCTTTCTTGGCCTTCCCTCGGTTTCTCGAGATGATCCGAGAAGGTTTGCGGTAGGAGTTTTATCGGCAGCTCTCGGCGGAGGAATGTCTTCTAAGCTCTTTCAAGAAGTTCGAGAAAAACGAGGCCTTGCCTACTCGGTTTATGCCTACGCTCAACAATTTTCTGGAACGGGACACTTTGGCTTTTATGCTGGAACTGCTCCTAAAAAATCGAGAGAGGTTCTCTCGATTTTTGGCGATGTGATGGAAGAGGTCTCTCGAGTTGGACTGACCAAGGATGAATTATCTCGAGCGCAGGGCGCAGTTCTGGGATCGCTTGTGCTCTCTCAGGAAGATACCGGATCTCGGATGAGTCGAATTGGAAAGAGTGAGCTGGTTTATGGCGATGTGATGAGCTTTGATCAGATCATGAAAGAGATCGAGAAGGTCACCCCAGATGAGATTAAGGCAATTGCCAGTGAAATCTTGCAATCAAGGCCTACCCTTGCGGTAGTGGGACCATTTACATCTGCAACTAGTTTTGAAGGGATTTTCTAATCCTAAAGGTTTACTCTTCAAAATGATGAAATAATTGTGTAGGCCAGAACCAGAACCAGTCGAGAAGGTAGTGAGAGAGTGAAGATAAGAGTAGGTGTCTTAGGCGCAAGAGGCCGTATGGGCAGCGAGAGTGTTCAGGCGCTCTCTAATGCGCAAGATATGGAATGTGTTGCAGCCCTTGATCTTGGCGATGATTTATCACTTCTACTTGAGAAAAAAGTTGATGTTGTTGTTGATTTCACTACTCCAGATAGCGTGATGGAGAATTTGAAATTCGTGATTTCCAATAATATCCATGCAGTCGTTGGAACCACAGGAATTGATAAAACTCAATTAAAAGAAGTTGAAGAATTAGCTAGCGCTCATAAATCAGTAGGAGTTCTCATCGCACCAAATTTTGGTCTTGGAGCAGTTTTGGCGATGAGATTTGCAAAATTAGCGGCGCCTCATTTTGAATCGGCTGAGATTATTGAACTTCATCATCCAGCGAAGGTGGATGCGCCAAGTGGAACTGCGATGGCCACTGCTGAGATTATTGCTCAAGCGCGGAAAACTGCTGGACTGGGCCCTATCCCTGATGGAACAACGAAAGAGATTGCTGGTTCGCGTGGTGCAAGTGTTGAGGGGATCCATATTCATGCCTTGCGATTACGAGGCCTGGTTGCACATCAAGAAATTATTTTTGGCGATCAAGGAGAGACGCTCACCATCCGCCATGACTCGATAGATCGAAGTGGATTTATGCCTGGCGTCTTATTGGGAATTAGAAAAGTCGCTTCTCACCCTGGACTTACCGTTGGGCTAGATAAATATCTTTTTCTTGATTAAATTATAAGAAATTGTAGAGAAGTGCTCCGGTTAACCCCGAGAGAGATAGAACTAAGATAAAACTTCCTTTGAAATAGAGCGTTACCGCTCCAACAGCCACCCCAGCTAATCGATGATCAACGGTGATTTCATCACCGCTTGTTCCAGTCTGAATCGCAACAAGTGCGGCGAGAAGTACGATGGGAATGAGTGTAATGATCTGATTGAGCCTCACTCCTTGAAGTAATTTTTGTGGAATGAGATAACCAGTGATTCGCATCAAAAACATGATCACCGAAGAGATAGCGATAACGATCCAGATATCGAAGCTACTCATCGCACCCGCCATCCAGCGCCAACTGCAATAAGAACAGTAGCGATAATCGGAAGGCCAGCGCTTAGAAATGGCGCAAGGGCAAGGGATAAGAGAAGTGAAGCGAGAGCAATAATTCGCAGCCGATTATTTTTCAGCTGTGGCCAGAGGAGTGCAAGAAATGCGGCAGGAACAGCGGTATCAAGACCCCATCGAGCTGGATCTTCTAAAAGCCCAGCGCCGAGCGCGCCGATAAAGGTAAAGAGATTCCAGAAAAAAAGTACCCCAAGCCCGGTAAACCAGAATCCTTTAAAAAGATCTGAATTCTTTTTATCTCTAGTAGCGCTATCTCCTCCACCATCTCCATCTCCATCACTAGATTCATGAGCAAGTGCAACTGCTATCGATTCATCAATGGTGATATGGGCAGCAAGGATTCGCCGTAAACCTCGCACCTGCAAAAGGGGAGCGATTCGAACCGCATAGAAGCCATTACGGATTCCAAGGAGCGCACCGGTAATAATTGCAGCCGCTACTGCGCCCCCACTTGCGATCACTCCAACGATGGCAAATTGAGTTGCACCGGAGAAGAGAAGAAGGGAGAGCGCCATTGTCTGAAGAAGATTGAGCCCTGCGGTATTTGCTGCCGCCCCAAAAGCTGCGCCATAGATTCCAACGGGAATGGCGACTCCCATGGAGTAGCGGAAAATAGATGAGGACACGCGCAGATTCTGCCCTATCTCTGGCTTCTTGAATTGATTTGGGTAGGGTCACGCCCGTGAATGAATATCCTGAGATCATCTTTCGTGATGATGTGACTGTTGAGCTTGTTAAAGCGAGCGCTAATGATGCCGATGTTATCTGGGCTGCCAGAGTCTCTACCGCTGGAGAGAATTCACTTGATGAGGTGAACTCAGATCCTTCACGCTCTGCAGGGCTGATCAATTACCTAGCTCGCGAGCGCCACGGTTCACCCTTTGAACATACCTCGATTACTTTTTTTATTTCAGCTCCGATATTTGTCTTTAGAGAGTTTATGCGCCATCGAATCGCTTCTTATAACGAGGAGAGCGGTCGCTATCGAGAGTTGAGCCCAGTCTTTTATATTCCCAGTAAAGATCGTAAATTAGTTCAGATTGGAAAAACTGGGGCCTATGAATTTATCGATGGCAGTGTTGAGCAATTTGAGGTGACGGTTGGTGCGCTAAAAGAGAGTTATCACCTGGCCTATCAAAGTTATAAGAAGATGCTCGATGTTGGCGTTGCTCGCGAAGTAGCTCGCGCTGTTTTGCCGGTGGGTCTTTACTCATCGATGTATGTGACGATGAATGCCAGAGCCTTGATGAATTTTCTCTCACTCAGGACATCACGAGAGGGTTCACATTTTCCAAGCTATCCGCAGCGAGAAATTGAGATGGTGGCAGAGAAGATGGAAGCTCATTTTGCTCAATTGATGCCGCTTACCTACTCTGCCTTTGAAAAATCAGGGAGAGTCGCTCCGTAGCCTCGTAATTGTCAGAATCAGATACGGGAGATACGAGGGGCACCAGCTAATTAAGGGGTAACCTTCACCTTATGGCAAGTGCATACTCGATAACGCCACCATTTGGCCGGCTGATCACCGCGATGGTGACGCCTTTCAAGGACGATCTCACTATCGATATGCCAGGGCTTGAAAAACTTGCAGCCCATCTTCAAGCTAGCGGCCATGATGGAATCGTTCTTAATGGCACCACCGGAGAGGCGCCGACAACAAGTGATGATGAAAAAATGGAAATCATTAGAGCCGTTAAATCAGCAACTGGCGGTAAAGTAAAAATAATCGCTGGAGCTGGAAATAACGAGACCTCTCACTCTATCGAGCAGGCGAAGATGGCTCACCGAGCCGGGGCAGATGCGCTCTTGGTTGTCACTCCTTATTACAACAAGCCACCTCAAGCTGGAATTTATGCCCACTTTACAGCGATGGCATCTGCAACAGAGCTTCCGATTATGCTCTATGACATCCCTGGACGGACCGGTGTTGCAATCAAGGGCGAAACCATTATCGCTCTTGCAGAAAATCCTAAAATTGTTGCGCTGAAAGATGCCAAAGGAGATCTAGCTGCTACCTCATGGGTTATAAAAGAATCTGGAATTGCGGTCTATTCTGGCGATGATATTTTAAATTTACCTTTCCTTGCTATCGGCGCTGTTGGTTTTGTCTCTGTCTGTGGCCATAGCGTCGGCCAGCAACTGCGGAAGATGATTGATTCTTGGTTTGCTGGAGATATTAAAAGCGCCCAAGATATTCACCATAAATTGCTTCCAGTCTATGAAGGAACATTTAGAACTCAAGGTGCAATTTTAACAAAGGCTGCGCTCGCACTTTTAAATTTACCAGGCGGGAAAGTTCGATTACCACTTGTTGATGCAACAGCGGAGGAGATCAAACAGTTACGTAAAGATCTGATTGCTGGAGAAGTGGAACTTAGTTAACGCTAAGCCTTTACGCTATTTATGAATCATCCCCATCCCAACTTAGGCGCACCAGGAAAATTGACCCCCGGTGGGCTCCGCTTTGTTGCCTTTGGCGGCCTAGGTGAGATCGGTCGAAATATGGCAGCCTTTGAATATAACGGTGAGATTTTAATTGTTGATTGCGGTGTTCTCTTCCCAGAGGAGAATCAACCAGGTATAGATCTCATTCTCCCTGATTGGTCTTATATTCGAAATCGACTCAACGATGTAGTTGCAGTATTTCTAACCCATGGACATGAAGATCATATTGGGGCGCTACCTTTTTTCTTAAAAGAACGATCAGATATCCCAATTATTGGTTCAAAACTTACCCTTGCCTTCCTTGAGTCGAAATTAAAAGAGCGGAGAATCAAGGCAAACTTACGTCAAGTAAAAGAGGGGATGCGCGAAAAAGTTGGTCAGTTTGATCTTGAATATATAGCGGTAAATCACTCGATTCCCGATGCGCTAGCTGTAGCTATCCGAACTGGAGCTGGGGTTGTACTCCATACCGGTGATTTTAAAATGGATCAGCTCCCACTTGATGGTCGCTTAACTGATCTGCAAACCTTCTCCAAACTTGGCGATGAGGGAGTTGACTTATTTTTTGTTGACTCCACAAATGCCGATATTCCAGGATTTACGATATCTGAGCGAGAAATAATGCCAGTTCTGCAACGGACAATTAGCGGAACAGATAAAAGAGTAATCGTCGCATCATTTGCATCTCATGTTCATCGAATTCAGCAGGTAATTGATATCGCTGCTGAACAATCACGTAAAGTTGTATTTATTGGACGCTCCATGGTCAAAAACATGGGAATTGCAGATAACTTGGGTTATCTCCATATCCCACCAAATACCTTGATCGATGAGAAAGATTTAGATCAACATGGCGATAATGTTTTATTAATTTGTACCGGCTCTCAAGGAGAGCCACTGGCAGCGCTCTCTCGAATGGCCAATGGAGATCATCAGATTAAAGTTGGCAAGGGCGATACAGTGATCTTTGCATCATCACTCATACCTGGAAATGAGAACTCGGTTTATCGAGTGATCAATGAGTTGACGAGATTTGGTGCAAAAGTTGTTCATAAGGGCAATGCTCTTGTCCATGTATCGGGCCACTCTGCAGCGGGCGAATTGCTCTACTGCTATAACATTGTTAAGCCTAAACATGTGATTCCAGTTCATGGGGAATGGCGCCATATGCGTGCAAATGCCGACCTTGCAATTAAATCAGGGGTAGATAGAAAAAATGCAATTGTCATTGAAAACGGAATTGTTTTAGATCTCATCGATGGGAGAGCCAAGATTTCAGGGGCTGTTGCCTGTGGTTATGTCTATGTCGATGGTCAGACGATTGGTGAAATCACCGAGGCATCGCTTAAAGATCGACGAATCTTAGGTGAGGAAGGTTTTATCTCGGTTATTGTTGTTATTGATTCACAGAATGGTCGAATCGTTGCAGGCCCTGATATTCATGCCAGAGGATTTACAGAAGATGATCGCCTCTTTAATGAAGTTAAAATTCGGATTGAATCCGCTCTTGGGAAAGCGGTTAGTGAAGGAATGAATGGCACGCACCAACTTTCTCAGATAGTTCGAAAGACAGTGGGCAATTGGGTGGGCGCAGAACATCGACGCAAACCAATGATTGTTCCTGTTGTGATTGAGGTATAGCGGCGCGCCTGCCTTTGCGCTCACTTGGATTGATTTAGGCTTACCAACCCATGGCAAAAAAAAAGAAAAGCAGCGCACTTACCTTTATCGGAAAGGGTATTTCTGCAATCTGGCGGGTAATAGCAAAGACCCTCGGTAGCGCAATACGAGTGATATCTCGTTCAGCACGAGATATGGATGTGGCTCACCGCCGAGATGGATATGCTCTCTTTCTCTTTATTTTAATGTTGTTAACAGTAGCTACTACCTGGTGGAGTTTAGATAATCTCTTTGGCCAGATTCTTCATGATTTTTTCTTTGGACTCTTTGGCCAGGTGGCTTTCCTAACTCCCATTGTATTTGCCTATCTTTCGATTACGCTATTTAAAACTTCAGCGAAAGATAAATTCCCACCCCGAGTCATATTCGGATCCTTTCTCCTTCTTATCTCAACTACAGGACTTGCCCATCTAGTTAATGGATCTTTAGGGACAAGTGAAAATGATATTCAAGAGGGTGGGGGATGGATCGGACATTTCATTGCAACGCCCTTGGTAGCTCTTGTCACACCGATTCTTGCCTATCCAATTTTGATACTTCTCTTTACCTTTGCGATACTCATAATTACGGGGATTTCCGTCTCAAAGATCTGGCGAGTTCTTGCAAATTTTGTTCTAGGAAAGAAAGAGGAGCGACGAGAGCGGATTGCTCAAATCGAAGAGTTTGAAATCTCTGAGACCCCTCCTTTTGAAACCCCATTAGTACAAGAGTTTCATAGCTATGAGCAAGTGCCAGGTTCGGAAGATCTAGAGGCTGAAGCTGATGAGATATTTGATAATGAACTCTCCCTCGATAGCCCAGCTCCCACAGTAAAAGTACCGGCTCCTTCTCAAGCAGGTATTCAGTTACTTTTAACTCCAGAAGATGATTATCAACTTCCAAGTTTGGAGCTGTTGAGATTAGGTCCACCGAGTAAAGCAAAGAGCAAGGCAAATGATGAAGCAGTTGCATCGCTGCGTGAAGTCTTTGAGCAATTTAACGTTGATTGTGAAGTCACTGGATTTATGCGCGGTCCCACCGTTACCCGTTATGAGATTGAACTGGGCCAAGGGGTAAAGGTAGAGGCGATCACTGCTCTTGCTAAAAATATTGCCTATGCAGTTGCCAGCGCTGATGTACGAATTCTCTCGCCCATTCCTGGAAAATCTGCGGTAGGAATTGAGATCCCCAATACGGATCGAGAAATTGTTGCCCTTGGAGATGTACTTCGATCCTCGGTCGCCGGAAATGATCACCATCCCATGTTGGTTGCTCTTGGAAAAGATGTTGAAGGATCTTTCATCTGTGCAAATCTTGCCAAGATGCCACACCTCTTAGTTGCTGGCGCGACAGGTGCTGGAAAATCTTCCATGATTAACTCCTTAGTTACCTCAATTCTTATGCGTGCAACCCCAAACGATGTCCGGATGATTTTGATTGATCCAAAGCGGGTAGAGCTCAATTCCTATGAAGGTATTCCACATCTTATTACCCCCATTATTACCAACCCAAAAAAGGCGGCAGATTCTCTGGCCTGGGTTGTACGTGAGATGGATATCCGTTATGACGATCTATCTAATTATGGTTTTAGACATATCGATGATTTCAATAAAGCAGTTCGCACCGGCAAACTAATTGCTCCAGAAAATTCAGAGCGAGCGTTAGAGCCATATCCATATCTACTGGTCATCATCGATGAATTAGCAGATCTGATGATGGTAGCTGCGAAAGAAGTAGAAGATTCCATAGTGCGAATAACTCAACTTGCTAGAGCAGCAGGAATTCATCTAGTTATAGCCACCCAACGTCCAAGCGTTGATATTGTCACTGGATTGATTAAGGCGAATGTTCCATCTCGCCTCTCTTTTGCAACCTCTAGCCTTGCAGATTCTCGCGTAATCTTAGATACACCAGGTGCGGAGAAACTTGTTGGACAAGGCGATGGGCTCTTTCTTCCAATGGGTGCAAGTAAAGCGATACGGATTCAAGGCGCCTATGTTTCAGAGCGCGAGATTGAGGCAGTTGTATCCCATGTTAAAGGCGAACTAGCCCCGAGATATCGAGAAGATATTTTAACAATTGCGACAACACGAAAAATTATTGAAGATGATATTGGCGATGATCTTGATGATCTACTTGCAGCAGCAGAGCTTGTTATCTCCACACAGTTTGGATCTACCTCAATGCTGCAGCGAAAGTTGAGAATTGGATTTGCAAAGGCAGGTAGATTGATGGATCTGATGGAGAGTAGAGCGATAGTGGGCCCCTCAGAGGGCTCTAAAGCGAGAGTTGTCTTGATAAAGCCTGAGGATCTGGCGAAGGTGTTAGATTCTTTACGAGGCTAAGAAAGTTCATCTCTAAATTCACCCCGAATTCACAGTATTTAGCAGCTGAGCACTTGTTAAGGCCATGGCAATCGCCTTACCCTTATCACTCCCCAATCAGTAGGAAGTTCATGCCATGTCTTTAGAGAATTCGGTCGGCGCAGTATTAAAAGCCGCGCGTCTTGAGGCAAAACTTTCTCTTCAAGATGTTGCCACTGCGATGCGAGTGCGCACTCGAATTATCGAAGATTTAGAAGCTGATCGATACGAATCTTCAGGTGGCCTTACCTATGCTCGCGGCCATATAAAAACGCTAGCTCGAATTTATGGAATCTCGGTAGAGCCTCTTATCAACTCTTTGGATGGACTTGAAAATTCTTCAGATGCATCAATGAGTGATCTTCTTGAAGAAAATAGCGTCACCACTAGAGTGGAGAAAGCTAAACCATCATGGAAGTTATTTGGGATAGCTGCAGGAATTACCACTTTTGCAATTTTTGGCTATCAAATTCTTCCTGGTCTCCTCTCTTTTGAAAGTGCAAAAGAGCAGAGCGTTCAAGTGATTAATGAAAAAATTCTACGTAACGATCCAGAACCTCCAGCAGTGGCATCAGTAAGTGCTGGTGTAAATCTTCAACTGAGCGCCAATGATGGTCTCTCCTGGGTAAAAGTTGAGGGAGCTGATGGCTCTACGAAATTTGAAGGAAAACTGCGAACTGGCCAAATCCAAGATTTTTATGATGATCAATTGATCAGAGTTGTTCTTGGTAACGCTGGAGTAATATCAATCACTTATAATGGTGAAGATTTGGGAAGAGCTGGGCGTGTTGGTGAGGTTGTTCGTCTTCAATTCACACCAGATACCAATTCTGCTGGTTAAATAGGGCGGGTGACATCTACCCGATCTCAAAATCCCAAGAGCGTAGCTCTTGTTACCCTGGGCTGTTCAAGAAATGATGTCGACTCTGAAGAGCTAGCTGGCAGATTAGCAGCCGATGGTTGGGTTCTTACAAAAGATAGCGCAAATGCAGATATCGCTTTAATCAATACTTGCGGCTTTATTGAAAGTGCGAAAAAAGATTCGATCGATGCGCTTTTAGAAGCTCATCAACTGAAAGAAAATGGCCAACTTCGCGCCGTCGTTGCTGTGGGTTGTATGGCAGAGCGATATGGAAAAGAGCTGGCAAGAGAGCTTCCGGAGGCAGATGCCATCCTAGGATTTGATTCCTATCAAAATATTTCAGATCGACTTAACGCAATCCTTTCGGGTGAAAAACTTGAGAGCCATACCCCGAAAGATCGTAGAACTCTCCTACCGATAGCTCCAATTGATCGAGCTAATAACTCGCTCCTCAGATCTTCAGCTCAATCTGGTGATCAAGAATTAATGAGCGCTTCCAAAAATGGTCAAGGCGCTCGGATTTATCGCAAGCGCCTGGAAGATTCGCCCTATGCTCCTTTGAAAATTGCATCGGGATGTGATCGCCGCTGCACCTTCTGCGCAATCCCACAATTTCGCGGCGCATATCTATCTCGAAGCCCGCAAGAGATTCTTGAAGAGGCGCAGTGGTTGGGATCGGTGGGGGTTAGTGAGATTTTTCTTGTTAGCGAGAACACCACCTCCTATGGAAAGGATTTAGGCGATCTTCGGCTTCTGGAGAAATTGCTGCCAGAGTTGGCAGCAATTGATTCGATCGCACGAATTAGGCTCTCCTATCTACAACCTGCTGAAATTCGTCCATCGTTATTACAGGCCATGATCTCAACAGAGAAAGTTCTCCCATATTTTGATATCTCTTTCCAACACGCTAGCGGATCACTTCTTCGTCGGATGCGTCGATTTGGCGATAGTGAAAAATTCCTCCATTTATTAAGCCAGGTAAGAGCTCTTGCGCCAGAGGCAGGGATTCGATCAAACTTTATCGTTGGATTTCCAGGAGAGAGCGATGAAGAGTTTAATGAGTTGACTAAATTTCTCTCCTCCTGCGCACTCGATGCGATTGGCATATTTCCCTATAGCGATGAAGATGGGACCGAAGCTTTAAGCCATCAGAATAAAGTTGACCCTGATCTGATTGCTTCACGATTTGAATATGCAACCTCATTAGCTGAGGAGATTGTCAGCCAACGAGCAGAGGATCGTATTGGTGATGAGGTCGAAGTTCTGATCGAATTCATTGATGGAGATACGATCGAAGGGCGAAGTGCTCATCAAGGACCAGAGGTAGATGGATCAACATTTATTCAGGCAGGGCCAGATCAGAGCTTTCAGGTTGGTCAATATGTTCGCGCTAAAGTGGTTGAGAGCGCTGGCGCAGATTTAATTGCACGAGCAGATCAGGTGAAGTGATAATGCCAAGAGGAGTAGAAAAGCCAGGAGATGATAAAGCTCGTCGAGTCATCTTTAATCTTCCCAATGCGCTGACGATCTTACGAATTCTTGCTCTTCCCTTCTGTGCTTGGGCGCTCCTTGCTGAAAATGGCGAGAGCGCCAATCTTCGAATCCTTGCCTGGTTTGCCTTTTTTCTCGTAGCTATGACTGATGTGATCGATGGCAGATTGGCACGTTCAAGTAATCAGATAACAGATTTTGGTGAACTCTGGGACCCGATTGCTGATAAAGCGTTATTAGCTACAGCGATGATTTCACTCAATTATTTATCGCTCCTACCTATCTGGGTGACTATCATTATTCTTGGTAGAGAAATTGCAGTGACCCTTCTTCGTTTGGTATTTTTAAAGCGGGGTGTGATCCCAGCCAATAGAGGTGGAAAATTAAAAACCTTATCGCAGAATTTCGCGATAGGATTTTTTATCCTTCCCTTGCCAGAGTACCTCCTCCTTCCTAGAGATATTTTTCTTGGTTTTGCAGTCTTTCTGACTCTCTACACAGGGTTGAAATATTTCCAGGAAGCTTTAATATCTGCATCAAGCGGTAGCGCTAATGAAAATTCCAGTGAGGGTAAGAGGAAAAAGGGTGAGCAATCTTTAGGGCAGCAAGATGGATGAAAAAATCCAGTTACTCTCTCACAAACTCTCTCAGCAGCTTCGAAGCCGTCGTGAAACGCTAGCTGTTGCTGAATCTCTTACCGGGGGAGGGCTTGCAAGTGAGATTACTGAAATGGAAGGCGCATCTGATATTTTTCTTGGTGGCTTTATCGCCTATGCAAATTCTGTAAAAGTAGATCAACTCTTACTAAAAGCTCTAGATATTGAAAAATATGGCGTAGTTTCCAAAGAGATAGCTATGGCGATGGCAGAGAGCGCCCGAGATCAGTTAGGTTCCACCTGGGCGCTTTCAACAACGGGAGTAGCAGGCCCGGGACGATATAAAAATGGCGCCAGTGGGGAAGAGATTTCTGCCGGGAAGGTATGGATTGGCCTTGCAGGCCCCAGCGAAATCAACTTTCTAACCGTGGCTCAGGAGTTTAATTTTGGTGAAATTGGCCGTAACCAGGTGCGTAGAGCGAGTATTTTCGGCGCGCTCAGCCTACTTGAGCTCACTTTGGGCGAGTGAGCGCGCTAGGCTATAGATACGGACTTTCTGTTAAGGCATCTTTGCCAGATCGAAAGGCAGATAATAAGGAGAATGGAGAGCGGTGATGGAGCTACTTCGAAGCCATATAGGCGCTGCTCTACGTAACGCACGGATCTCTCGGAAAAAAACTCTCCGCCAGATTGCTGGCTCTGCCCGCGTCTCCCTAGGTTATCTCTCCGAGGTTGAGAGAGGACAGAAAGAGGCATCTTCAGAGTTACTCAATTCCATCTGTCATTCACTTGGGCTCTCACTCACAGCACTCCTTGAAAATGTTGGAGATTCACTGGAAAAACTGGAGCCATCTAATCTTGCGCTCTTGGATATCAAATCTTCTCACTGCGTAGATGATTCGATAGGAATTGAGAGTAAAGCTAAAATCGAACGCGGTAATGATGATGATCGACAAGCAAGCCTTGGATCTAATGCTGCATTACGCACTTTATGAGATGGTTGTGATTTTTTTTGCTCAGCTCGCCAAGGTAGGCTGAGATCTAATGAATCAATCTTCTCAGCCCTATCAATATCAAAATTCACTCCACCGAAAAACAAGAAATGCGCTAGTAACGACTACTCTCGCTCTGATCTCAGAAAAAGGGTTGAGCGCCTGTAACATGATTGAAATAGCTGATCAAGCCCGAGTATCACGAGCATCTTTATATAATCATTTTCGAGATAAAAATGATGTATTTCTTGCAGTTATCGATTTTGAGATCGAGAGAATTTCTACATTGGCATCGCGAGGTAATGAACTCTCAGAAAAACTTTATATCTTTTCGAAAGAGATCTCAGCTAACCAGGCTTTAGGTAAATCACTCGCTTTAGATCCTGCTTTATTAACAAAGGCTATCTCAGCTCGCGAACATCAACTCTGGGCCAAGATTTATCAGACACTCACTTTTCATATTTCATCTGATGTAGCTGGAGTTGCCTTGGTGTTGCGATGGTTGGTAGGTCAAATCTTTCTCCCGCTCTCACTCGAACACTCAAAAGAACAGGCTGCCCGGCTCGCCCGAGAATTATCGCGTTGAGCTAGCGCTCAGGCTCTCAATATGTTTGCTATCGCCAGGTTTGAAAATAGTGATTCTGACTTTCTCGAAGAGCTCATAAAAGCGCATCAACTCTTAGCGGCATGTAAGGGTTATATCAATGGCAGGATCGGACGTAATACAGATTCACCGCAACTTCTCGCCTTGATCACCGAATGGGAAAATATTGGGAGTTATCGGCGAGCCCTATCGAATTTTGAAGTGAAGATGGTTGCGGTGCCGGTTCTAGCCCGCGCAATAGATGAGCCTGGAGGCTATATCGATCCTCAATCGGAATAAAACGGAGAGAAACAAAGTAAAATTACAGCTCCAGATTCCAATAGGTTTCCAATAGGGTTCCAATCACTACCAACAGGCCACTTGTGGGCCTCCGACAGCCAGCCGGATGGAGAATGTCAATGGCCGATCGTCTCGAGACAATTGTTTCACTTGCCAAGCGTAGAGGTTTTGTCTTTCCCTCCTCAGATATTTATGGCGGGCTTCGTGCCTCTTGGGACTATGGTCCATTAGGAGTTGAACTTAAAAATAACGTTAAACGTCAATGGTGGCGATCAATGGTTACCGGACGAGAAGATGTTGTAGGTCTTGATTCCTGTGTCATTCTTGCAAAAGAAGTTTGGGAAGCATCGGGCCATGTTGAAACTTTCACCGACCCTTTAACTGAATGTACTGAATGCCATAAGCGATACCGTGCAGATCATTTAGAGGAAGCTTATGAAGCAAAACATTCTCGTAAACCGGCTAGCTTTGAAGATATTAACTGTCCTAACTGTGGCAACAAGGGCAAATTCACCGAACCGAAGCAATTCTCTGGTCTTTTAAAGACATTTCTAGGCGCTGTAGAAGATGAGAGCGGACTTGCCTATCTTCGCCCAGAGACCGCTCAGGGAATTTTTATTAATTTTGATAACGTCATGACCTCGGCACGTAAAAAACCACCCTTTGGAATTGGTCAGATTGGAAAATCTTTTAGAAATGAAATCACACCTGGAAATTTTATTTTCCGTACCCGTGAATTTGAGCAGATGGAGATGGAATTTTTTGTTCCACCAGGAAGTGATGAGCAGTGGCACCAATACTGGATC
>JAQCKU010000091.1 GCA_027592195.1 Actinomycetota bacterium
AAAAAATCCCCCGCTCTTCGCAACATATCCTTAACTTGATGGCCAAAAAATGGCGCCCCGTTAATTAACCATTCTGGAATAAGTTGATCACGCCACCAATAAATCTCATTTTCATTGGGCGCAATCGCGATCATCACCGTTGGTCCAAATACGGTATCAGCCTCGGATAGTTGAAAATCACAATAGATCGCAACTTCACCACTAGCTTTTTCTTTAATTATTTCTCGAAATTTATCCCTGGCCGACTCCTTAGAGATCTCATCAATCCTGCGGAGCCCTCCCGCCGGATCGCTCTCTTCCAAAAAATTCTCACTTGCCCCAAGCTCTGATGCAGGATCTGGATTTAATTCTGTTGCCGGTAGTTTGCCTACCCGATCTTTTAAAGTTTTAATCTCAAGAGAGGTGAAGAATCTAAAGAGCGCTTCTCGGTCAATTCCCTTCCATTCCCCAGCGACCAACTCCTTTAGGCGATCTTGGGCTATTGGAACGCTATCTATCAGCTGAGTTAACTCGCGATTGAGTTGTAGTTGATCTAAATTATCTCGAAGAGCTTGCCCAATCTTTCCTGGAATATCAGCAGATGCCTTCACAATCTCTGCAAGAGAGCCATACTGTTGAAGCCATTTTGCTGCCGTTTTCTCACCAACGCCTGGGATAGAGGGAAGGTTATCGCTTGCATCGCCACGGAGGGCGGCAAAGTCAGGGTACTGATCTGGGCCAACTCCATATTTTAACTTAATAGCCTCACTACTCATCCGCGCAAGATCGGTAACACCCTTTTTTGGATAGAGAACTGTTACTTTATCTTTCACCAGTTGAAAGGAATCTCGATCTCCAGTAGTTATAAATATTTCATTTGATGGATTATCACTAAGAAATTCTCTTACTAGCGTTGCAATGAGATCATCGGCTTCAAAACCTTCTGCCTCAATAAATGAAATGTTAAAGCCTTCAAGGAGTGAGTAGATCAGAGGAACTTGACTACGAAATTCATCAGGAGTTTTGGCTCTATTAGCTTTGTACTCTGGGAATCGATCGCTTCGAAAAGTTTTTCGAGAAACATCAAATGCGGCAATCACCTGATCGGGCTTCTCCTCATCCAGGAGGTTAATCAACATCGATGCAAAACCATAGATCGCATTGGTTGATTGACCTGAGGCGGTAGTGAAATTCTCGACCGGAAGAGCGTAAAAGGCTCGATAGGCGAGCGAGTGGCCATCGATAAGAAGTATTTTCCGCACGCCGTGAGTGTGCCATAGACCGTTACCTTCATCGCATCTGCGCGCTTTTAGCCTAAGATCTGACCATGTCTGATGCCAATGAAATCAAGAACTACATGGAGTTTCTCGTCCAACGCGGCAGTGGTGAGTTGGGCGCCAAGATGGGCATTGAGATCATTGAAGCTTCGCCAGAGCGCGTTGTTGGTCGTATGCCTGTTGATGGAAATCGCCAACCAGTTGGTCTACTCCATGGTGGAGCTAATGTTGTTCTCGCAGAGAGTTTAGGTTCTATCGCCTCGCAACTTCATGCCGGGATGAAGAAGACCTCGGTCGGTATTGAGGTAAGCGCTACCCATCACAAATCAGCTACCTCAGGCTTTGTCACCGGAGTTGCTACCGCCCTCTCACTGGGGCGAACCCTTACCTGTTATGAAATCATCATCACCAATGATCAAGGCGTCAAGACTTGTTCAGCTCGATTGACATGTCTGATTCTCGATCGGGAGCCCATTCCCTTTCGGGGATAAATTTCTTGCTGGTAACTAGTGCGTTTACTCACCCCGTTGACTACCATTGCCGGTTCCAGGGTCATATTCTGTAAACCAGAGATAGTCAGAGGCCGTCAGCTAAGGCCAGGAGAAGATGGAGAGATTATTCTCGTGTTTTTTCGAGTAATAAAGGCGCTCTCTCAGGCTCTCGTTGCGATTTTTGCTGGATCCTGCCTCGCCCTTCTAGCTGCCGCTCCAGCTGCTGCAGATCAGTCAAATCTCTTTGGAGCTCTCCTTACCCTGGATAAAACACCAATTCAGGGAGTTGAATTAACGATCAGTGATCAATCTCAAGAGCTAGGCAAAGTTCTCACAGATCAAGATGGAAATTGGAGTTTTTCGGTCTCCAAAACTGGCAACTACTTCGTCCGGTTGGAGGTTGAGACCCTTCCTGAAGGACAAATTCTGACCATCGGTACACCTAATGAGAAAATCGTCAATGTTTTAATGCTTGGGGCAGATCTGCGCGTTCTCTTTCCGATTGGTGAGGGGTTTGCCTCATCTTCCACTTTTAACCGAACGATGCAACTTATTGCAGATGGTGCAATATTAGGTTTGATTATCGCTCTTGCTGCGCTGGGTCTAAATCTGGTCTATGGAACCACGGGGTTGACAAATTTTGCACATGGAGAACTCCTCACCTTGGGAGGGCTCTTCACTTATTACCTTAGCGCCATCGTGGGGCTTAAAGTCATTCTCGCGATTCCTTTAGCGATGGCCCTGGCTGCATTCGTTGGTGGCTATCTACAGAATAAATTTCTCTGGAAGCCTCTACGAAGGCGTGGTACCGGCCTCATTGCGATGTTAGTCATTTCCATCGGGTTTGCCATTTTTATCCGCTACTTCTATCTCTTCATCTTTGGTGGATCGACGAGACAACTCCCTGAATATGCCGGACAAGCTGGGCTGGAATTTGGTCCCGTCTCAATCACTCCCAAATCATTGATCACAACATTTATCGGAATAACGCTTCTGATATTGGCAACGCTCTGGCTTCTTAAATCAAAAATGGGTAAAGCCAGCCGGGCAGTTGCAGATAACCCAGCTCTCGCTTCGGCATCCGGAGTTGAGGTAGAACGAGTTATTCGATCTGTCTGGGTACTAGGCGCGCTACTTGCTGGTTTTGCCGGAATCATTATTACCGTTAATCAAGGCGTTGGTTTCTTGATGGGCCAGGATAATTTATTACTCATTTTTGCAGCAGTTACCTTAGGTGGTTTAGGAACTGCTCATGGGGCGGTAGTCGGATCGCTCATCATCGGGCTCTTTATCCAACTTTCAACTCTCTTTATCCCAACAGAGCTGAAATATGTGGGCGCACTCTTTATCTTGATCCTTATCCTTCTCATTAGACCTCAAGGAATTTTGGGTAAGAAAGATCGGGTGGGATAAATGGACTTTCTCTTTATTATCCAACAATCCCTCTCCTCCGCTATTGGCGTCAACACCATTATCTTTGCTCTTGCAGCTATAGGTCTAAATATGCATTTTGGCTATACCGGACTTCTCAATTTTGGCCAGGCTGGTTTCCTCGCAATTGGCGCTTATACAACAGCGGTCCTCGTTGTCTCCTATGAGTTCTCGTTATGGAGCGCGCTTGGATGCAGCATCCTTACCTCGATTATTTTCGCCTTGATTCTTGGATTGCCAACCCTGCGGCTACGGGCGGATTATCTCGCCATTGTCACTATCGCAGCAGCAGAGATCGTGAGACAAGTTGCTCGCTCTGCCACATTTAACGATGTGCTCGGTGGATCTGATGGCATCACGGGAAAATTTGGTAAACAATTTTTTGATCTCAATCCATTTACCTCAGGAATAACCACTCCAGTTCTCCGTTTTTCCCCCAATGATCTCTGGGTAGTAATTACTGGATGGCTTCTTGTTGCTGCAATTTTAGGTCTTATGTGGTTATTAGTTAACTCTCCATGGGGCCGGGTTTTAAAAGCGATCCGTGAAGATGAAGAAGCAGTTAGATCTGTTGGTAAAAACGTCTATCTCTACAAGATGCAATCTCTGGTGATCGGTGGCGTGATCGGATCGCTAGGAGGAGCTGTCTATGCCCTCTCACGACAATCTGTTCAGCCAGATAATTATGGAACTGCGCTCACCTTCTTTGCTTATACGATTTTAATTCTTGGCGGCGCAGCCCGAGTCTTCTCCCCAGTTATTGGTTCGATTATTTTCTGGTTTCTCTTAGTATTTATTGAACAAACACTCCGTCAGGGCGTATCGGCGGGATATATTC
>JAQCKU010000012.1 GCA_027592195.1 Actinomycetota bacterium
CTTCACTTAGCTTCACAATCTTTGCTAGATCTATCCATCTCTCAACGCTATCTCGATAGATCTCTCTATCACCTTGAATTGAAGGTCTTACATTGGGATCAAAAACTACCGTTGCACTCTTCTCTGAGAGCCACTTATATAGCTCTGAAGCACCTGGCTCTAAAAGGGTTGCAACTGAGCCAATGTGAATGACTTTGGCATCCTCTTTAGGAAGCCATGAGGAGTGGAAGTTAAAACTTACCGTTGAATCTAGCTTGAATTCATAACTAGCAAGGCCTGCGTCATTGATACTTGCTATTGCAAGCGCAGTTGGAAGATCTGAGCGATGCACAAAGTCCAAGCTAACCCCGCTATCTAATAGCTCCTTCTCTATCGCCTCGCCATAACTATCACTTGAAATACCTGCAATAAAAGTGGTTGAAAAACCAAGACGGGCTAATGCTTTTGCGCTATTACAAGGACCTCCCCCCACCATCTCTGAGAGTTCTCCACCAGCTACTTGGATTAAATCCATTAGAGCTTCGCCTACCACCCAAATCTGAGTAGAAGATTGGAGATGGCTCATTGTGGAGATTTTCTTGGCCCTACTCGTCGAGCGCGCTCTAGTTGAACTGACCAATCAATTTTTTCGCCAAACTCCTCTGCTATAGATATAGCCCAACGGGGATTGCGGAGCATTTGACGCGCAATCATTACCGCATCAGCTTTGCCTTGAACCAATATATCTTCAGCCTGTTGTCCCTGAGTTATCAACCCAACTGCTGAGGTAGGAATACCAACTTTCTCTCGAATCGCAGCTGAGAATGGAACCTGATAACCAGGGCCAGTTGAAATCACCGCATCGTGAACTAATCCACCAGTTGAGACATCAATTAAATCGACTCCTACTTCTTTTAATTTACTAGATAGAAATATCGAGTCCTCTAAATCCCATCCACCCTCAACCCAATCAGTAGCTGAGATTCTCACAAAGAGAGGAACATCTTTTGGAATGGTTTCTCTAACTAATTGAGAAGTTTCAAGCAAGAATCTAATTCGGTTTTCTTGTGTTCCTCCATATTCATCACTTCTCTGATTAGTTATTGGGGAGAGAAATTGATGAAAAAGATATCCATGCGCAGCATGAATCTCTATGACATCAAAGCCGACATCGATTGCTCGCCGAGCAGAATTAGCAAAACTTTTACTCAGTTCAGAGATCTGATTAACCGATAATGCATTAGGTTTTGGAAAGTCTTTATAAGCAATAGGACTGGCAGAGAAAGTCTGCCAACCTCCCTCGCTCTCTGATGCAATTTCATGATCATCCCAGGGCTTAAGCGTTGAACCCTTACGCCCAGCATGAGAGAGTTGAATCCCAATAAGAGCACGTTGTTGATGAACGAAATCAATTACTTCCTTATAGGCCAGCGCCTGCTCATCGTTCCAAATTCCAGGACAGCCCGTGGAGATTCTGCCCTCAGGGCTGACTCCAGTTGCCTCAACCATTACCAGCCCCACACCGCCAGTGGCGAAAGCGCCAAGATGGACCAGGTGCCAAGTACCAATGACCCCATTTTCTGCTGAATATTGGCACATCGGGCTCACCCAAATCCTATTTTTGAAGGTAGCTCCCCTAATTTCTAGTGGCGTGAAGAGTAATTGAGTCACATTGAAAATACTATCCTATGTTGGCAGACTTACTTCATGTCCGATCATGCATTCCGAATATCATCTAATGAAGAAATTTCTCGTGGCAAGCAAATTGAAATCACTCTCAATGGTTTTAAAGTATCGGCTTTCGAGGGTGAAACTGTTGCGACCATGCTTCTAGCGCTAGATAAAACCACCATGCGAACAACCATCCAGGGTGAACCTAGAGGAATTTACTGTGGCATGGGAATTTGTTTTGATTGCCTCGTAGTTGTTGATGGCGTTGCTAATACCCGCGCATGTATGACGTGGCTAAAGCCAGGAATGAGTATCGCAACGCAAACTGGATTAAAAGCCCAAGAAATTTAGTAGGAAGTCTCTACAATCGAAACATATTGATCATCTGGGTCTTTGAAGTAAACATATTTAAATTCTGAAATACCAACATCCAAAGTTTGAATTTCGCTATGCATTGCAATTCCCAATTTCTGAAATTCGGCCACAGCCTTGTTAATGTTCTGCACACCGATGCCAAAGTCCATCGGTCCAACATGCCCCCACTCTCCGCGACAATCTTCCCATAGCGGGGTAAGGCGCACCGGTTCAATTCCTGCCCCCTGGCCCGATAACCACAATGTCATGTGATGGCCCGGTAGAGCCCGTCCTACTTGATACCAAGGCGCCATAGGATCGAAAAATTCTTTAGATTCAAATATCTGATCTGTAAAACCAAGTTGCTTATAGAAATCAGTTGTTGTCTTCATATCGTGAACACCAAAAGCTACGTGATTGACGCCTTCAATGCGCGGGGCTGCTGGACGAGAAGTCCAGAGGCCCTTCCAATCAATCATTTCAACTTTACCCATCCAAGGGTCTGCAATATAGGCAATATCTAAATCAATTTGATGCTCTCCGACTGAAGCACTTAACGGCTCCATTAGCGACTTACAGCCTTTGTTATCAACTAAATCTCTAAAAATTTTCTCAGTCTGGAAAGTATGTAAGCAGACCTCAGCTAGCCCTACTTCACCATAACCAATTCCTGCTGGATATGGCGGAGCTCCATCACCATCAAGACGTTGAACTAATTTTACTTTTCCAGGCCCTAGGCGAGTTGTAAACCTGTTGCCCAACATAACTATCCTTGCTCTTACCTCTTTCTTTTTCGTTATCTCCTCAAGCCCAGGGACAATTCCGGTGTAATCAAAGAACATCTCGGTGAAACCCAATTTCTCTGACCAGAAATCAAGGGCCAAATCCATATTTCCAACGCCAATTCCAGCGTGATCTACTCCTTGAAAGTTCTTCATGATTTCTACCTCTCTCTGCCGTTATTTGATAATTTCAAATGACTTTAAGACTTCTCTGATTTCACTTATAGCTTTAGGGTCAATTATTGGTAATCGAGGTGACCGAACCACTCCACCCGGGACTGCCATAAGCTCCATAATTTTCTTGAGTTGGCTCTGATAAGCACCATACTTTCCCGCCCAACCACCAGGTAGCCAGAGCGCCTCAAGTAATGCTTGATTCTTAACGGCATGTGTTCGCGCTAACTCAATATCTCCACTCCAGACATTCTCCCAATACTGAGTATCAGCGCGACCAAAAATACTTCCGCCTCCAATCGTTCCATCCCCGCCATATTTCAACATGAAGTCTAGATTCTCAGGAACCATGAAGTTACCAAAAACACGGACTCGATCGATTACTCGCTTTGTAGTCTCTTTAAATTGTTCTCCATTTGGGGTGCTGTCCTTTATCGCAACAATGTATTCAAGGTTTGCTAATTGATCAGCTAACTCGCCATATATTTCAATACCTGATCCATGGGGCCAGTTATAAATCATGATCGGCGCTTTTAAACCTTCAGAGAGGGTTTCAAAGTAGGCCAACGTCTCTGCAGGAAGTAATTTAGAGTAGGCCGGGGCAGAGGAGCACACCCCTGATATACCCACATCAATCGCATGTTTTCCAAGTTCAATGGACTCCTTAGCGGTAAATGTGGTCACACCTATCACTACTGGAATTCGACCCTCTACTTTTTTAACAAGAAACTCCGCAATCGCTCTTCGCTCTTTATTTGATTGCGAGAACCATTCACCGGTGGTTCCATTTACAAATAAACCATGAATGCCACGTTCAAGATACCAGTCAAGAAGTTGGTCAAAGGCCTGCCAATCAATTTCGCCAGAGCCATTAAATGGAGTTGGCGAAGCTGGCCAATACCCCTTCCAATCTACTGAGTTACGATCCATTTATAACTCCCTCCCATTTTCTTGAAACCCGAAATTAGATTTCACGATCAACGCTAAATTCTTTGGGTAATTCACTACTGCCATCTCTTGAAGTCATGTAATTGGCCAAAAGTTGAGCAACCATCGGACCTAGAGTAAATCCAGTTGGCACCATAGCAACATGATATCCAGGCACTTTTCTAGATTCTCCCAAGATGGGCTTGAAGTCCTTGGTATATGCCCATACCCCGCTCCAAGTGCGCATTAATTTCACATCTTTGAGCATGGGTAGAACTCTTAGAGCAACAGCTAGATTGCCCGCTGTCGAACTCCATAGATTGCTATAACGTTTCGGATAAGCCTCATATTTTGCTGGCCAACCACCGCCAATAATAAAAGTATTGTTAGGTGTTTGTTTTAAGGTAAGCCGTCGTCCAATATGTTGAATCATGGACTTTAGAAAATACTCTGAAGGCTCCGTCACATTAACATGTAAACCACTTAACCCCATCGGAAGATTTAAACCTACTTGCTTTGCCAGTTCCATAGTCCAGGCTCCCGCAGCATTAACCACGCGGTTACAGAGCACCTCACCCTTTGAAGTCTTTACTCTAAATCGAAACCCTACCGATCCTGGAGAGCTCTTCTCTAATACTTCAACGCTTTCAACTGTGCAGTGGGTACGAATCTTTGCCCCATTCTCCAGAGCTCTAAAGGCATAGGTTGGACCTACAAGTAATGGATTTGCATGTCCTTCACGAGGGCAAAAAGCAACGCCTGCTAGATCTTGAGCTAGGAAGGGAGCAAATTTGTGCATCTCTGCTCCAGTTAATATATAACTCTCAAGCCCAGCTTCGTTCTCTATTCTCTCTTTATCACCTAGAACTTGTAACTCTTCTTGAGTTTCGGCAACCATGAAACCACCATCAAAATGAACTCCAAGATCTGCATCTAACTCTGCCTCGATTCCATCCCAAAGCTTGGCAGCCTCTACCTGCAGTTTCACCTCAGCAGAGAGTCGTACTCGCTCACTATCTGTCATATCCGGGGTTAGTTGATGAAGGGCAATCTGAAAATGAAAGCTGCCGGCATTTGTTCCTGATGCTTCTCGGTTAATCTCATCTCGTTCTAAGAGAAGAACTTCCGTCTTCTCCTTAGATAGGTAATAGGCCAGAGAAGTACCAAGTAACCCCCCACCTATGATTAATACATCAACGCTTTTGGGGAGTTCTTCAGAGTTTTGCTCATGCGACAAATACCCTGCCAGCACATTACTTTTCATTTATAAAGTACTTTTCATCTCGAATTGAACCATCGGCGATTAAGCCAATCTCCACTGGCTTGATTGGAAAACGAGGTGTTGCAAAGGCAATCTCACTAAATGGCAAGTGATATCTCTTACTAATCATGGCAGCAATTTGACGTTGACAGTTTCTGCCTTGGCAAAGACCCATACCGGCTCGGGTATAAGCCTTAACCACTGAGATATCAGCGCTTGACTCTATTACAGAATCAATATCTGATTTTTTTACGCTCTCACATCTACAAACGATGGTTTCATCACTTGCCAATTCATAAATTCCTGGCCTTACATCAAACATATGATTTAGCGCTTTTTGAAACTTATTCCTATTGGACAATTCTCGAATATAGGAAGTGGCTAGATCTCTTAGTTGGAGTTCACTTAAATTCCCATACAAGAAAGCAACTCTCAAGCCAGCCAAAGCGCCTTGAGCAATTGCTGAATATGAACCAGTTACTCCAGTTCCATCACCAGCAGCAAATATTGCTGGAAGGCTAGTTTGCCCCCATTGATCTTTTTCTACCTTAAATCCACCCTGATTTTCATCATATATAAAGGAGCATCCCAAGAATCGAAAGAGTTCATGAGATGGGAAGAAGCCGTATCCCACGCAGAGCAAATCAACGCTTTCAACTTTCTCTGTTCCAGCAATAGGTCTCCAATCTTGATCAACTTTGCAATGAGTAACCGATTCAACTCTTCCTTGCCCCTCTGCCTTAACTACTATCCTTCGATACTTAAAAGGTACTGACTTCTTTAAAAGTATGCTTCTATAACGAATTGCATCAGAAATTAAATTCCAATTCCCTGGTATCGCTGCAGTTAATCTCAAGATCTCACTCGACTTAGGAGGATGAGAACTCTCTAAAACTTTATAAACTGGAGCTCCAAGCTCTAATAACTGGGCTGAAAACGCTAGAGCTAATGGACCACTTCCAGCAAAGAGTATTTTCTTGCCAGGAGAGAGTTGTTGAGTCTTAACAAGTGTTTGGACAGCCCCAGCGGTCATAACCCCTGGCAGTGTCCAGCCCGGAAAGACAACAGGGCGATCATATGCACCTGGGGTAATAATTAAATTCTTAAACTTAAAAGCGCGGGTTCCAAAACTAGGATGAGTTGTATAAACAAGTGAGTCTTCAATACTTACAACTTGAGTACTTTCAAAGACCTCAACATTAGATTTTTCAATTCCAGAGATTAGTTCTGCCCCTCTTGCATAATCCTTGCCAAGGGATGAAGCAGATGAATCTTTAAAGCCAACTCCAAGCCTTTTGAAAATTTGACCACCTAGAGTTATACGCTCTTCAATAATAGCTGTCTTAACCCCATGCTTTGAACTCTCTAGCGCAGCAGATAATCCTGCAGGTCCCCCGCCAATTACTAAAAGATCATGGGAATCGATCGTTTCCATCTCAGCTCAATTCTTTAAGGAGTGAAGTTTTTTTCCTTCAGGAAGACGAATGGACAACTCGAAATTCAAGTTGCCCATTCGTTCCCTCGATCTGCTTGCTATGGAGTAATTATTTCTTTATTCCATAGTTTTTCAACTTAGAACTACCTACTTGCACGCAGGCAAGTCAGGCATCTTGTATCCCATCTGTTGACGGAATACCGCCTTGACGATGCCAGCCTCTTGCTTCTCGCAGAGCCAATTAGCAAGACGCGTCTTAAGCGGTTCATTACCTAGCTGAACGGTCCAGTGACCGAAGTAGCTACGAAGATTTGGCATCGCAACTGGCTTCAGAAGACCTGGGTTGTTCTTGTTAAAGAAACCATAGAGGTTTGCTTCAGCAACGATTGCATCGGCGCGACCTGATACCACCTCAAGAAAAGCTGAATCTTGCAACGGGAATTCCACAAGGGTTGCCTTAGGGAATGTGGTCTTAACAAATCCAGCTGCTAGTGAACCTTGCAATGCAGTGATTTTCTTTCCAGCTACATTCCATGCGTCAACAGTTGGGCGAGTTTTGTTGCCTTTTCCGGTTACGAGAATTGTGCTGTATGGCATGTATTCACGCACATAAAGAATTGACTTTTCGCGATCTGGGTTTTTGCCAAGACCGACTGAAACTAGGTCAAATTGCTTGGAAACTAATCCTGGAATTAGACCTCCGAAGTCCATATTTTTGATCTCAAGTTTTAGACGAAGATCACGAGCGAGGCGACGAAGCAACTGATAGTCATAGCCTGCTGGTTTTTTTGCTGAATTGAGGTACATCTGAGGCGGGAACTGTAAAGTCATACCCACCACGAGGTGGCCAGGCTTTACTAAGTTCAGCTTCGAGGTATCTTCCCTTGCTGATGCTGCTCCCGAACCCATCAGTACTGCGGTGAGGGTGAGTGCAGTAGCAAGAAGTATTGATAACTTCTTTTGCATTGTATTCCTTCCGAACGTTGGATTTTTTCTGATTTTTCCTACCTCCAAGAAATTCATTCAAGAGTTGGCATCTACCAACTTTTGAATGTGAGCTCTTTTCTTGCGGGTAAGAAATCTATAGAGAATCCCATTTGAGGGATAGGTGATAGTGCTCTCAAAGCCCTTAAAGATGTAATCCACTAAAAATGCAATCGCCACATAGAGAAGTGCAGCAGCGGTATAGAGCACAAAGGGCTGGAAGTACTGGGAATTAATGGTTTGAGTAACTCTAACTACCTCTGCCAGACCGATAACAGCAAATGTAGAGGTATCTTTTATCATTCCGATGTACATGCTTCCAATATTAGGAATCGCAATTTTTAGACCTTGAGGCATAATTATTGAGCGGAAAATTCTGATTCGAGTCATCCCCAAAGCCATTCCTGCTTCGCGCTGGCCCTTATGAATCGCTTGTAGCGCCGATCTAAATATCTCTGAGAAGAAGGCCGAGTAGAGCAAAGTAAGAGCAATTACCCCAGCTTGATAAACCGTGAAATTCCTTCCAAATAGCAATGACCAACCGAAGTAAACCCAAATAACGCTTACCAGGGCCGGTATACCGCGAAAGATATTTACATAAATAGTCGAAAGGCCTCGGAAAAATGCGAATCTACTCATTTTTGCCAAGGCAAAAACCAAGCCTATAAATAGCGAGAGAAATAGCGCAGTGATTGAAACAGCCACCGCTGTCCAAAGTCCCTGAATCAGCTCACCTCGATAATCCCAGATGAGGTGCCACATGAAATTGATTCTTAAGTCATTATCCATTTAGAGCACCGATCCTATAAATTGGCGAGCCCGCTCATTTTCACAGTTATCAAAGAAATTGGCATCACCAGTGGCTACGATATTTCCAGCCTCCATAAATATATGTTGATCGCCTATCTCTTTAGCAAAATTCATTTCGTGAGTAACAACCACCATCGTCATTCCACTTTCAGCAAGAGACCTCATTACCGCCAGAACCTCTCCAACTAGTTCAGGATCTAGCGCTGAAGTAGGTTCATCAAAGAGCATCAAAATAGGATCTATGCTTAGAGCTCGAGCTATTGCAACTCTTTGTTGTTGTCCGCCAGATAATTGACTTGGATAACTGGCTGCCCAGGGCAATAAACCAACTTTCTTAAGCTCTATTGCCCCACGCTCTCGTGCATCAGATTTTGAAATTCCGGTAACCGTTGCAAGTGGAATTGCAATATTGTCGATAGCAGAGAAGTGTGGAAATAAATTGAATTGCTGAAAAACCATTCCTACCCGACGTCGAAGTTCAAGTGGTTTGCCGCGCTCTAACTTAGCGCTATCCAAGCCTGGCCCATATTCACGATTCTCAAAACATATGGAGCCTGAGTTTGGCTTCTCCAATAAGTTCATAGTGCGAAGCACAGTGGATTTTCCAGAACCTGAAGGACCAAAAATTACAGTATGGCTTCCAGCATGCACATCAAGGTCAATGCCATGGAGAACTTCAGTGGAGGCGAAAGACTTCTTAATTTGCCGCAATGAAATGATGGTGTTGCTACCAGTCATCACTTGATTACAACCCCTCTTCTATATGTCCCTTTGCTTACTCTTTAAGAAGATTAATTTCTTACCCGCGAAATCCTGTCATACGGAGGCCGTATTTAAAAGAGAACTAGGCTTAGAGTTTTGTTCTACATGCGAACAAAGCTAGATTTCATGCTGGGACGCTACTTTTACGCTTCAGCTCTCAGACTTTTCTATTATTTCAAAGCGTTATCTAATATAACTCGCTCCATTTATATCAAAGGTTGCCCCTGTTAAATGGCGCGCTCGTCCAGTTGCTAGAAAGTTTACTAATTCGCCAATTTCTTCCGGAGGCACAAGTTCACCCATGGCAAGGGCTGCCTTCATCTTATCTTCGCCGCCGCGCAGAATTGCCGCCTGCTCTGACATTCTTGTTTTCACTATTCCGGGAGCTATCACAAAGGCCTGAATACCTTCTTTGGCATAACCCTGAGCAACTGTCTGGGTCATCGCTTTAATTGCAGCTTTCGTTGCTGCATAGGCAGGAAGAGTTGATAGCGCTGATCCTCTTTGGCCAGACCAACTAGAGATAGTTATTAGAACCCCTGAGTTCACTTCAAGAAAGTGATTAACAGCCTGCTTAATTAGTGAAGCAGCTTCCAAGACGTTGACTTGAATACTTTGCTGCCAACCTTCATCCCACTGCTCATCATCGCCTTCGAAAGGAGTCTCAATATTTATCGCAGCATTATTTATTACTACATCTACTCTCCGATTGCCTTCAGTGGCTTTGGCCCACAACTGCCGAGCTGCGCCAGGCTTACTTAAATCGGCTTGAATAAACTCTTTCTTATCTTCTGCAATATCTTTTAGATTCTCAATTGCCCCAGAGGCAAAACTTCCATAGTGAGCAACTACCTCAGCCCCTGCTTTGGCAAGCTTTAGCGCGATTGCAGCTCCGATGCCGCGAGATGCTCCGGTGATAAGAACGCGTCTGCCCGATAGGTTTAATCCGTTTAATTCCTCAGACATACAACTCCTTAGGCGCTAAAGTGTAGAGAGCAAAGCTGTTGTAATTGCTCATAAGACTCCACAATCAACATTGATCATCTGTCCTGTGACTCCTGAGGCTTTATCAGAGGCTAAGAACAATGCAAGATTAGCAACCTCTTCTACGCTAGCAATTCGCTGCAACGCAGTTGTTGATGACAATTTCTTATATGCCTCTTCTTCAGCAAAAAAATCCCCCTTGGCGCGATCTAAAAGCCTCTTTTTTAGCGCTTGAGTGGCTATCGGGCCTGGCGCAACTGCATTGACCCTGATTCCTTCAGATCCAAACTCGATAGCAGTTGATTTAACTATTCCAAGGAGCGCATGCTTGCTTGCCACATAGGAGGCTATATTTGAATCTCCCTTCCAAGCATTTAAAGAGGCGGTAAAAACAATCGATCCGCCTGGCTTTTTCATGGCTGCAGATCCATATTTAAGTGTTAGAGCTGCTCCAATGACATTAACGTTTAAGACACTTTCCCAAGATTGACGAGTGAAATCTGCGCTCTTGCTCCAAGGCGGCACAATCCCAGCATTGATAAATAACTTGGTTATAGCTCCCTGCTTACTGATAAGGCTAAAAGACTCTAGTAAAGCTCTCTCATCGGTGACATCACATTGCAAGGGGTATAAATTCTCCACCTCAGCCTGGCCACTATTGGATAAGAGATCTAGTGAATAAACCCTTGCTCCTATTGCTAGTAGTTGTGAACAGATCTCAGCGCCAATGCCTGATGCCCCACCAGTAACGACTGCAATCTGGCTCTTCGAATTTTCGTTCGTCATACGAACTATCCCGTCTACTCTCTCTCCTTGCTAAACCTAGAGTATTGAGCGAATAATTAGTAGCATCCGCCTAAATAAGTCGTCTCTACCAAGCTAGAGAAAAAACAGGCAGCTCTAATGGAATTGTGGTGATGAGTTGAAAAAGTTGATGAGTTTGGCAGAAGCCATCTCATTGCATGTTCAAGATGGCGATACTGTCGCTCTTGAAGGATTTACTCATCTAATTCCATTTGCTGCTGGTCAAGAGATAATCAGGCAGAAGAAAAAAGATTTAACAGCAATTCGTCTAACACCCGACCTTATCTATGATCAGATGATCGGAGCTGGCTGCATCGCCAAATTAATCTTCTCCTGGGGAGGAAACCCTGGGGTGGGATCGCTACATCGCCTGCGCGATGCGCTGAGTAATAGTTGGCCAAGGGCGCTTGAGATTGAAGAACATACCCATGCTGGCATGACAAATCGCTATGTAGCAGGGGCCTCCGGTCTGCCTTTCTCAGTTCTTCGTGGCTATGACGGCACTGATCTTCTCTCAAATACGGAGAATATTGCTCAAATCAAATCGCCCTTTGGCGATGAGGTTCTTTTGGCAGTAGCAGCCTTAAATCCTGATGTCACAATTATTCACGCCCAACAAGCCGACCGAAAGAATAATGTGATGTCTTGGGGAATTCTCGGTTCTTCTAAGGAAGCAGTCTTTGCAGCTAAGAAAGTAATAATCACTGTTGAGGAAATTGTTGATGAGTTTAAACCTCATCACAACTCGGTGATATTTCCTGAAAAGCTAATTACAGCGCTAGCTGTATCACCAAGAGGTGCTTGGCCTTCCTATGCTTCAGGTTATTACGAGCGAGATAACGAGCAATATATTGCCTGGGATGAAGTAAGTAAGGAACGTGAGAGCTTCAATCAATGGCTTGAGGCAGAGGTATTTAGTAAGGGTGAGAAATGAGCTCTGAATTAAAGTGGAATAGCACAGAGATGATGACAATTGCTGCCTCAAGAATTTTGCAAAACGAGATGATTTGCTTTGTGGGGATAGGAATTCCAAGTACTGCTGCAATATTGGCCAAATCAATGCATGCCCCAGAGTTATTTCTGGTCTATGAGTCTGGAACAGTAAATACCAATCCACAAAAACTTCCACTCTCCATCGGAGATGGTGAATTAGCCAATAGGGCTTTAAGCGTTGTTGGAATGCCAGAGATTTTCAATTATTGGCTACAGCCTGGTCGCATTGATATGGGATTTTTAGGGGCCGCACAAATTGATAAGTTTGCAAATATCAACACAACTATTATTGGGTCAGATTATAAAAATCCAAAAGTTCGCTTACCTGGCGCTGGCGGAGCCCCTGAAATCTCTGGCGCTTGTAAAGAGGTTGTAGTAATCCTTAAACACTCCCCTCGAGCATTTGTGGAGAAAATTGATTTCATTACCTCTCTGGGCTTTGGTAGCGGGCCAGGATCAAGAAAAGCTGCGGGGCTTATCGGTGGTGGACCTTCGGCAGTTATTACAGACCTAGGTGTTTTAAAACCAGATCCAGAGAGTTGCGAATTAACCCTGGTGCAGATTCATCCCGGCGTTACAGTTGAAGAAGTTAAGGAGAACACCTCTTGGGATTTGAAGGTCGCCTCAAGTGTGACAGTCACTGGCGAGCCAACTCAAGTAGAGCTAGAGAAAGTTCGCTTACTAGTTGCAAGTTCGAGGAATTAAATTAGAGCCTAAGATCTGGATCTTGATTAATGTATTTCACCAGTTTCATAAGAGCTAGATCGCGGCGCATAACATTTTCTTCCCAATCATTAATTTTCCATTTCTCTTCAATTGAATTGCTCACTTGATCGACTAACTCATCGCTCCAAGGGTCATCTTGTCCGCGTTCCAAACCCATACGGTGATAGCTATCAGCCATTCGAGCGGCATGAGATCTATTTCCACCTTTAACATTTAATGCCGAGGTAGCAAAGGGGCCAATAATTGACCATCTACGCCCCAACCCTTGAGTGACAAGTAGATCTAGTTCATCAGCTGCAATCACTCCATCTCGAACCAAGCAGTAGGCCTCACGCAATAGCGCCCCTTGTAATCTATTAAAAACAAAACCTTCAGGTTCACCTTTGATTAAAACAGGTTGCATACCTACTTGGCGCAGAAATTCTAAACTCCTTTCAATTGAATTAGCGCTAGTTTCAAGGCTAGGCACTACTTCAGCTATTGGAAGAAGATAGGGAGGATTGGCGGGATGAACCACTAAAAATCTCTCAGCGCTCTTCATCCCCTCTGCCATTAACGATGGGCGAATAGCAGATGAAGAGCTGGCGATAATGCAACTACTATCTGAGGCATCTTCGATTGCACTTAAAATTGAAACTTTAATCTCTATTCTCTCTGGACCAGACTCTTGGATATATCCCGCCTCAGCGCAGGCCGCGCTAAGTGAGCTTGATTGCTTTATGCGCCCTAGGACCTCATTAGCGCTGGGGGTAAGAATTCCAATTTCAGCTAGCTGCTCTACTCTCTTTTCAACCTTTGATCGGAAACTTTTTAATTGTTCTGGATCAGAGTCAAAGACGCTCACATTAACGCCAGCTCTAGCAAAAACTATTGCCCAGCCAAGTCCAATAGCCCCAGCGCCGATGATTGCAGCATTTTCAATCTTCATGAGAGATAGATCCTACTTAGGTTACTTATTTTCGACGCCATACTTTCGCTTATAGGCTCGGTAGGTGGTGGCCCACTTACTTGGATCATTTAGATTGGTTCCGCCTTGGCGATGAACCACTTGATTATGCGGAGAAGTTTTGACCAACTCTGGATTACTTCTAGCCTCATTACATACTGTTTCAAGTACATCAATCCAGTAATCAATATCTTCAATTGACCAGAGCTCTCCAGCTTCAGGAGTGAATGGCTCTGGAATAAACCAAGGTTCATGGCTAAGCCAATATGCATCTACGCCAAAATCAGTCATTCTATTTTGGATATCAATACAAGAGACCCCGGTTTCAGCCGTTAGTTCGCCAAGGCTATATCTAGTCATTTCAAGGCGTCGTTGGGTCAACTCCGATAAACCTTTTGTCACACCTGGTATAGCTAATAATCTCTTCTCCATATAATTATTTGCTAGCACTGAGATATTTGCTGCATCACGCAAACCCTCAATTCCCATGGCGCGAGTCCAAGAGTAAGCGCGAATTACAACTGGAACATTTCCAAGGAATTCACGAACTCGACCAACGCTCTGCTTTCCTTCGCTCTCTAGATAAAAGCTGCCATCTTCTGCCTTCTCAACCCGAGGGCCAGGAAGGTACTTAATTAGTTTTTCATTGCAGCCATAGGCGCCAACAGCAGGACCGCCTCCGCCCTTTTGTCCGCCAAATGTTTTATGCAACATATACATACATGCATCAAAACCTAGATCTGCAGCGCGAATACGAGTCATAACGCCATTGAAATTTGCATGGTCATAGAAACAGAGCCCACCAGCTGCATGGACTAAATCAACCCACTGGCGAATATTTGGATTGTAGATACCAATGTCATCAGGATTATTGACCATAAGAGCAGCTGTCCTATTAGAGAGTGCAGCTTTTAAAGCCTCTAGCGATGGATAGCCATCTGCCTCAAGAGGTAAGGTAATAATCTTAAATCCTGCAGCAGCTGCAGTAGCTGGATTACAAGGATGGGCTTGAGCGGTGGTGATAATTTCATTGCGCTGGGCTAACTCTCCACGATCTGCATGATAAGCACGAGTGATAGTGGCCTGGATATAAGCCGCATCTGCTCCGCCTCCTGCTTGGAATATGAATTTATCTAATCCAGATAATTCTCTAAGCATCGTGTCGAAACGATAGATAATCTCAAAGATTCCCTGCATCGTCTCTGGGCTTTGATAGGGATGCATTTCGGTAACAAAATGCTGTCCAACAATTCTTTCATTTACCCGTGGGTTATATTTCATGGTGCAGGTTCCAAAGAGACTGATTCCCATCATTCCCAAGGTTTGCTGTGATAGATGTAGGTAATGGCGTTGGGCTTCAAACTCAGAGATCTCAGGTAGCAATGGAGGATTAACTCTCTTTAGAGCAGAATTTAGAAGACCGCTAGCATCTCCAACGCTTTTGCTTATCTCTGCTTCAGTAATTGGCGCCAATGAACCCCGTCGACCCTTAACGCTTAGATCCATTACTAAAGGTTCATCCCATACCGGAGCATGGTATTTACGAATCTTTGACTTAATCATCGTGTTACCTCCTTAAGGGCCTCAACTAATGCATCGATATCTACCTGGGTATGAATTTCAGTAACGCAATAAAGCGCTGATTGGCCATATTGGGTAAATTCCTCTGATAAATCTTTGCCTCCAAAGATTTTCTTAGCCAATAAAGCTTTATTTATCTGCGCAACAGACTTCTTTGTAGCATTGAAATCAACTATAAATTCCTTGAAGAAACCACCACTCCACTTAACTTTAACTCCTGGAATCTCTCCAATTTTCTTAGCTGCATAGTGGCTACGTTGCAAAATAGCTTCTCCGATATCCTTAAAGCCGCTAGGTCCTAATAGCGACATGTAGGTGGCATTTGCAACGGTCCATAGATAAACCGAGTTTCCAGTCCAATCTTTGCCATGTTCTCTAGAACCATAAGATGACTGTTCAAAGAGGGTAAGCCCAAAGGCCATCTCTCCGGGAACTATGGTCTCGGTCAAACTCACTTGAAGAGTGGGATACTCACGGGCGTATCTCTCTTCATCGCGAGTTGCAATAAACCCACCAACGCCGCCGCCTGCATTCATATGAACACCTAGGCTCTGAGTAGTTCCAACTACGATGTCAGCACCAAAATCTCCAGGCGCTATAACTACCCCAAGGGTGATTGGATCTACTCCAATTATAAATTCCGCACCTACGCCAGATGTAATCTCAGCAATAGATTTAGCACTTGATTCAAGTATGCCAAAGTAATTCGGGCTCTCGCAGTAAAAAGCAGTTACATCATCTTTAATCTTTGCTTTAAGATCAGCTAAATCGATACCACCAGTTTTTTCATCTATTGCAACCATCTCAATTTCTATATATCCATCTAACTCAGAGTATCCACAATAAGTTTTAATCACCTTTAGTCGCTCTGGATCTACTGAGCCTGCAATTAAAACTCTCTTACGACCATTAATACGAGCCGCCATTCGAATCGCATGGCCTGCAGCTGCGCCATAGCTATAAAGAGGCAGACCAACAAAATCCATCGATACCAATTCACCTAATTGACTACAAAACTCAAACCAAACTTGGTTTCGACCATGATCTGAGGAAGGCGTTCCCCAGACAGGTGTGGAGAATTCAGTCCTCTGCACCATTTCATCGCATATTGCTGGGACATAATGTTGCCAACAGCCAGCGCCTAAATAATTAGTAAAGTCTTGACCTGACTTATTCTTGCTTAGAATTTCAGTTAAATGCTTATGCAAGCTCGCCTCAGAGGCGATCTGATCTTCAAATTTCCACTTGCCAACAAATCTATGATCTTGGGGTATCTGCTCGAAGAGCTCCTCAATATCTGAAACCTCGGCCACCTTCATCATCTCTTGATAACTAATAAGAGCTGAGTTAGCCATAAAGGGGTGTGGGTTTGGTATCGGCGATTTATTATTCATTACCGCTCCTTACTAGTTGTCTTACGCTCTCTTTGGCGATTGAATCTAATGGCGCTCTCACTCGCACTAACATATCCCTGCTTGGGGAGGTATGCACCCTGATAAAAGTGGGCACCTGCAGGTTTTGCTCATTGGAGTCAAAGTCAACGAATAACTCGACTGGAAATAAGCCCAATAATTTAGCCTCTGCTGCGATTGCATAAATATTAGGCCAAGTGATCTCACTTATGACCCTAGAGCTCAATTGCTGATTGCCCCGGCCGAAGAGAAAACCTTGTCCGCCAATGACCCCGGTTATAAGGGAGACTTTTTTATATGTAGAAATCTTTTCAAGTATCTCAGACTCTCTTAGATCTTGACCAACGCACCTGCCTTGATAGATCGCATCTACCCCTTGTAGCGTGTAATCGGTTCCCAGGGCTTTCTTCAATGAAAATGTTGTTGTTCCGCATCCAATTAATACAAGCTCATCTGATTTTTCCATAATCTCTGATGCCAACTTCTCTACCAACTCAGCAATGCCAGGATCATTTTCAAGAGCTATCTTTGCTTTAGCTGAGCTAAGTGATACTTGGCTCTTAAGTGAACTTGCCACGCCATAAAAAGTAGATTGCGAGTAATTACCAATTGCTGGATCACTCGATGCTGCATCCAAGATTTCCCGGTGAATTACCTCAATTTTCTCTCTACTCTCAACTTCTTGCAGAATCTGGCTTACTCCCTCTGGAAAATGAGTAAAGACAGAGCTACGCATCTTCACTCCTGCTGGAATCCCAAGCATTGGAATTTCACTTCCAGCTACTGAGTAGATATCTCTAGCAGTTCCATCTCCTCCAACAAAGAGAATCAGATCAACTCCTGCTGCAATAAATTCCTGGCAGAGAGAACGAGTATCTTCAGCTTGCGTGATCTGTGATTCAAACCCTGAAATTCCTGAGAAATCAATCTTTAGATGCTCTAGTAAATCTCCACCCATCTGACCTAGGGGAGCTAGAAAAGTAATTCTGCGCACCTTGTCATTTTCACTTGAGTTGTAGTTATTTAGAGCTCGTATCGCGCGCTCAAAGGCTAAGGGCCTTGCTCCGCGAGCTAGAGCCTGCAAATGATTATCTGCATCGGTGCCATGTAGCGCTACCGCCCCTCCCATGCCAGCAATCGGATTAATCAAGAATCCAATTTTGAAAGTGGGCTCTGGCATCGATTAGAGCTTTCCGATTTCGCGGCCAATGTCATCTACTGCCCGCCTAACGGTGGTGACCATAATTTCTAACTCAGAGTCAGTCACTACAAAAGGCGGGGAGAAAGAGAGAGTATCTGCCGCTGGCAGCGCTCTAGTTATTACGCCAAGATCCATAGAGCGTTTAGCTGCGCGTGGCCCAATTTTCTCACTTGGATCAAATGGCGTCATTGGATCTTTACTTGCTACCAATTCAATCGCCCCTATTAGACCCTGGCCACGAATCTCACCAACCATTGGATGATTTTTGAAATTTTCTTGTAATAACTGATGGAGAACCTGACCGGAGTGGGTTGTCTTTGCTAGATAGTTATCTCGCTCGATTATCTCTAGGGTCTTTAACGCGCAAGCTGCAGCAACTGGATGGGCTGAGTAGGTGTAGCCATGGCCAAAAGCTCCATATTTCTCGCTGCCATCACGTAAAACCTGCCAAATTTGCTCAGAGACAATAGAGGCCGATAGCGGGATATATGCCGAGGTTAATCCCTTTGCAATGGTGACGATATCTGGGTTTAGGCCCATAACTTCAGTGCCAAACATCTTGCCCAAGCGACCAAAGGCGGTGACTACCTCATCTGCTATCAATAAGACATCATACTTTTCTAAAACTTTTTGAATCTTTGGAAAGTAATCACTGGGAGGAACAATTACCCCGCCTGCTGCTTGAATCGGCTCTGCTATAAATGCCGCAACAGTTTCAGGATCTTCTTTGATGATTAATTCTTCAAGTTCACTTGCTAATCTTGTTGAAAAGTCAGAATCTGTCTCATCAACTCTCTTCTCCCATAAGCGATGCGGGGCCTTGGTATGTCTAATCATCTCAAGTGGTAGATCAAAGCCCTCATGTAAATTCTTTAAACCAGTAAGTCCAGCAGAGAGAACAGTTACGCCATGATAACCGCGGAGGCGAGAGATAATTTTTTTCTTTCTAGGTCTTCCTAGAGCGTTATTATAAAACCAGACTATTTTGGCATTTGTATCATTTGCATCTGATCCACTACCGCCATAGAAAACCTTTGACATCGGCTTTGGAAACATACCGATGATTTTCTCTGAGAGCACAGGGGCAAGATCAGTACTCATCCCAGAGAAGGAGTGGTAGTAAGACAACTGCTTTACCTGATCTGAAATCGCATCTGCAAGTTCGTGATTTCCATATCCTAAATTGACACACCAGAGGCCAGCCATGGCATCAAGGAATTTATTGCCCTCGATATCGGTAAGAGTTGAACCTCTCGCAGACTTTATGATCTTTCCACCTGATGCCTCATGAGCCTTGAGCGCAGTAAAAGGGTGGAAAAAGAATTTACGATCGACTTGGCTTAAGGATAATCCTTCTTTTTGGCTCATTTTTCCCCGTAGCTTTTCTCAGTGTTCGTATTGCGAATTAATGACGCTTAGAATCTACTAACTACCTTAGGCGCTGTCTAGGTTGCCACTTCGGGATTATCATTGCCACTGCGCTCTTAAAGAGTAGTGAAAACTCGACCTCGCCTAGAAGGGTTCAAAAATGACAGAGAAGCTCAAAGTCAATCTCCCTCTCAAAGATAGAACTCTTCTCAAAGAAGATCTCTTTATCGATGGATCCTGGGTGGCAAGCTCCAGCGGCGAGCGCTCTGCTGTTATCAACCCAGCCACAGGTGAGGTGATCGCTAATGTTGCGATGGCTACTAGAGAAGATGTAATCCGCGCGATTGAAAACTCAGAGAGTGGTTTTAGGCTCTGGGCTAAGAAGACAGCGGTTGAGCGAGCCAAGATTATGCGACTCTGGTATCAGCTGATTATGGAAAATGTTGAAGATTTAGCTCTCATCCTCACCTCTGAACAAGGTAAACCACTTGCAGAGGCCAAGGGCGAGATCACCTATGGAGCCGGCTTTATCGAATGGTATGGCGAAGAAGGTAAGCGGATCTATGGCGAAACAATTCCTACCAATGTTGCCTCCCGTCGCCTCCTAACAATTAAGCAACCTATTGGAGTAACTGCATCGATAACCCCTTGGAACTTTCCAATGGCGATGATTGCCCGTAAAGCTGGACCCGCACTTGGCGCAGGTTGCTCGATGATTATCAAGCCAGCAACTGATACCCCGCTATCAGCAAATGCAATGGCTGAGCTTGCATCGCGGGCAGGAATACCAAATGGAGTATTAAATGTTGTAGTTGGCGAGCCAAAGATGGTTGGTGAGGTAATAACTTCAAGTCCGATTGTTAAGGCCTTGAGCTTTACTGGATCAACAGAGGTTGGCAAGATCTTGATGGCAGCTTGCGCAAAGACGGTTAAGAAGGTGGCCCTTGAGTTAGGCGGCAATGCTCCGCTAATAGTTTTTGATGATGCCGATCTTGATGTTGCAGTCAGTGGAGTTATCGCCTCTAAATTCCGCAATAGCGGCCAGACCTGTGTCTGTGCCAATCGAATCTTGGTCCAAGAAAATATCCATGATGCCTTTATTGCAGCATTAAAAATTGCAGTTACCGAGTTAAAGGTTGGAAATGGGCTAGATCCAGCCTCAAAACAGGGGCCGCTAATAAATGAGGAGGCAGTTGCCAAAGTCCAATCCCATATCAGCGATGCTTTAAGTAAAGGCGCCTCGTTAATCTCCGGTGGTAAGCGCCTAGCAGGAGATGGCACTTTCTTTGAGCCCACCATAATCACTGGAGTAACTGCTGAGATGTTGGTCTGCCAAGAGGAGACTTTTGGGCCATTGGCTGGGGTAATTAAATTTCAGACTGAGCAGGAAGCTATTGAGATTGCAAATAACACCCCATTTGGCCTAGCTGCCTACTTCTTCACAAAAGATAATGCTCGCACTTGGCGAGTTGGAGAGGCGCTAGAAGTTGGAGTGGTTGGGATTAACACTGGATTAATCTCCTATGAGGGCGCTCCCTTTGGCGGGGTTAAAGAATCAGGCATTGGGCGAGAGGGATCGCTGCATGGCGTTGATGAGTTTGTTGAGATTAAGTATCTCTGTATCGATCAGATCAATTAATTCTGGAGCGATAAATCTTTTTCAATCTCTGCTACACATCTGCCTAGCTTTGGTAGAAGCTTGGCTCGCAGATCTTCTTGACTTACTCGCGAGGAGTGGGCGCTGACATTAGCTGCTGCTAGAACTCTTCCATCTTTGCTATGGATAGGCATCGAAACTGATTGCACCCCATCTTCTAACTCCTCAGAGACAATTGAGAAGCCCTCTTGTTTTACTTTTTTAATTATCGCCCGCAGCTCTCTCTCATTAGTTACAGTCTTTGAGGTTAACTTCTCTATCTCTGCCCGCTCAAAGTATTTATCTAGATCTGCTCCGCTCATAGATGCCAACAGAACCCGCCCCATAGAGGTTGCATAAGCTGGCAACTGGGTGCCAACTGCTAGATTAATTGTCATTATTCGCTTGGCAGCTGCGCGGCAGACATAAATTACATTTGTTCCCTCAAGAACTGTCGCTGAAGCAGATTCCCGAACCTGATCTGCCAGCTGCTCTAGATGGCCCTGTGCGATTGAGATCAGCGAAAAGGATGATAGATAGGCATAGCCAAGCTCTAAGACCCTTGGCTTGAGATAGAAGTGGCGCTCTGATCTACCTATGTAATTAAGCTCCTCAAGAGTTATTAGAAATCTTCGCGCTGTGGCTCTGGTAAATCCAGTTGCCTCAGCAACCTCGCTTAGAGTTAATTGAGGATGAGTTGCATCAAAGGCTTTAAATATTGATAGACCCCGATCTAGAGATTGAACAAAATCTTTACTCTTTTGTGAAGGATTCTCGCTCACCTCTGCCTCAAACCTTTATTGCAATCGCAATACCTTGCCCGACTCCAATGCAGGCTGCGGCAATACCGATTCCACCGCCCCGGCGCTTTAACTCCCGAGCGCAATCAACAACAACTCTTGCCGCCGATCCTCCGATTGGATGGCCAAGAGCAATCGCCCCGCCATTGACATTAACTAGCTCTCTATCAATTTCTGGAAGTTCATGCAAAACCGTTAGAACCATTGCAGCAAATGCCTCATTGATCTCCCATAGCGCAATATCTTTAAATGAGAGCTGGGCTTTCTCCAGCAACTTTCTTATTGCAAAGACTGGGGCTCTAGTGAATTCATCTGGCGCAATTCCAACTACTTGCGAGGTGATAATCTCGCAGATAATCTCCTGGCCGCTTATCTCCACTCCACTTTCATTTGTTAGAAGTAAGGCGACAGCGCCATCATTAATTGGTGAGGAGTTGCCAGCAGTTCCTGCTCCATCTTGAGAAAATGCTGATTTAAGCTCTGATAATTTCGATGCTGTGGAGTCAGCTCTAATTGATTCATCACGTGATATTGAATTTATTGGAAAGACAAAGCCATCGTGCTTTCCCTCATCCCAGGCAGCAGCAGCCTTTTGATGCGAACGAAGCGCCCATTGATCTTGAGCTAATCTTGAAATCCCAAATTTTTCAGCAACTGCTTCAGCGCATCTACCAAGGCTGCCCGTCCACTCTTGCGAAAACTCTGGATTTGTCATCCGCCAACCGACAGTGGATTGATGAAGTTTGCTTGGATCAACTGATTCTGGGCTCTTCTTCTCACTTCGCTGGAGTATCCAAGGTGCTCGCGACATCGATTCAACGCCGCCAGCGATAACAAATTTGGCATCACCAACCTTAATTGCCCGACTTGCCTGCACAATTGCTTCAGCTCCACTTCCGCAGAGACGATTAACAGTTATGCCAGGAACTGTCACAGGCAGACCTGCAAGCAGAGAGCTCATACGAGCAACATTTCGATTATCTTCACCAGCGCCATTGGAATCACCGATTATTACATCATCAATATCTGAGGCAGAGATATTAGAAATTCGCAAGATAACCTCTTTAATTGCAGATGCTAAGAGATCATCTGGGCGGATTGATGACAGACCTCCGAAGTAAGAACCAAATGGGGTTCTAGCTGCCTCAAGGATGAATGCGCGTTCTCTACTCATATGCCTGATTATCTACCCTAAAGTGAGCTTCACGCCAGTACTGGCCCTTTAAAAAGTTAGGGTTAGAACTTTATCTAGATAGAACCCCTAACTCCTTGCCTGAAATACCCTGAATTTGAGACTCAAAATCAAGAACTCTTCGCTAAGTGGATTAAAGGCAGAGCCTCACCCTTTAATGTGAGATCAATTACCTCCTATTGTTAAATACCTTGCTCTGGCTTCCGATTTTGATGGCAAGACTTGAAATAAATTTCTCCTGATTGTTGAAATCAAATCCTTTGGCTTCAAATAAATTGTTTGGCTCACTTCTTTAACCACTGCTTAATGATGGGTGCCAAGGATTTCGCATCAAGTTGCCCACTTGCAAGGCCAACTATTACTTCCTCTGCTTTATCAATTCCAACTTTGAAATCTTTATCATTGATCATTGCAAATAATCTTCCTGACACCCAGGTTAATCTCTTATTGCCATCAATTAAAGCGTGATTTGGAGCTAGCGAGTGCATTAGAGCTGCAACCTTTTCGGCAAAAGACTCATAGGCCTCTTGTCCATAGATAGATGTTGAGGGTCTGTTAACAGCAGATTCGAGTAATCCAATA
>JAQCKU010000092.1 GCA_027592195.1 Actinomycetota bacterium
AGGGAAACACCCGGTCCCATTCCGAACCCGGAAGTTAAGCCTCTCAGCGTCGATGGTACTGCACGGGTGACTGTGTGGGAGAGTAGAACGTCGCCGGGCATATTTCTAGAAAGGGGTTGCAGTAATGCAGCCCCTTTTTCAGTTCTACGGCATATTTAAGAAGAAGCATTAAAAATAAAGTTTCGATGGGAGTAAAAATTATGGAGCGGTCTAATCCACCATCGTCAAAGAAATTTTCTGATCGATCACGTCCATCATCTGATCGATCACGTCCATCATCTGATCGATCACGTCCATCATCTGATCGATCTCATAGAAAACCTGATCCTGAAGAGCGTCGTAGATTTCGAAATTTTGTCGAACCAGTTATTCCTGCTGATGTCTTGGGAACCGAGTTAGCTAAGAAAAATTTTTATCAGTTGAAATCATTAGCAGCAGAGAATGCTGAAACAGTTGCTAAGCAGTTGGTCATGATTGAAAGGCTACTAATAAGTCGAGAAAAATCAGATTGGCAACTCGCGCATCAATTCGGTCTTTCTGTTGTCTATCGAGCTGGACGAGTGGGAATAGTTCGTGAATATGCTGGTTTAGCAGCGCTGAAAGCTGAAAAATTTGAAGAATCCAAGAGAGATCTCCGCGCCGCACATCGAATTTCAGGCAAACCTGGATTACTTGTTTATATTGCAAGTGCGGAGCTAGGGCTCAAGAAGGCGAGAAAGGCGTTAGAAATTTTAGGCGAAGTGGATGCCAAGGCTCTTGGTTTTGATGATCTCATTAAAGCGAGAATTGTCTCAGCGCTGGCACGGCTTGAGTTAGGTCAGCTACCGGCGGCTCAAGTTTCCTTAAATTCATCTGATGAAGAGAAACTCCGAAAAAAAAGCGATGATGAGAACCCCAATCTGCAAATTCTGCTTCAGGAGTGGGATGAAGTGAAGGCCAGAATTGCAAGCGAATTAGATAACTCATAGATCAAAAATTCCTTCAAGCAAGGGTAAATCTGCAACTTTTTATAGTTTCAAGTTAGGGTTTAGCCATGGAGAGTAAATCATTGGAAGAGATAAATGACGATATTGCCAAGATTGCAGAAGCAGCGCTGGCCGATCATGCCGATCTATTTAACCAAGTTCATCGCAACCTTACCGAAAAACTTCAGGAGATTGAGAATTCTTAGATGAAGCTTCGCCTTGATGCAGAATTATTTAGGCGAAAATTGGTGCATTCCCGCGAGAGCGGTTCTCGATTAATTGTTGATGGTTATGTGGCGGTAAATGGAATTGTAATTAAAAAGCCAGCTTCTCAGGTAGACCAAAGTAGCTCGATTGTAATTTTAGAGCGAGAAAATAGTTATGTTTCGCGTGGTGGAGAGAAGCTAGCCGGGGCGTTTGCTGCCTTTAATATCAGCGATTTTACTGGGCGCCGCTCTCTTGATGCCGGGGCGTCTACAGGTGGTTTCACTGATGTACTGCTTCGCATGGGTGTTTTGGATGTGGTGGCCGTAGATGTGGGCTATGGACAGTTAGATTGGTCTTTACAAAATAATCCACAGGTAAAAATACTAGACCGTCAAAATATTCGAACCCTGACTAGTGAAGCTATAGGTCATAAAGTAGATCTCGTTGTTGCAGACTTGTCTTTCATCTCGTTAACAGTTGTGATCTCTACTCTAATTGAGTTGGCCAGAGATGATGCCGATTTCTTCTTAATGGTTAAACCTCAGTTTGAAGTAGGGAGAGAAAACTTAGGCAGAGGTGGTGTTGTTAAGGAGCAGAATCTACGAAAAATGGCGATCGAAAAAGTGGCTGATTCAGCGTTGAATGAAGGGTTAGGTGTTATCGCAGTAGTTGCCAGCCCGCTCCCTGGGCCCGCTGGCAATGTTGAATATTTTCTCTGGTTAAATAAAAGGGGAGATAGACTGAGCCAATCAGATCTCATGAGGGCGCTAGAAGAAGGGCCTATATAAATGGATAAGCGTGGCATTCTTCTTGTGGTCCATCCAACTCGTCCCGGCGCTGCTAAAACGGCAGAAGAGCTCATCATCGAGGGTGGTAAGGATTTTAAGTTTTTCATCTTCTCTGATCTTGATTTAGCTAGCGCAGAGAAATTGAATTCAGAGGCAGATCTTGCTCGAGTGATCGAAGAGATAGAGATTGCTGTCGTATTGGGCGGTGATGGAACTATATTGCGAGCTGCAGAACTTCTTTATCCACATAACATTCCTATTCTTGGTGTTAATTTAGGGCATGTTGGATTTCTTGCCCAGATCAACCGTCCCTCGATTACTGAACTTCTTGAGAAGATCAGAGAACGAGATTTTTCTCGTGAAAAGCGATTACTTGTTCAATATCAGGTAGAGCGCTCAGGCAAAGTCATATCTTCTGGTTTTGCTCTCAATGAAGTAGTAATTGAAAGCAGTAAACCAGAGATGGTTCAATTATTTGTTCAAGTAGATGAACGACCTTTATCACGATGGGGTTGTGACGGGGTTTTGATATCAACTCCCACGGGCTCAACTGCTTATGCATTTTCAGCAGGTGGTCCAGTTATCTGGCCAGAGGTGAAGGCGCTTGTTCTCTTGCCTCTCGCTGCTCACGCTCTTTTTTCTCGACCAATGGTTATTGGCCCAGAATCAAAAGTGGCCATCGATGTGGAGAGTGAGAGCGCTGTCCTTTCAGCAGATGGTTTACGTAGATTACAGTTGGTAGAAAATGATCGAGTCACGCTCTCTGTCGATGAGAGCGCTATTTATCTGGCTCATATCGATGGTTCGCTCTTTGCTGATCGGATAGTAGCTAAATTTCAATTACCGGTGGAGGGATGGCGTGGCCGGTAAGAAAAGTGAGATAAAAGAAATATCGTTGAAAAATATTGGAGTTATCGAAGAAGCTTCTATCGAATTAGGTTCAGGATTTAATGTTCTCACTGGCGAAACTGGTGCAGGCAAAACCATGATTCTCACCGCTTTAAACCTTCTTTCAGGCTCAAAATCAGATTCATCTCTAATACGCAGTGGAAGTGAAAGGTTATCGGCAAGCGCGCTCATCTCACTACCTAAGAAAAATCCTTTCTCTCTTGAAGAGCTACTTGATGAACATAACCCTGCCATTGAAGATCATTCGTTGATCCTCTCTCGTATAATTTTAAGAGATGGGAAAAGTAAAGCTTTAATCTCTGGTGAGCCGACAACAAATGCAATTTTAGGTAAATTTAGCTCGAACTTCTTTGAAATTCATGGACAGTCAACAAATAATGAATTATTACAGAGTTCAAGGCAGCTAGAAATTCTCGATGGAACAAGTGAGAAAATCATTGATGCAAAAGAACTTTATCAGAACCAATTAAAGATTTATCTCAATAGAAAGAAGGAAATTAACGAACTTGAGGCCGCTCTCAAAAATCGTGATCATGAGAGTGAGAAACTTCGAGATTTCATCGGAGCGATGAAGAAGTTAGGTCCTATTCGTGATGAATACGAGAATTTAATCCAACTTATAACTCGTTTAGATAATAGCCAGAGATGGCAGAGCGCTCTAGCGCAAGTTTCCGCAGCGTTAGATCATGAAGATCATGGAGCATTAATTAATATTGCCACTGGAAAGAAAGCTTTAGAATCGATCGCAGAAGATGATAAAGCGATTGGAGAGATCATCTCTCGGTTAGATTCTCAATCATTGGAGTTACGAGATATTTCTTATGAAATATCAGGGCTTCTCTCTTCTCTCGCTGAAAATCCTGATGAGTTAGATCGACTACGTGAGCGAAAAGCGCTTCTGCAATCATTCCATAATAAATATATCTCTTTTGTAATATCTGATTCGGATCTTAATCAGATGGAAAATGATATCAATGCTGGCATTAATAAT
>JAQCKU010000013.1 GCA_027592195.1 Actinomycetota bacterium
ACTGAAAAATGGGATCTATATGTAGATGGTTTTGAATTAGCAACCGGTTATTCCGAGTTGATCGATCCTGTTATTCAACGTGAGCGCTTAATGGAACAGGCTGCACTTGGAGCAAAAGGTGATTTAGAAGCGATGGGATTAGATGAAGATTTTCTGAGAGCGATGGAGTATGGGATGCCCCCGATGGGTGGAATGGGAATGGGAGTTGATCGACTCTTGATGGCGCTCACTGGACTTGGGATTAGAGAAACAATTCTTTTCCCGCTAGTAAAACCTGAGTAATAAAAAATGATTTTAAACATTTTAATTCGCCCAGCTCAGACAAAAGATGTCAAATTTATAAGAGAGCTTATTGATCTCTATTCATTACAGAAAAGATTACTGACAAAAGAGACCGTTACGCTCTTTGAAAGTGTTCAAGAATTTACCGTTGCTGAAATAGATGGAAGAGTTATTGGTTGTGGCGCTCTCCATGTTATGTGGGAAGATCTCGCCGAGGTACGTACTGTCGCTGTTTTGGAAGAATATCGCGGCAAGGGAATTGGAAAGTTAATTTTAGAAGATATTGTTAAGAGGGCGCGATTAGTTGGAGCGCGAAGACTTTTCTGCCTTACCTTTGAGACTGAATTTTTTGGACGGAATGGATTTAAAGTAATCGAAGGAGCTCCCGTTGATCCTGAGGTTTATGCCCAGCTACTCCTCTCCTATGATGAAGGGGTCGCTGAATTTCTCGAGCTTGAGAGCGTCAAGCCCAATACCCTGGGAAATACCCGAATGCTCCGGGTTATTTAAAGCGCTAAAATTCCCTAAATCTTGGGCGATTTCGGGCATAACCTGGCTAGATATAGGGTTAAAGAGATTACCGCTGGCGGATTCAGACTCCTTGGTTAGGCTTGGAGCATTCGTTATCTACCTTAAGGAGTTGGTTCGATGTTTGAGCGCTTTACAGATCGAGCTCGTCGGGTCGTTGTCCTTGCTCAAGAAGAGGCTCGGATGCTCAATCACAATTACATCGGAACAGAACATATCCTCCTGGGACTGATCAAAGAGGGCGAAGGTGTTGCCGCTAAAGGGTTAGAGGCGCTGGGTATCTCACTTGATGCAGTTCGTACTCAAGTTGAAGAGATCATTGGTCAAGGTCAACAAGCTCCATCAGGCCATATTCCATTTACTCCACGGGCCAAGAAGGTGCTTGAACTTTCACTAAGAGAAGCTCTTCAACTAGGACACAATTACATTGGAACAGAACATATTCTCCTTGGACTTATTCGAGAAGGTGATGGCGTTGCTGCTCAGGTCCTTGTCAAACTTGGAGCAGATTTAAATCGTGTTCGCCAGCAAGTTATCCAACTACTCTCTGGCTATCAAGGTAAAGAAACAGTTACCTCAGGTGGACCGGCAGAGGGAACGCCATCTACCTCACTAATTCTTGATCAATTTGGAAGAAATCTCACTCAAGCAGCGCGAGAAGGAAAGCTTGATCCCGTTATTGGGCGTGAGAAAGAGATCGAACGGGTAATGCAGATTCTCTCTCGCCGTACAAAAAATAATCCAGTTCTTATCGGCGAACCTGGCGTAGGAAAGACTGCGGTAGTTGAAGGATTGGCACAAGCAATTGTTAAGGGAGATATTCCTGAAACCCTTAGAGATAAACAACTTTACTCACTAGATCTTGGTGCACTCGTTGCAGGATCTCGTTATCGTGGTGATTTTGAAGAACGTTTAAAGAAAGTATTAAAAGAGATTCGCACTCGCGGCGATATCATTCTTTTCATTGATGAAATTCATACCCTTGTCGGCGCCGGAGCAGCTGAAGGCGCAATTGATGCTGCAAGTATTCTCAAGCCAATGCTTGCTCGCGGCGAACTCCAGACGATAGGGGCAACTACTCTGGATGAGTATCGAAAGCATTTAGAGAAAGATGCAGCTCTTGAGCGACGGTTCCAACCGATCCAAGTTGCAGAGCCCTCCCTTGCTCACACCATTGAGATTTTAAAAGGTCTCCGTGATCGATATGAGACCCACCATAAAGTTACAATCTCAGATTCTGCGATTATCTCTGCTGCAACTCTTGCTGATAGATATATCTCAGATCGATTCCTTCCTGATAAAGCGATCGATCTCATTGATGAGGCAGGATCACGGCTAAGAATTAGAAGGATGACTCAACCTCCAGAGATTCGAGCTTATGATGAAAAAATCGCTGATGTCCGCAAAGCAAAGGAATCAGCTATCGATGGCCAAGATTTTGAGTTGGCGGCATCCCTTCGCGATCAAGAAAAAAATCTTATTCAAGAGAAATCTGATAAAGAAAAGTCTTGGAAAGCTGGAGATTTAGATGTTGTGGCTGATGTTGATGAGGAGTTAATTGCAGAAGTTCTCTCAACCGCTACTGGAATTCCAGTATTTAAATTAACCGAGGCAGAGACCGCTCGTTTACTACGTATGGAAGATGAACTCCATCGTCGAGTGATCGGCCAGGAGCAGGCGATCCACGCTCTATCTCAGGCAATTCGAAGGACGCGAGCTGGACTTAAAGATCCACGTCGTCCAGGCGGTTCCTTTATTTTTGCTGGACCTTCTGGAGTTGGAAAGACTGAGCTATCAAGAACGCTTGCAGCCTTCCTCTTTGGTGATGAAGATGCCTTGATTCAACTTGATATGTCAGAGTACTCGGAGAAGCACACAGCCTCTCGACTCTTTGGCGCCCCTCCCGGTTTTGTTGGATATGACGAGGGTGGTCAACTAACTGAGAAAGTCAGACGCAGACCTTTCTCTGTCGTTCTCTTTGATGAAATCGAAAAAGCGCATCCAGATATTTTTAATTCACTTCTACAAGTGCTTGAAGATGGACGATTGACCGATGCCCAAGGCCGTGTTGTTGATTTTAAAAACACCATAATTATTATGACTACCAACCTTGGTACTCGTGATATTTCCAAAACGCTCTCACTTGGTTTTACCAATACCAGTGATGCGCTTGGAAATTACGAGCGGATGAAGGCAAAAGTTCAGGATGAGTTGAAATCTCACTTCCGTCCTGAGTTCCTTAACCGAATTGATGACATTATTGTCTTCCATCAATTATCTGAGAATGAAATTATCCAGATCGTGGATCTAATGATTAACAATCTAGAGATTCGATTAAAGACAAAAGATATGGGAATTGAACTAACCGCACCTGCAAAAGCACTTCTTGCTAAGCGTGGTTACGATCCAGTCCTTGGCGCTCGCCCGCTACGTAGAACTATTCAGCGTGAGATCGAAGATGTTCTCTCTGAAAAAATTCTCTTTGGTGATCTAAAAGGCGGCCAGATTGTCTTGATTGATATCGAAGGTGAAGAAGGTTCTGAGACCTTAACTTTTACTGGACTCAACAAAGAGGCTCTTCCAGATACTCCCGAAGATCTCACTGAAGATTCCAAACCAGCTTAACCTTTATAAAAAATTACTCTTATGCAAGGCGATATCTCCCTTTAGCGAGGGAGATAAAACCTTCTTTTTCTAGCTCTAAAAGCGCCCTTTCAAGTTGGCTTTGATCACTCCATGTAAAATTTTTCACACCTTCTAAATCCAGACAGTCACGTAACTGTTGCAATATCTCACCTCGACATTGACGCATACTTCCCTGCCAAGTGTTTTTCTTAATTACAGGCTCTGATAAATCTTCTGGGTAACCTTCCATCCGCCAACTGCAATAGCGTGAGAGCGGACATATTTCACAACGTGGATTTCTAGCGGTGCAGATTAATGCACCTAACTCCATAACTCCGGCTGACCATGTTGCACCAAATATTGGCCTATCTTCCTCTTCTCTTTTTAGAGATTTACTTGGTTTATCTACTCCATCCAATACTCGTGCATAGACACGTCTAATATTTATATCTAAAACATTATGACTTTGATTAAATGCAAAAGATGAAATTGCTCTTGCTGTGTATCGACCAACTCCAGGTAGTGCAAGGAGTTGATCAACCTCACTCGGAACAGTATTTTTATATTCTCGGAAAATTATCCCCGAGCTTTCCCAAAGCCGTAGCGCTCTCCTTGGATATCCAAGCCGTCCCCATGCACGAATCACTTCACTTTTTTCAGTAACTGCTAGATTGCCAGGAGTGGGCCAGCGATCTATCCACTCCTGCCATTTAGGTAGAACACGTATGACCGGGGTCTGTTGCAACATAAACTCACTGATCATCACACCCCAAGGTGTGCTCTTTCGCCACGGAAGATCCCTCTGGTTTTGAAGAAACCAAGAAGTTAACTCCCGCTCCATCTTATTTACCTATTTTTACCCGCGAAATGGCCTGCTCTAACCGGGAAACTTCAACGATCTCCATCCCAGCAATCTCAACATCGCTACCAGATGGCACCAGTGCCTTTTTAAAACCAAGACGGAAAGCTTCATTTAGCCGCTGTGAAACACCACTTATTTTACGTATCTCTCCAGCTAAACCAACCTCTCCTATGGCAATCAGATCTGATGGCAGAGCTAGGCTATGAGCTGCAGATGCAACAGCAAGTGCAACAGCAAGATCGGCAGATGGTTCAGATATCTTCATGCCGCCAACGGTTGCGACATAAACATCTCGGCCTGAAAGTTTTACTTTTGCTCTCAATTCCAAAACAGCAAGACTCATGGCGGTTCTTGAACTATCAAGCCCACTAGTTACTCGTCGAGCATTTCCATAATCAACATCTCGATCATTTCCAACCAAAGCTTGTATTTCAGCGAGAAGAGGTCTACGTCCTTCAAGGGCGACGGTTACACATGTTCCAGGAACTGGTTCGCTATGACGCGAGGTGAAGAGTCCTGTTGGATCTGCAAGGCCTTCAATACCACCATCATGTAAATCAAAACATCCAACTTCATCACTTGGCCCAAAACGATTTTTGGTTGCTCGAATTAACCGTAGACGTGAATGACGCTCTCCCTCAAACTGTAAAACAACATCAACTATATGTTCAAGAAGTCGAGGCCCAGCAATTGATCCATCTTTTGTAACATGACCAACAAGAATTAAGGTTATTCCACGTTCTTTACAGATTCGAATTAAAGCAGCAGCAACCTCACGAACTTGAGTAACACTTCCAGGAGCGCTATCTACAACTGAGCTTGCAATGGTCTGTATCGAGTCAATAATTAAAAGTGTTGGTTTCACGTTTTCAATATGGGTAAGAATTGATCCAAGATCGTTCTCAGCAGCCAACATTAAATTCTTACTTAGCGCAGTTAATCGCTCTGCTCGAAGCCTTACCTGAGAAGCAGATTCCTCACCGCTGATATAGAGCGCAACTTCATTTATCTCAGATGCCACAGTCAATAAAAGCGTTGATTTACCAACTCCAGGCTCGCCTGCAAGCAATAGCGCAGCCCCTGGTACCAGCCCACCCCCTAGAACCCGATCCAACTCGGCAACCCCGCTACTGCGCGCTCTAGCCCCTTCTAAGGCGACCTCACCGATAGGTAGAGCAGGTGATGTGACTGCACTTGGCGTGAGAGAGGCTTTCTTTGGCGCAGCAATCTCTTCTAAAGTTCCCCAGGCTTGGCACTCTTGGCAGCGGCCTGCCCATTTAGCCGTACTCCACCCGCATTCACCGCAACGGTATGGATCTTTTACAGCCTTTGCCATGGAGCTATCTCTTTCCTGCTTTTGCTTGCGCTTTAACAGTTGCGGGGTGGATAACAAAGAGTGGAAGTGATTTTTTCTTTGTTTTCTTGATCAGAGCCATACGCTCTTCGCATTTTTGAAAGAGTATTTGATAGGCATCTTTACCCATTAACTGAATTAATTCAGTCTTACTTGATAAGTAGAGAGGTTCACTTCCATTATGGGCTTCATCATTGCTTGTGCAGTACCAATCAAAATCTGCACCGCCTTCTCCCCAAGTCAACCTTTCATATTCTCCAATGACAGTAACTGAAAGTTGTAGATCACCAAATTCTCTCACTTCGAAAGAGCGTCGAAGAGGTAGTTGCCAGCAGACATCTGGTTTGGTCTCAAAAAAATGTTTTTCTTCTTGGTTGGCTAAGTGATGTAATGCGCAACCCATTCCCCCAGAAAAACCCTTACGATTGAGAAAAATACACGAACCATTAATTTTCTTTGTCTTTCGATCTCTATCTAAACCGATTTCACTAACTGAAAATTTCTTTCCTTTTCGCGCTTCATCATAAAATTGCCATAAGTCAGGTGTTAATCGCTTTGCAGCTTTTACAACATGTGCCTCATCTTTTGAGTCAGTGTAGTAAGCGCCATCGCTGCAACATCCTGCATCAGGTTTATCTTTTTCGATCCCCTGACAACCACTTCCATAAATACAATTCCAGTAGGAAGTGAGCCAGGTAATATCGCATTTAAAAAGCGTTTCTGAGTCGGCAGGATCGAAAAACTCAAGCCATTCTCGGGGGAAATTTGGGTCTACTTCAGGCATAGTGCGAGAGCCTAAAGGATAGGCTCACCATGTGAGAACGATCGAGAACCAGAGCTATGGACTCATCGGAGCTGGGGTTATGGGCGAGGCCTTAATCCAAACTTTATTGAAAGCCGGAGCCAGGGGAAAACAGATCTCTTTCCTTGAAAAGCGAGAAAATCGCGCTACTGAGATTGCTGCGAAGTTCGGAATTGAGCTTAAATCACTGGACCGACTTCTATCAGAGTCAGATTTAATATTTTTAGTAGTTAAACCACAGGATTTAGAGGGCGTTCTACAAGAGATGAAGCAATTGATTGGTCCAGAACACTTAATCATCTCGCTGGCTGCAGGAAAGAAGAGCTCCTTTATTGAGAAGGTTCTCAAAACGAATAATCCAGTTATTAGAGTGATGCCCAATACCCCGCTCTTAATAGGTAAGGGAATCTCTGCTCTCTCTATGGGTAAATTTGCTAAAAGCGAGGATGGAGATTTTCTTAATAAGATTCTAAGTTTTGGTGGGAGTGTAATAATTCTTGACGAAGAACTCCAAGATGCAGTTACCGCTATGAGTGGATCTGGACCTGCTTATTTCTTTGCCTTTATTGAATCGATGGTTACAGCTGGAAAAAAACTTGGGCTAAACCATGAGGATGCTATGGTCTTAGCAAAAGCAACTATTGAAGGTGCTGCGGCAATGCTTAAACAACCCGGCGCTGATCCAAAAATTCTGAGAGAGAATGTAACGAGCCCTGCTGGAACAACTGCGGCAGCGCTACAAGTATTTAAAGATCGAGAACTAGATAAGATTATTGAAGAAGCGATGAAAGCAGCACGAGACAGATCTTTGGAGTTAGGGTGAGATATTTCTCTTCAATTACTCTCAACTCTGTAGGAAAAAAAAGAATCACCTACTCTCTTATTTGCTCGATGCTTCTGGCAACGCTCTTTTATTCAACTGGTCCTGCGAATTCATCGATTCCCATTGTTAAATTAAGTGATGGTATTGAACTTACTGGCAAGCCGATTGCGCTAGCTGCCAATGCAACACATTTTGTAACCGTGGGAGAAGAGATTCAAATTACCGATTTTTTAACTCGAGAAGTGATAGCGATACCTAAATTCACATCAGAAGAGATATTTACTGACGTCCTAGCGCTAGAAGACAGATTTATTGCAGTTGGCGTATCAGAGAGTTCATCTGTGACAATCAAAAATCCAGAAGGTACTTTTATTAATCCGGAGTCAATCACCACCTCATCTCAGGAGCAAAAATCTTATGGTCTAACTAGATTAAAAATAATAGAATTCGATTCTTCAAGTACTATTTTAAGAGAGTTTATTTACGAAAGCGATGCTCCAGTTTTTCCTAGATCAATTCAAATTTTTCCTGAAGGAATTTTCCTTACTGGTGAGATCGCTAACTTTGGAGGATTTCAGGGATTTATCGCAAAAGTTGATTTAGATAGTAATTCTATTACTCTTAAAAAATTTGGTTCAGTTAGTACATCGATTAACAAGATGGCAAGTGCCAAGGTAGCTTATGGTTCTAGTAAGGAAGATCTTGGTCAATCCAAGCTTCAAGGGCTTAGCGATGGAATTATATTTTTTCTCAGAGATAATCTAGAGTTAGAGAGAACTGTTAGAAGTTTTGCAGCAGCGAGTTTGCGTGAGTGGAGTACTGTTTCAAGAAATAACTTAGCAGTGGGAACTCTGGAAAAATCTGGAAAAAATGAGGTAGCAATTACAAAATTTAATAGAAAGGGCGTTCCACAATGGACAAAGCGCATAACCGGTAGATCTTCGCCAGTGGTAGATGGAGTAAGGGTAGGTTTTATCACCAAGAGCAAAATCTCATCCATTCCAGGATTTGCCCCTAAGCGAAGTACAGCCGTCTTCCTTACATTTAATAAAAAAGGAGTAATTAGGGCGCTATCTACCGCCCCGGCACTCGCTTTATATGATTTAAATGACGGGTATGCCTTGATCCAATTACAGCGGGGCCCTTTTCAATTGATACGGTTAGCGCCTTGATTTCAGAGAGCTGCAAAATAACGAAGGGATGTGATCATGGGTTCCGTTGTTAAAAAGCGCCGTAAGCGAATGGCAAAAAAGAAGCATAAAAAATTATTAAAGAAGACTCGAATTCAACGAAGAAATAAGAAGTAATTAGCTTTTACTGAGAAGCGTTACTTTGCCGTTAATTCCAGCAACCACATATCGTTTTTTATTGAGAGTAATCCAGAGCGTCATGGCTTTTGATGGCAGAGGTTCATCAATGATAAGTCTGACGCTCTGGTTCTTTTTCCCCATCGCACAGAGCCTTTCTTGACAACCAAAAGAAATCCCAATCGAATCTTCTGCAAGCGGAGTTGAAAAAAATCCATAATCATCAGCAAAACCAGCTATCACTGCATCGAATTCACTGATTAATCTTGATTTAACTCGATCTGGCTTCGGTCTAGTAAGAGGTGTTGAAGCAAGCCAGGATGCGTAAACTTTTTTCTGCTTTTCGTTTTTAAATATCGAAAGGTCATATCCAGGCACAGCGATAGTCTCACTTGATATCTCTAAGTTTTGATAGCTCCAATCTTCAGGATAAATAGAGGATCTTGAAACAAGGCGCACCTCTGCCTGGGTAGCATTCCTATTTTGATCAACAACCAGAATTGAGTCATAGATCAGATAAACCTTTGCGCCTATAGCGGTAGCTCTCATTCTAAAACCAACATCACCGATACTGCGACCTTCAACTTTTTTATCTCCATCAACAATTTCATATAACCATTTACCTCGACTTCTGACTGCTCCAAGTAAAATCCCTTGACTCTCATCGCGGTAGAAAACTTGTAGCCCTGATGGTGTGGCTACACAGGCATTTGAAACGCTTACATCACTTCCAGTGGAAACCCTGATTCTCTCCTCATAATTTTGGATTACAGGGCCATTCCCATCAACAACTTCAAATTTCCATCGCTTGCCATCAAATTCACCATAACGTAAATCTTTATCGGTCAGATCGGTATAGAAAAGATGTAGTCTTTCTCGAACACCAGTTCCACTCGTGCATAACGAAAGATATCCAGAGACATTGTTTGAGGTTCGCCCAGAAGAATTAGAATTTCCATCAATGACTCTTCTTATCCATCGTGATCCATCAAAAGTTGCTAACTTTACATCGCCGCTTCGAGAATCTGTATAAGCAATAACTTTTCTACCTTGGAAAATAGCTGATGCAAGATATTTTCCATCTGCGTTTGCATCAAGAATTGTCCGCTTCCAGCCCCTCTCTGGTGTAATTAAATTACTCCGAGCCCTGGGTGATTCTCCATTCTCATTGGAGGCGGTGATATCAAATGAGTATTGTTCTCCATTTTTTAACTCCCTAATTACTGCAGGGCTATTGGCTACCTCGATAGATTCACCGGTTTGCACTGTTGTGATGGTGTAGGAACTTACCTGCGTAGCGCGAGCATTACTTGGCGGGTCAAATGTGATGATTGCGCGCGAACTTCCAACTAGGGCTCGAACATTTCGTGGTTCACTAGGAATTCCAAAAACGATTCCAGCTGGAGGTGCAGCTCTCATATCTGCAATCATTGCCGCGGCGAGGGCTCCAGGTGCGATTAATACTTCACCTGCCTCAAGATTGGGAGTCATTGCGGCATTGCTAGAGCCCCTTGGGTAGGAGCTCTCATCAAGGTGGCTAATGGAGGATCCAAGCTCATAGGTTTTCGGAGTGTAGAGCAGTGGTTTTATGCCATTATTTACCGCAGTTGTTATTTTTCCTGACCAGTGGAGAGTATTTGTGAGCGCAATTCCAAGTTCTATGGATGGTGAGGGTAGATCCATCAACCTTCGTCCATCAGGAAGTTGTGCATAAGCATCAAAGGGCGTTGGTTGTGTTATTGATCCAAGATTTGTAAATTGAATTACCTCTGAATTAGAGAGAAAACCAACTCCATGGCCAATCTCATGGAGAACTACCGAGGCAAGATCATATTGAGATACCCCTGGTTTTCCATCAGTTCCTAAATACCATGAGGCGCTAGAACTAAGACGGATAATAATCTCAGGATTAATTGGATCAAGATCTCTACCAGCTAACGCATTTGCTAGAGCTGATGCATACCAAAGTTCCTTATCAGGTGCTCCTTCAAAAGAATTGAAATATCTTCCCGGACGAGCTGTACCTAGAACTCCATAAGGTGCAGTCCGATCCCAATAAGCTTCCACATTGATATCAACCGTCGATTGAAAGACTCTCTCCCAAGCTTGGATACCTTTCTCAATTGCCGCCTTCGCTCGCTCTGGAACGTTTATATATGTGATATCAAAATCACTTAATTTCTCTCCTTGGTTATCTTCAACAGTTTCACTCGTTGTAGTAGATGTGTCTGCGATCTCACTATTAAAGGTTTGAGTAGATTTTTCAGCAGCAACAATCTTTCCCCAGTAATTTGCTGGTGCAGTTTTGAATGAAAGAGCCGGTGCAGATGTTGGTGTAATTATTGGTGAGATAAGAGTTAAAGTAAGAGTCAGAGTGAGCGTTATGGTTATTGCCAAACTGAGAGTTGGTGAAAGGTTAACCAGCCATGCTGGTTTTAATCCTCTCCGGCGCATTGGTCAAGGTTACCCTTTCACCATCACCGCAGGATTGGCGAACTTGATGGGAGAGTTCTGAGAAGTGGTAATTTTTCCCTTGTGAAAGCTGAAATCAGAGAAGTGGTCATTTACTCTCGCCAAGGATGTCATCTCTGTGAGGAAGCAAAAGCTATTTTGATTTCGGTCGGTGAAGAGATGGATTTTCATTTAGAAGAGGTAATGATTGAGCAAGACCAAAAGCTGGTGGAAGAGTACGGTCTTATGGTTCCAGTCGTTTTGATAGATGGAAAAATTCATGGATTTGGTCGTATCATCAGAGAGAGATTTATCTCCGCGTTAAGAAGATCTTAATTTAGAAATCAGGATTTATATTTTAAATTTGACCAGAGTAAACATCATCGGCATCAATTATTCGATAGGAGTAACCCTGCTCGGCAAGAAAACGTTGTCGATTCTGTGCAAAGTCTTGATCGACAGTATCGCGAGCTACCAAGGAGTAAAATCTCGCACCACGCCCATCTGATTTCGGTCTAAGAATTCTTCCCAACCGTTGTGCTTCTTCCTGACGAGAGCCGAAAGTTCCAGAGATTTGAATTGCGATAGAAGCCTCAGGTAAGTCAATTGAAAAGTTAGCTACCTTTGAAACCACTAAACATTTAATCTCTCCTCTTCTAAATTGGCCGAAGAGAAGCTCTCTTTCCTTTATTGGAGTCTCACCTTTAATTATTGGAACGCCTAACTCTGCAGAAAGTTCATCGATCTGATCTATATATTGACCAATAATTAAGACTTGATCTTCACTATGATGGTGAGCAAGTGCGATTGCAACATTCTTCTTGGTCGCCGTCGTAGCAGCCGCGCGATATCGATTTTCCTGTTCAGCTGTGGCATAAGTTAACCGTTCATGTTCTGTGAGAGTTACTCGAACTTCAACACAATCGGCAGGTGCAATATATCCCTGAGCTTCAATCTCTTTCCATGGAACATCAAATCTCTTTGGGCCAATGAGTGAGAAAACCTCACCTTCCATTCCATCTTCACGGACTAAAGTTGCAGTCAGCCCCAGTCTCCGTCTTGATTGGATATCTGCAGTAAATCGAAAAATTGGCGCTGGGAGCAGGTGAACCTCATCATAAATAATTAAGCCCCAGTCGTGATTATCGAATAAATCAAGATGGGCGTAGAGACCTTTTTTCCGGGTAGTCATTACTTGATATGTCGCGATGGTCACTGGACGGATCTCTTTCTTCGCCCCGGAGTATTCACCGATCTCATCCTCAGTTAGCGTTGTCCGAGCCAAGAGCTCATCTCGCCACTGTCTGGCGGCGACGGTATTTGTTACCAAAATCAAGGTAGTTGCTTTTACATGTGCCATAGATGCTGCGCCAACAATAGTTTTCCCTGCGCCACAAGGTAGGACCACTACACCAGAGCCACCATGCCAAAACCCTTCAGCAGCAAGTTTTTGGTAATCACGCATCTTCCAAGTATCTTCTTTAAGAGAAATTTCATGGCTCTGCCCATCAACATAGCCAGCAAAATCTTCAGCTGGCCAACCAAGCTTTAGTAAGGCTTGTTTTAGATGGCCACGTTGAGATGGATGAATAATGATTGATTCAGAATCAACCCGCTCTCCCAGCATTGGTGCAATTTTTTTAGATCGGGCAACTTCTTGTAAGACTGCCGCATCGGTTGTAATTAAAATTAAGCCATGTACAGGATGTGATTCAAGTCGAAGGCGGCCATATCGACCCATCGTCTCTGCGATATCAACCAAGAGTGAGTGAGGCACTGCATATCTTGAATATTTAAGAAGTGTATCGATAACACTTTCAGCATCATGGCCAGCAGCCCGAGCATTCCAAAGTCCAAGCGAAGTTAATCGGTAGGTATGAATATGCTCTGGAGATTTTTCTAACTCTGCAAAAGGTGCAATTGCTCGCCGCGCATCGGTAGATTGTGGATGGTCAATATCAAGAAGGAGCGTCTTATCGCTCTGGACAATTAATGGACCATCAGACATCCTCGCGAGTTTACTTGAGAAGTTCTTCGAGCATTACTTGAACCAATGCTGAGCGCTCCATGAGCGCTAGAGCGCTCGCCCATTCATGGGCAGCATGTGCTCCATCTCCTACTGCGCCAAGACCATCAAGGGTTGGAATCCCTGCGGCAGCAGTGAAATTGCCATCACTTGCTCCACCAACGCTGGCGCCCTCAATCGGTGCAAGACCGAGATGAAGCGCTGCGCGTTGGGCAACTTTAAATAGATCCTCGCTCATTTTTGGATCGAGGGCAGGTCTATTTATTCCACCAGTGACAATTACCTCTGCCATTGAAGGAAGTTGACCTGCTAACGAATTAATTTCACGGTCTACTCGCTCTTGTTCTTCCTTGGTAAATCCTCGGACATCAATATCAACCTGCGCTAAAGCAGGAACTGTATTAAGAGTTGTTCCAGAGGTAAAAACTGTTGGCGTAACAGTAGTTCCCAATTTTGTATCTGCGATCGAAACTATCTTTGGTAAAAGAAGTGCAAGCTCTAGAGCTGCATTAATTCCTTTTTCAGGCTCCAAGCCGGCATGGGATGCTCTACCTTTAACGCTAATGCGATACATGGAAGTCCCTTTTCTAGAAATCTTAAGCTTTCCATTAATCGCAGATTCAAAAACTAATACATGCTTACATAATTTAGCGCTCTCCTCAATAAAAGCGCGTGAAGCAAAACTTCCCTCTTCCTCATCTGTTGTTGCAAGAATATAGATTCCATCTTTATCTGAGAGTGAGGCGGTTGCAATGAGAGCTTGAACAAAACCTGCTTTCATATCGTAAACACCAGGCCCATGCATTTGATCCCCTTCAACTTTCCAGAGCGGATCAAAGGAATCTTTTGGCCACACTGTATCGAGATGGCAGAGGAGAAGAACTTTAGGTTGACCACTCTTCCAAGTAAGGAGCGGAAATCCATTTAGATTTTTAATCTCGCCACTAGTTCCAAGTAGCTCGGTCATTATTTTTTGTGCTTCTGCAGTTACCTGATTTAAGCTCTCTAGATCGCTCGTTGGAGATTGAATTTTTACCAGCCTTTCAACAAGGCCAATCGCCTCAGCCTGGCTGACCTTACCGACGGAGCTGATCGTTGAATTGCTCATGTGGCAATCTTGCCATTAATCTCAATCAGCGCGATGATGGCCAAATGCTTGAATTTAAGGAGCTAACAAGTAGAGCTGAGCGGGCGCTTTCGCAAGAACTCTTTGATATGACCTGGCCAAGTGGTGGTACTCAAATTCCTTCAAATTTCCTAGAGGCGCTACTTCATAGTGGATCCTATTTGGGAGGCGGATTTGAATCGGGAAAATTGATTGCTGCAGCCTTTGCCTTTCCAGGTTTAAGTAAAGACGGTGAGATATTTCTGCATTCACATGTGGCCGCTGTTGATCCCGATTTTAGAGATCAAGGAGCCGGAGCAGGTCTCAAAAGCCATCAGCGCCGATGGGCAAGAGAGAGGGGGTATCGATATATTGGATGGACATTTGATCCACTTGTTTCAAGAAATGCCCGTTTAAATATAGTAAAACTCGGAGCTGAAATTACTGAGTATCTTGTTGATTTCTATGGCGAGATGCCTGATTCAGTAAATGCTGGAGATGCTACCGATAGACTTTATGTTAAATGGTATCTGGATAAAGAATTTGATGAAGAAAAAAATAGAACTAAAACAATAAATACCTCTAAAAAAGAATCTGAAGATATTCTTGTTGAGATACCTGAAGATATTCTTACTCTTAGATCCTCAGATCTTGATGCTGCCAGATTATGGCGGAGGCAAGTTAGGTCAGCCTTGGAGCCAAAAATGAAATCTGGATGGAAGATTACTGGTTTCACTGAGAAGAGAGAGTATATTTTAAGTAAGCCATGAAAATAAAAAGAATTGAATTCATTCAAGCTGAGCTTGCTTTAGTCAAACCATTTCAAACATCTTTTACTCGGCAATTAAAGCGTGAGATGTTACTTTTAAAAGTTGAGAGTGATCTTGGAATTGGATGGGGCGAATGCGTTGCAATGTCTGCCCCTTTATATTCAAGTGAATACATAAAAGGATCACTTGATGTGATCGAAAACTTCTTTATCCCAAAACTCAAAGGCTTGGACTTTGATCCTGAGGAGCTACCTACAATTCTCTTGCCATTTTTAGGACATCCCATGGCCAAAGCAGCCCTTGAATCAGCGCTTCTTGATGGAAAATTAAAGGCAGATTCGATCTCATTTGGAGAGTATTTTGGAGCTACCAGAGGTAGCGTTCCATGCGGTGTCTCAGTTGGTATCACGCCGACAATCGAAGAGTTAATTGATGAGGTATCCCAATATGTCGAGGCCGGTTATAAGAGAATTAAATTAAAAATTCAACCTGGTTGGGATTTGCTTCCAGTGGAAACAATTAGAAATATTTATCCCGAAATTCCATTACAAGTAGATGCAAATCAGGCATATAAAAGATCAGATATTAATCACCTGAAGAAATTGGATGAATATAATCTGCTCCTCAATGAACAACCACTTTCAGAAGATGATCTCTTAGGACATGTTGCCCTAGCTAGCGCGAGTAAAACCCCGATCTGTCTTGATGAATCGATTACCTCTCTTCAAGGCGCGATTGACGCTCTGGAGATGAAAGCAACAAGCATTATTAATATCAAGCCTGGGCGCGTTGGTGGATATATCGAGGCAAAGAAAATTCATGATTATTGCTTCAACAATAATATTCCAGTCTGGTGTGGTGGAATGCTAGAAAGTGGAATTGGTCGAGCAGCCAATGTTGCCCTTGCTGCACTTGAAGGATTTACGCTCCCGGGAGATACATCTGCCTCAAGCCGTTACTACCATCGTGATATCACCGATCCTTTCATCATGAAAGATGGTGAATTGCAAGTTCCTCAAGGCCCGGGTATTGGCGTCAATATCGATGAAGATTATCTCGACTCAATCACTAGATCTAAATCGGAGATACTCCTGTAATTCTTGAAATTTTAAACTCTGTAACTGATTTATTTCCATGATCTGTCGCGATTAGATTCCCCATGGCAACTGAGATTGGATCAATTACACGACTGGAAACACCACCATTTGTATCGGCATAACCAATCGAAATTGTTGAGCCTTCTTCAATACATTTTTTCAAGATTGCAAGGGTTTCATTCGCTGTATTCCGTGGTAAATCACGGGTGAGAGATTTTGCGCCAGTGGCCCTCTCGCCCGCCCTTAAAGATCTAACAGCTGCTTCAATTATTGAAGGTTCTGAAATAGCGATATCAGTAATGTTTCGAGGAGGCCTTGCCCGTACTTTGGATCTACGCTCCTTAGGAGCAGCGAGGACAGATCCTGAATTACTTTCAAGAGAGGGTAGGTAGCCATTATTTCTTAGCTCTTCTAAAGCATCAGCGCTCTCACTTTCACTGATAAGAACACCAGGTGCGATCTCTCTCAAACGAAGATGTTCTAACCTCTTATCAGAGATGATCTGGGAGATTGTTGATGTATCTTCACACCGGATATAAGTATTTGCATATCCAACTCGAAGTTTTCCATGTCGTTTTGATGCATCTGCAATTAAATATTCAAGTGGTTGTGGTAGCGGGGTTTTTGAGGTTTTCTGTAGAAATTTCTTTATCTCATCACCAGAGTGGCCATGATCTAAACCTCGGCGAATTGATCCCTCGCTAAATCGGTAAACTGTTGCACTTCCTCTACTTTCAATATCTGCAAAAGTTGAGAGAATTCTTGCAATTTCCACCGTTAGCGGCCCAGGTGCGATTGCTGTGTAATCTGCTTGTATAAGAATATGATCAATTGCTTTAGGTAGAGATTTATCAATATTTAAATCACTAGCTCCAGTTAAGAGCTTTTCTCCGAAAGAGGATAAGGCACCTCGTCCAGTGATTCCTAACCACTCACTCTCTGAGAGAGTCCATTCGATAAAATCATGATGTAATGAAGCGCCACGTCGAGAGGGTGCTAGCCAATCAATCCAATCTTTGGCTGACTCAACTGCAACACAAATATTGGGATTCTTCTCCAAGACCGAGAGAATTAATCTTCTAATGCGTTGAGCCCAAATTCGATCTAATTCTGAGCCTAATGGAGCGATTCCTCGCGACTGTCCCCGGGTAATAAGCCCAACAACTCGAGAAGAGATGAGCCAGAGGGATGCAATCTCTTCCCATTGGCTTTCAGGAGATTTCATCTGCCATAGATCAAATTGCGGTGATGGAAGTATTGCATCATTGCTCTCAATTGCGATTAGCCCTGCTAGAAAGGCTACTTCAACAACAAAGGCGGCGCAGCTCTCATCAACTCCTAGATGCAGAGCTGCTTTCTTTAAGTCTCGAGCTCCTAACCCGCCAGTGCGAAGAGCTATCGGAGTCTCTTCTGACCAGAAATCCATTAATTCAGCGATCCACCGCAAGATATTGCTGATAGCTGCAATAGCAGCAAGATCAATCTCTTTATTTTTTAATGAATCACCAAGAACTTTAGCTGGTTTTATAAATAGTTCTTGGTGAATTTTTCCACCACGTAAATAAATTCCGACTTCTCTTGGAAGCGCAACATGTTCATTATCTACTTTAATAAGAAAATTATTTTCGATGAGCCAATCAACAGCTTTACCAGTTTTTTTCCGATCACCAATTGCTCCTTTTGGGGGGCCCCAAGTTAATCGCTTTAAAATCTCTTTCGCTAACGGAGGTGCGCTCTCAAGAATTGGAAAATTGATTACATTAAGTGAAATTGGACCTAAACCAGCAGGTTGTGAACCAAGCATTTCACGGATCGCTCTCGGCGTCCGTAGGATTTTTTTATCGTAATAAATCAAAGCTCTCTTCCAAAGATCATCAACGGCCTCTTTAGCGGCAGGCTCTGTGGCTTTCATAAGAATTTCAATAGTTATTGATTCATCTAGCGCTGTTATCGCTTCGAGGATCTGGTATTGAAATTTATTGAGCCCCTCTAGCGCCCGAACTAAGCTAGGCGCTGAAGTTGCTCGAGCGGAGAGGGCCGAGAAATCTGTTGGGACAGGTGCGGTTAGATCTGGACGGAGCAAGAAAAGTTCAGTTATTTGCAAATCGGTTCGAGAACGGAGTTCTTCAACTAACGAGACGGCACCTTTTGACATAACTGGCCTACATTACTGGAGCTTTATTTGCTATCTCGACCAAAGTTGAAAAATTGCTGAGATCAAGAAAATAGCGGTGAGCCGATTTCAAGGCTTGCTTCTATGCTTAAGCCCATGAGAGTCCACCTTATTAGACATGGTGAGGTCGAGAACCCAGAGCATATTCTCTATGGCCGGCAACCTGGATGGTCCCTATCTAACCGGGGTCAGCAGATGGCAAGGGAGATTGGAGAATGGAGCAAGAGCCTTGATCTAGGTGCACTTCTTGTCTCACCGCTGCAACGAGCTCAAGAGACAGCAGCTCCGATTTCCGAGGTTCATAAAATAAAGATCAGCACCGACGAACGGTTAATTGAGGCAGCTAATGTCTTTGAAGGGAAAAGATTTGCTGTCGGAGATGGCGTTCTGCGCCATCCCAAGGCCTGGAAACATCTTTACAATCCTTGGCGCCCATCTTGGGGAGAGCCTTATCTAGAACAGGTAAATCGGATGCTTGCTGCAATTTTTACAGCTCGAGATATTGCCAAAAGTAATAATAAAGAAGATGCCATCTGCATCTCTCACCAATTACCAATTTGGATAGTCCGCAGCGCTATTGAAAATCGATCCTTATTTCATGATCCAAGAAAACGAGAGTGCTCTCTCTGTTCAGTTACCACTATACATTTTGATGAAGAGGCAATGATCACTTCGACTAGTTATAGCGAACCAGTTCGCCATCTTCTTATAAAAAATAAGTGATTGATGTGGACCAAGATATGAAAATTTACTTTCTTTTACCTAAAAAGAAGTTAATCTTAACTACACTCTCGCTTTTTTTATTGACAGGTTGCGCCACTGGAAATAATCAAGTGAACCAGAGCTCTTATATAGAAGGAAATGGCGCAATAACCGTCATTAACAAAGGTTCAAGGTCACCAGCTCCGGTGATAAAAGGCGAGCTATTAAATGGCGATAGTTATCAAGAAAAAATAGGAAATGTATTGGTCTTAAATGTCTGGGCCTCTTGGTGTGCTCCATGTCGGGCCGAAGCGCCAATACTGCAAGAACTTTCGGAAAATTTTCCAGATGTTCAATTTTTAGGTGTTTTAACTCGAGACAATCTTGAATCTGCTCAAGCCTTTATCACCCGTTTTGAAATAACTTTTCCCTCTCTAAGAAATGATGATATCTTGCTTGAATTCAATAAAATTCTTATTCCTAATGCAATACCCACCACCTTGCTCATTGATCAGGATGGCTTAGTTGCAGCTCGAATTAGCGGTGAAGTGACTTACTCAGGAACAGCAAAATTACTTGAGGATCTTTTAAATGAGTAAATTTTTAGTTGAACAGATCTTTAATGGGAATTTACTTGTTGCTGCACCTATTGCTTTTCTAGCAGGGATAATCTCCTTTCTATCTCCTTGCGTTATCCCACTTCTTCCAGGGTATCTCTCTTATATTGCAGGTGCGAGTGCAACCAGAGTAAAAGTTCTACTTGGCGCATCTTTATTTGTTATGGGATTCACCGCCCTCTTTGTTTCTTATGGCGTCTTTTTTGGAAGTATCGGTGGTGAGTTATCAAAAAACTCACCTTTATTTAGTCGAATACTGGGAGTTGTGACAATAACTCTTGGTTTAATTTTTATATTTAGTGAGAAATTTTATAGAAGTTTTAAATTTGCATCGCCAAAGATACAAGGAATTGTGGCAGCCCCACTTCTTGGCTTTCTCTTTGGATTTGGCTGGACTCCATGTATTGGTCCAACTCTTGCGGCAGTACAAACTTTGGCGCTGCAAGAGGCAAGCGCTGCAAGAGGAGCACTTCTCTCATTATTTTACTCAGTAGGACTTGGGCTTCCATTAATTCTTTTTGCGTTGTTTTTAACGAAACTCGATAAGGTCCATAAATTTCTTATGAGAAATTCTCAAGTAATTGCAGTAGCGGGTGGAATATTTCTAATTGCTATAGGAATTGCACAATTTACAGGGCTCTGGGAAGAATTTATTGCACTCCTAAGATCCTCGATTAGCGGATTTATTCCGGTTATCTAAGGGTTGAGTGAAATAATTATGAACGGTAAGCAGCGCGAGAAAATTGAGAAAGATCGGACTAAGTCCCTTAAAGAACTAGGGGGATTTTCGCTATGGCGGTATCTCTGGAGATTGCTGACCAGTATGCGTACCGCTCTGATACTTTTGATGTTGGTTGGGGTAGCTTCAATACCAGGTTCGATTATTCCGCAACGGTCACAGAATCCATTTGAGGTTAGTGATTTCTTTGATAGGAATCCAGCAATTTCCCCATGGTTAGATCGGTTTTACTTCTTTGATGTATTTGGATCGCCATGGTTTTCATCGATATATGTTCTACTTTTTATCTCCTTAATTGGTTGTGTTATCCCAAGGCTAAATGAATATCTTCGAGCGATTTTTGAAAAACCTTCACCGCCTCCACAATCGTTACAGTTGATGAAGGGATTTCAATCATTCGATTCAGATTCTATTGGTGCTGATAAAGTTTTAATTTTATCCTGGTTAAAAAAGAAGGGATTTCGTACTGCAGAATTTGATGGCTCAATCACAGCAGAGAAGGGATATTTAAAAGAAAGTGGAAACTTAATTTTTCACTTCGCTATGATTTTTATTCTCATTGGAATTGCGGTTAGCTCAATATTTGGAATGCGTGGTGATTCAATAGTTAATGTTGGTGAGAGATTTCAAAATACCCCCACCAGTTATGACAGCATGATTCCTGGACGTTTCTACTCTGTGGAATCACTTCAACCATTTCAAATAAAAGTAGATAGCTTTTTAGCCGAGTATGATCCATTGACAAATCAAGCTCTTAATTACGAATTAGAAGTCAGAGTAAGAGAGGAGTTAGATTCTTCGGAGGAGGAGAAAGTAGTAAGAGTTAATGAACCACTCACCTTTGGCGCTACCCGTGTTTTCCTCCAAGCAACTGGTTACTCACCGCAAGTAACAGTCCGCGATGGCGCAGGGGAAGTTACATTTAAGGGAGCTGTTGCATTTTTGCCGCAAGATCCTAATTTGACCTCTGCCGGAGCAATTAAAGTTCCTGATATGGAGCCGCCGATTGGTTTTGTCGGTTCATTTATTCCAACTGCTGCACGAGATGAAGTCCGAGGTGCTTTTTCTTCCTATCCAGAAGTTCTTGATCCTCGCCTTCTCTTAGCTGTATGGCAGGGAGATCTTGGTATGGATGATGGCAAGCCCCAATCCATCTATCGGTTAGATATTGAAAATATGGAACGTATCGGTTTAAAGGCGTTGCGACTAGGAGAGAGCTATGACTTTAAAGTGGGCTCAATCACCTTTGATGGCTATCTTCCTTGGGTTAATCTTCAAATCATTCACGATCCAGGGAAGAAAATCGCGTTATTTGGCGGATTATTCGCCTTAATCGGGGCCCTTGGGATGTTATTCATCCATCGTCGTCGAATTTGGATTAGATTCTCAGAGGAGAATTCAGTTCAATTGATCGATGTTGCTGGGTTTTCAAGTAGCAATGAAGAGTTGTTACTAAGAGAATTAAGAGAGTTCCAAGAGTTTTTAACTTTAAAGAAGGGAGAGAGTTAAGTGGATAGTAAATCACTTGCTTACCTTTCTAATAATTTTATCTACTCAGCCTTAGCAGTTTTTGCTATCGCCTTTCTACTTCATGCAGTTGAGACTGCCTGGTCAGTTAAGAGTGGAGAGAAGCGAGAGCTTGATCGTTCAAGAACTGAAAAATTAGCACGGAGCGCAACTGGACTCATTATTTTGGGAAATCTAATTGTTGCAGCAGCTCTGATTACACGTGGCGCATCAGCTTCACGAATTCCGGTTGCAAATATGTACGAGTTTTCAATTACTGGCGCATTTATCTTTACCACTGCTTACTTAATAGCTTTAAAGAAATATAATCTGAGATGGCTTGGAATTCTTGTAGCAGGGCTAACACTTCTCACCTTAGGAACTGCGATAACTCTTCTCTATGTTGAGAGCGCCCCTTTAGTACCGGCACTTAAATCTCCATGGTTACTCATTCATGTTGCAACCGCGATCATCTCTGGTGGAATCTTTCTCCTTGCAAATTCCCTTGCAGCTGCATTTCTCGTCCTTGAAAAAATGGAGCGAAATGGAGTTCGATCTTCCTGGGCGCATCGATTGCCCTCCCTCGATGCACTTGATCAACTCACCTATCGATTAATTGCGCTGGTCTTTCCTATCTGGACCTTCTCCATTATCGCTGGTGCAATCTGGGCAGAGGCTGCTTGGGGAAGATATTGGGGTTGGGATCCAAAAGAGACCTGGGCCTTTATTACCTGGGTTGCCTACGCTGCTTATCTTCATGCCCGAGTCACTGCAGGATGGAAAGGTAGAAAAGCTGCATGGCTCTGCCTGATAGCTGGTTCAACATTTTTATTTAATTATGTTTATGTAAATATTTGGGGCACCGGTAAGCACACTTATAGCGGGTTGTAATAGCGGGTTGTAATAGCCCTCTATAAACCTTTTAAAAACTCTGGATTATCATCAGGTGGCAGGATTTTTCGCTTAGGTCGAAAGCCGCCAAACCCTTTACCTTTTGGCCTTCCAGCAACAAACCAACCAACAGATCCCAACGCCAGGGTTTGTGGGCCAAAGAAAATAATAATCAGTAACCAACCCCATTTTGGAAGATTACGGA